>CAXTCR010000001.1:0-67384 GCA_964242555.1 uncultured Ktedonobacteraceae bacterium
CTTCGGCTGGCACCTTTGACGCGAGCCGGGCGATGCCAAAGTCGGCAAGCATAATGCGACGGGCACCATCGAGCAGAATGTTGGCGGGTTTCACGTCACAGTGAACACATCCATGTTCATGGGCATAGTCCAGCGCAGAGGCGAGTTGCTCAAGATGCCACTGCGTTTCCTCGAGCGAGAGAGGGCCGTTTTTCACGATATATTCAGAGAGGGTGCCACCGGACATATACGGCATAACAATATACGGTAGACCATCTTGCTCACCATAGGAGTAGATGGGCAGAATGTTGGGATGATTGAGAGCGCTAGCGGCCTCGGCTTCGCGTAAGAAACGGCGATAGAAGTCGCGTCGCATCTGCAAGTCCATAGTGGAGCGCGGGAGAAAAACTTTCACGGCTACTTTGCGGTCAGGTGTATGTTGTCGTCCTAGAAAGACCGCGCTGGAACCGCCATAGCCCAGCAATCGTTCTAGCACGCAGGACCCCAGCACAGTGCCGATGAGATTTTGTCCCCTGGTCGTGGTCATGTCAAGCTCCCCATATAGCTTTTCTTTGCCGGTAGGCGGGTAAAGTACCTGAACGTTGTTAGTCGCGGTGATACACGCTTATACAACTTTTATTGTAAGAGAGAAGATGCAACCGTGTCAACGTCCTACATATATAGACGCACAGGTTGCATGTTTTGTATCGGGCAGAGTCAGATAGACTATCAAGTGTCTATCAGGCCCTGCCATAATGTTGTTTTACAGGGTAAATTCGCCATCGCGCATAATGACGCGTCCATCGACTTCAATCGTGCAACGCGCTGGTATTACATCGACGTGAATCTTTGCATCCCAATCGGCGCCTGTAAACTGCGGATAGGGATTGCCAAAGGCGACATGCAGACCGGGCATCTTTTCGTCCTGCAGCAAATTGCCGACAAGCTTTTTGAGACAGGTTAGAGTGCCGATAGCAAATTCGCCCGCACGATTGCCGTTAGGAACGGAGAAGAGATAGTCATGTATCTCCTGAGCGATAGCTGTATCTTCGCTACTGACTTCTGTAACATAGCCATTCTTCAGCGTAAAGACGAGAGGATGTTGCAGCACGCCGTATTTTTCGGAGAAGTAGTCGCCGAGCACATCGCACACCAGGACTCCGTCGACGGTTGCAGGCGCGGTAAACACCTCGCCTTCGGGCAGGTTGCCCCACTTGCCCTGCTCGTGATAGCGACCGTGGCAGGGGATCCAGTGCCAATCCTTGTGGAAGGTGGCTGTGACATCGCTGCCTTTAGTGGAGGTAACACGAATGGTCTGGGCATTGCGTACCACGTCGTAGACGGTGTTAGTCAAGGTGAAAACGTCATCGTAATCGGCGCACATACCGTCGGCCATCAACGCTTCGTCGATACCAATCATATGTCCATGCCGGACTTTCAGTTCAGTAACCAGGAATGGAAGCAAAGGTAAACGGAACGAGATTTCACCGGGCTGTGCAGTTGCAACATAGAAGGTCACGGTTGGACGCGCATGAAGCAGGTCGTTGCGCATTTCGTCGGAAAAGACGGTCAGTGGTCGTTCGCCGTAGTGCTCGAGGAAGCGCACGGTGACATCGGCGTGAAGATCGAGGGCAACGGCGGCAACACGGCGTGCGATGCTCTCACGAGCAAAGTCGGTAATGATAAAGACGCGATCCTTTGAGGTCACGCCCATACAGCGTACAGCGTTTTCTGCGCCACGTTGCACGCGCTCTTCGAATGATAATGATTCCAGTGGTTTCGCACATTCGGAATTTTGAATAGATGTATCGAATATTCCTACCATGACAGCTCCTATCAAAAAGGTATTACAGATATATACGTATACGCACAGAAAAATATTGTGGTAACATTTTGTTCAGTATGTAAACCTTTTGGAGGTACAAATGTAGTTTTACTTAGAGGCTTCTTTTCCGTAGTCGCTCATCATATTGCTGTAGCGTGTTATGTAGCACCTCCTATTACCATTGTTTTTATCAAGTAGCTAATAGTACGCCTACAATAGTAGAACTTTTCCCATCGACCTTTATTGAGCAGGACTTTTAGACGTTGTGGTGCTAAAGAGCTGTAAATCCTGCTATATAATAAGCTTACGATGGGGATAAAAATTGTAAAGTAGTTTCTATAATGAAAGGAGTCATTTCGTGACGCAAGGAAAGGCGAGTGCTTTATATTCCTCTATTCATGCTCAACCACAGGCTATACGGGGATTGTTGGCGGATTGGGATGGGCCGACAGAGGCAGCACAACAGTTACATACGCGGGAACGGATCTTGCTGGCAGGCATTGGGACGAGTTATCACGCAGCGTTGATTGGTGAGTATGTATTTCGTTTGGCAGGAGTTGACGCGTGGGCGGTCCGTTCATATGAGCTTGTGACATATCCACGACCACTGCGTTCAAACGATGGCGTGGTTGTGATCAGTCATCGTGGCAGTAAGGTTCACGGTATTGCAGCAGCTCAGCGTGCGAAGTTGTCCGGAGTTTTGACGGTCGGCATCACGGGCAAGGGTTCGCAGATGCGAGACGTGGATGTAGTAATAGAGACCGTCGAGCAAGAGGTATCGTCCGCACACTCGATAAGCTTTACTGGTACGCTCACTCGTTTGGCACAGGTAGCAGCGCGTCTTGCAGCACTTCGCGGCAATACTCAGGTTTCACAACAGATAGAGCAGGGGCTAGCACTAATACCGACCTATGTAGAACAGGTCTTTCTACACGAGGACACGCTGAGACGGGTGGCGCAAGATATTGTGGCACGGCAGCGCAGGGTCTTTCTTGTGGGGGCTGGTCCGAACGCGGCTATAGCGCCAGAGGGAGCGTTAAAGGCAAAGGAAGCGGCATATGTGACGGCAGAGGGGTTTGAGCTAGAGCAGGCAATCCATGGTCCGTTTGTTGGTTTCGAGGCAAGCGATTTAGTGACTATTGTGAACGTCAAGGGGCCTGCACAACCACGCATAGCTGATTTCCTGCGTGCACTACACGAGATTGAGACTCAGGTCCTGCTACTGGGAACGATACCGTCCGAAGAGACACAACTGTTTACGCAAGGGCAATGGAGGCATGTGGACCTGGTGACAGATGTGGTGGAGGAATTAACACCACTGGTGAGTGTGGTTCCATTACAACTACTGGCGGATTTCCTGGCGTCTGCGAGGGGAGTCAATGCCGATTCGTTCAGGAAGGACCAAGATGCGTACGCACGAGCGAGTGCAGCATTTCGTTTATAACAATTTGTATAACATACGTATTCAATGAGAGACAGGCACCACGGCTCTCAGCATTCTCCGAGTCGTATTCGGGGGATGCTGAGGGCTATGGAGCCTGTTCGCTTTTGCATCCTTCGTCTATAGCTCCGCAACGTCCACAGACTCTGCTACGTCGAAGGGGAGTTTTTGCGGCTGCGGGTGATATACTTGAGTTAGTAGCTATTGCTCACTTGTTACGCCCCGTTGCTTCAAGACAAAGAAGGAGTGCTCCATGCCCGGCTCTTTTGGTATCCCCCAGATCACAAGTTACCTCACGCAGATGTGTTTGAAGCTGGCACACGTAGATTATGAACGAGAGCTTGTTGAACTTGCATTTCATGGTAGTAATGGACAATGGAGGATGATCGTGAGCATTCAGCAACATGGGGAGGCACGCAAGCTGCTGTTGATCGCGCCGCATATTGGAACGGTGACAGCAAAGCGGCGACTGGAATGCCTTGAGGCATTGCTGGCGGTCAACTACCGTATAGCGGTGGGCAAGTTTGGTATTGATCTGGCGGATGGAGAGGTGAGGCTGGAGGAAGCCATTCCACTGGGAACGGGGATAATTACGTTCGAGCAGTTTCAGCTTGCATTTGGCGCGATCATGCAGTCGGTGGCTATGTATCATAGCCTGCTCCCGCGCATTGTGTACGGGAATCTCACACCGCTAGAGGCATTGCAGGCCTGTGAAGAAGAATTTGCTTCGCAGACTGATGGCGAGAAGCGGCCACAGACGGAGCCACTTGTCGATATGTCACAAGAGCAGCAGGGACCGAGAGCAATCAGTCTCGACGATGTGCTTGCAGAGGTCACACGTATCTTTGAAGACAACAAGGAATAACACCAAATGTGCATCACATCATAGGGAAGCCACAATGTGATGCACGTTGGTATTATTTTTAGGCCGCGGTAATTGTGCCATCCGCATTTACCCGAATGGCGACGGGGGCGAGTGGAGTTTGTGCTGGTCCCTGCAAGACAGAGGCTTTGTTGCGAGGATCGAAGATAGCGCCATGCGCTGGACAGACCAACGTGTGTGTCTTCGGGTCGTAATTGACCTCGACGCCTTCGTGGGTGCAAGCGCGTTCGTAAGCGACGAAATTTCCATTTGGCAAGTGAATAAGCAAGCTGGGCTTGTTATCTGCTGGATTGACGATATAGAGGGCCGTATTTGGCGCGATGCTCGTCGTGCCCAGGACTTTTCCAGTATGTGTTGCACCGGTTGTACCGGGGTTCATTCCACTTTTTGGGGTCGCCGTTGGGGTATTGCCAGCCTGTGTTTGCTGACCTGTCCCAGTGGTAGTGCCCTGAGCCGTGTGGGTATTAAGTTGTGGCACAAGGTGAGCAAGGTTCATTTTGCCCGCAATCAATGCACCTGCCGCGACGACGCTACCAGCAGCAATGGTTGCAAGCACCCGTCTGCGCCCAACATTGTTGCGTGCTCGTCTGGTAGGACGAACACGCATAACCGTATCAGGGGTTTGAGTGCTTGGATCCGTCGGCTTCGTCTTTTCCCTATTGGGATTCGGCATCTCTATTGCGGACGCCTCTTGCGCGCTTGCTAAAGGTACAACGCGAGGTGGTGGCGATTGTACCCACCAAGTCGGTGTAATCATGTCGTTAGCATCATTCGCATTTGGTCCAGTGGGCAACGGTGAGGGTGCCTGTGTTGGTTGCGGCATCTGTACAATTGGTGCAGGCGCGGGAGCAAGTGCAGAAGTGAACGGGTAGTCTGGTTGTTGTAAGAAGCTCGTTGGCGCCACAGGCTTTGGTGCAGGCGGCTCTTGTGATGGGCGAACGGCAGCAACGCGTCCTGTAACAATGGGAGGTAAAATTTGCCACCCATCCGTTGAGCCGGGGATAGGCTGACCAGGAATTACTCCACTCTGTCCGTTGCTGTTTGAAGCAGAGGGGCGAGAGGCGAGCAGTTTACCAGTCATGATAGGAGGCGTGAGTTGCCATCCTCCGATAGAAACCTCTTCTTCGGGCACATTTTGTAGGTTCTGCACAGGTGACGGCTTATCCAGTAAGAAGGCACTTTCATTATTCTGTGTATTTTGTGGTCGCTGAGCAACACCTTGACATACCTGTGCAAAGGCTTCCAGGAGTTCGCCAACGCTTTGGAAACGCTGCGCGGGATCACGTGCAAGAGCATGATTGACGACCAGTTCCATCGCAATAGGAATGTCGGAGCTAAGCTTGTGAAGCGAAGGCAAGGGACTTTGCACATGCTGAATAGCCGTATCTAAAGGCGAGGTACTGGAGAATGGTGGTTTTCCGCTAAGCATTTCAAACAGGATTACGCCTAACGCATAGATATCGGAGCGCACGTCGACGGGCTGACCCTGAACAACCTCTGGCGCAATATAGGTAGATGCATAGAGAAAGGTGTTAGCGATACTTAAAAGATACGCATAAGGCTGGTCACTTTGCTCAATGCCGCGCATTTGCAGCATATGAACCAAGCCAAAGCCTGCGATGAGCAATTTTCCATCGGGAGTGGATAAAATATTTGCAGGCTTCAACGTACCATGGACCACACCTTTGCGATGCGCATGTTCGAGGCCAGCGGCGACTTGCTCCAGAACCTGGAGCGCAAACGCGGGCGTGCAACGCCCCTGCCGTTTCAGGATATCGGCGAGGGAGCCATGAGACATGTAGGGCGTAATGAGATAGGGATAGCCAAACTGCTCACCATACTCAAAAACCGGTAAGACATCACGATGGCTGAGAGCAGTCAAAGCGGCGGCTTCCCTGGTAAAACGTTGCATGAAGCGGGTTCGCATGTCCGCGTTATAGTGGTCGGGCACAATAAAGGTGGTTAGAGCGGTGGCTATGTTCTGCGACGGGTGTTGAGCCAGATAGACTGCGCTCAAACGACCACGCCCTAGTAGGCTTTTTATAGCATAATGGCCTACGGTTTGTCCTACAAGTTGACCGGTTGATACAGTTTGCATTCGGGCTTCCCCCCACAGATTTCTATTGATGTACACAAAGGAATTTTACATACTGTATCAATGTAGGTCAATGTGATATACCAAAAGTAGGACTTGTGTCTATTTTAGGATAAAAATAAACGTTGAAAAAACACAAATAGGAGCAAAAGCAGGACCAAATCTGCAACATTTGAGTTGTGTTACAGATGTGATCCCAACTTGTTATGCATGTTTGGCATCTTTAGCGTGTAGAGCACGAAGAATGCGTTCTGGAGTGAGCGGAAGTTGGCGTATGGAGAGTCCGAGGGCATCTGCTACAGCGTTGCTTATAGCAGGAGCAACGCCGCTTTGCGCAACCTCAACCACCGATTTCGCGCCAAAGACAGCGTTTGAGGCTTCCTCGTCTTGCAGCAGGTAGGTTTGTAGCTCTGGCATTTCAGTCGCGTTACAGAGGTGATACTCATCAAGTGTTTTCGCGAGAATGTATCCCTCTGTATCATACAGAACTTCCTCGCTCTGGGAAAAGCCCAAGCCTCTGACGATGCTCCCCTGCACCTGTGCCTCGGTTAGGGCGGGATGAATAACGCGTCCGGCATCGAGGGCGGCAAGCAGTTTTATAACACGCACCTCGCCGGTGTCGATGTTCACCTCTACCTCGGCGCCGTGTACAGCATGGGCAACAGGAGGAGAGGTTTCTTTCCAGAAGGCATTGGTGAGAAGCTGTTTACCCTCATTTGTCAGTAGGTGCGTAGCGATCTGAGCAAGGGTGAGCGTGTGACCATTGAGCGGCGAGGGCGTGACGACACCTTCGCGTATGGTCAGATTTTCCGGGATATTTCCGAGCAGGCGACTCGCGACGATGAGCATCTGCCGGCGAACCTGCTCTGCCGCCCGGTGCAGTGCTGCCCCCGCGTTGTAGAGCGTCGAGGCCTGCTCTGTTGTTGTCCCAACAGGGATAGTGTCGGTCGTGGAGGTATGCAACACAATTTCGTCTACCGACACATCGAGCACCTCGGCGGCAATTTGTACGAGCATTGTTTTGAGGGCGGGATCAGCCACACTCACAAACACATCGAACGAGCCATCTTCATTCAGCTTTACACTAGCACCGCTGCTTTCAGCATTTGGTAGCGTGTTGTCAAAACGCGTGAGGGCTATGCCAACGCCGCGATGCAGGCGGCTGTTCAATGTTTGACCGCGTTTAGCGCCCCATTGAAGTTTTGCCTCGACAAGTTGCAGACACTCTTGTACAGTACGACTCGCTGTTGACGGAGTTTCTCCTCTACCCCAATTTTTGCGTCGAAACGCAAGAGCGTCCATGTGCAATTGCTTGGCGACCTCGTCCATATGAGACTCTAGTGCGAACAGTTCAGCAGATGCACCTGGCGTGTTACTGGCTGGCGGAAGATTTGTATAGAGGACTTCAGCGACAAAGCGTGTGTGTGGGCATGAGTAGAGTGACAGCACATTTTGACTTGTAGGTGTATATGTGCCGTAGGCGCCAGTACTAGTAAGCACAAGCATTTGCTGCGCAACGAGTGAGCCATCGCTCCTCACGCCTGTTTTCACACGCACGATGTGTTGAGGAGAACCAATGTCGCGTAACTCCTCAGCACGAGAGTAGACAAGCCTCACGGGTCGGTGGGTAGCCTGCGTAAGAAGGGCACAGATATCTTCACTTACCAAAGATTGTCCTGCTGTAGGATTACCAAGCGTGGGCTGCTCGACGCGAATACAGCGAATGGGAATGCCCAGTATGGTAGAGAGCTGTCGACGCAAGTTGTGCGGTGTGTAGGCATTGGAACGCACAACAAGATAGTCATCTTCGTCGAAATAGGTAATAACACTATGGGGTTCAAGGGATGCTTGCCGCGTCATTTGTGTGAGGTATTCGTTCTCTATTACTATATCAGCATCCGCGAAGCCACGTTCCACATCACCGGTTTCAAAGCGTGTACGAGCCGCAACATTACGCTCAGCATCATGGATATTGCGTGACTCAGACTCCGCGTGTATGCGAATGTTACCGCTATCTAATGCTTGCCGTGGATGCAACAGAGGCGGCAGCACATCATATTCGACGGAGATGCGTTCCAGGGCTTGTTCAGCGAGTTCTGGAGTCTCAGCGGCGACGGCGGCAACGCGATCACCACTATAGCGTACGATATAGTCGAGACTATAGCGGTCCTGTGGTCCCGTTTGGCTTCCGCTTGCAAAAGGCACGCGCGGCACATCCTCGTACGTCAACACAGCATGTACGCCCGGCATGGAGCGTGCTGCGGAGGCGTCAATACTGCGAATCACAGCATGGGCACGGGGGCTAGTCAGTATTTTTGCGTATAACACGCCAGCGGGTACATCATCATCTGTAAACGTGGCGCGACCCATTACTTTTTTTACCGCATCCACAGGCAGGACGGATTTTCCGATAATGGAGTAAGGAGTGCTGCCGACACCAGTAAAAGGCGTCGTGATTTGTAGAGCACGTCTTTTACTGGTAACGGTATTTGAACCATCCAGGACAACGGCGCGCTGCTTGCTCGTAGTACGTGCGCCATTGAGGGCGTTGGCGTACTCTGCAGGCACTTCTCCGCGCAGAATTGAGGCTGCGTTGAGCACTGCCTCTATGGGTTTTTCGTAACCTATACACCGACAGAGATTGCCGGAGAGCGCATCGCGTATCTCGTCTTCTGTTGGTTGTCCGTTGCGCTTGAGCAGGGCTGAAGCGGACAGTATCATACCAGGAATACAGAAGCCACAACCGGTCGCGCCTAGAGTTGCAAATGCTTGTTGCACTGGAGTGGGGGTGTTTGCTGTTCCTAAGCCCTTCACCGTTGTGAGGGTACAGCCGCCAGCCTGTGCCGCGAGTAAGACACAACTTGTTTTAGGGACACCGTCGACCAGCACAGTACACGTACCACACGCGCCCGTTTCACACCCCTGTTTGACCTCTGTGTAGCCATTACGCCGCAACAATGTCAACAGGGATTCATTAGGGGCTGCGTCTAAACTCTCAACAGTACCATTGACACGTAACTCAAGTTCCATTTGTGCTATCTGCTTTCCTTGCTTGTATTTTCCTGTGCCGTCAACAATTCTTGATAGCGCGCAAGATAGGTTGCTTCTTCGAGGACACGCCGGGCAAGTTTTGCTCCACTCACACGCCGATAGCCACCTGTCACACGTCTATCGGTGGGGGGACGAAATTCGGTCATGCCATGTTGCACGGCATCTGCGATTGCGGCAGTATCGTCAATTAGCAGACCCACAAGCGTGTGCTCAATAGTGCGCATACGTACAGGCTCCATATTGACGCCACCAAAGGCCAATCGCACACGTGTGTACTTTTGCGCCTCGACCTCTACATATGCGGCGACATTGAGCAAGGCCACATCTGCGAGAGTACGGGCGACGCGTGCGAAAGCTGTTCCATGTGGGGCATGTATCGCAGGAAGCACACATTCTACAATCAATTCGTTAGGAAGTCGCTCCCCAAGTACGTCATCGGCAGCTATGCGTCGTTCTTGCTTGCCCTTGTAGACCACTCCGGCAAGGGCCAATCCTGGTCGCTCCCATGTGCCTCCACTAAGGTCAACGGAGGTTTTTGAGCCTGAACGGACTATCGTCTGTGCTTCCAGGACCGAGAGGGCAGTTAGAATATCGGCATGGGATGCAGCACCAGTGCTCAGCGAGCCTCCTAACGTTGCGCTGTTGCGGATAAGACGCGATGACGAAGAGGAGAGAGCTGCGTGTGCCAAGAGACCAGATGCATATCCATTCAGGGCAGGAGCATCAACAATGTTTTGCAGCGTCGTCATTGAGCCAATGTGGATATCCCCGCGTGTATCCTCAGAAATATAAGCGAGACCTAATTCGCGCAGGTCAACGACAGCCTCGATAGTGTCATCATCCTGACCTAAAAGATAAGTTCCACCCGCGAGTGGAACTGTTTTTACATTCAGCCGAGCAAGCAGTTCTAAAGCATCGTCGATATGCTCGGGCCAATGATATTCGACAAGGTTACGCAACATAGCAATTAGAGCCTTTGTAACGGAAGCAGGGTGAAGGTTTCGACATCGATCAGGCCCTGATCCGTGAGTTTGAGTGAAGGAATAACCGATAAAGAAAGAAAGCTGAGTGTCATGCATGGATGATCGAGAACGCAGCCGAGTTCGGCGGCGACCTCATCCAGATGACGTAGTTGCCCTACCAGTTCAGCAGCGGGCAGGGGTGATACCAGCCCAGCGAGCGGCAATGGGACACGAGCCAGTACCTGGCCATCTGCGACACAAACAAAGCCTCCGCCCATTTCTTGTAGTGCGCGTACCGCGCCAACGATGTCGCTATCACTTGCGCCCGCGATAACGAGGTTATGAGCATCGTGTGCGACACTGGAGGCAAGTGCGCCTTTTTTGAGACCGAGGCCTTGAACAAGCCCAAGCCCGAGGCGACCGCTGGCATGGTGGCGTTCAACCACGACGAGTTTCAGCAGATCGCGCGCCGGGTCCGCGACAATTTCGCCGTCGCGTATGGGGGCCTCTACTTGCAAGTGCTTTGTTGTGATCTGCCCCCGTTCAATGCCGATGACCTCGACCGGTCCTAGTTTGCCCGCAATACGTAGCTCGTACTCGGTGAGGGGGGCAATATGGATAGTCTGCGTTACTTCGACCTCGCGCATGGCCATATCGGTTTCGATACCCATTACAGCTGCCGAGGGAATATCAACGAGGAGACCGTCATTTTGCGCAACCAGTATGCCATCTTTGTAGACGGATTCGACCTTAAAGGTGTGTAGATCGTCCAGCACGACAAGATCGGCAACACAACCCGGCGCAATCATACCACGATGATATAGGCGGAAATACTGAGCGGTATTGTAGGACGCGAGACGAATGGCTTCTATCGGATCTAGCCCCAATTCAATGGCGCGCCGGACCATCGAGTCCATGTGGCCCCGCGTGGTGAGATCGAGCGGGTCACGGTCATCGGTGACAAAGAAGACACGCGGCGGGTGCAATTCTTGAACTAGGGGTAAGAGGGCGTCAAGGTTCTGGGCTGCTGAGCCTTCGCGAATCATCAACCACATACCAAGGCGTACGCGTTGGCGCGCATCCTCAAGTGTTGTGCATTCGTGATCGGACATAATGCCAGCGATAGCGTAGGCAGAGAGGTTTGGACCAGTCAGGCCGGGAGCGTGCCCATCCACGACGAGGTTGCGCCGGAGTGTTGCCTCGATTTTTGCCAGGACTTGTTCATCCCCATGCAGCACGCCGGGCATGTTCATCATCTCGGCGAGACCCAACACCCGTTCATCGTGTAAGAGGGGAAGCAAATCGTTAGCGGTCAGGACGCGATAAGGGCTTTCAAAAGAGGATGCGGGCACGCAGGAGGAGAGCAAGATATAGGTGGAGAGGGGCAAGCCACGGCCCGACTCAAGCACATAGCGAATGCCTTCGACTCCCATCACATTGGCGAACTCATGTGGGTCAAGCATGACTGTTGTCACACCACGCGGCACTACAAGACGAGCAAATTCGGGTAAGACTAACATGGTGCTTTCGATATGCATATGTCCATCAATAAGGCCTGGGGCAAGCCAGCGCCCCTGTAGGTCACGTTCCTGTTGTCCCTGATAGGAGTGGGAGTGTGGTGTATTACTTTCGCTCACGCCCATAATTAAGCCATCGGCAAGAGCGACATCGGCAAGATAGTTTTCACCAGTGCACACATTGACCAAATTCGCGTTGCGCAGCACGAGGTCAGCGGGCAATTCTCCACGGGCAATCTGGATATGTCGTTTTAGTTCACTCATAACCATTATACTCTCTTCGATGAGGTTTTCACGCTGTATTCTTACATAAGATGTGTTCTATAGTAGCAGATTGTGGTAGAAGAGTCGAGTTTTGCGCCAATTCTGCTAGATGCGTCTGTAGTCAGCGAGTCGTGTGAGCATTGGGAAGGGAGCAAAGTTTCAAAAAGAGACGTAAAGTTCAGATAGAACGTATACTAACTATATAGATGATTGTACTTATCGAAAATGCTCCTTATGATATGTATGGTAAAGAGAGGAACGAGTCCTATGAGTAATTTTGGTGCAACAGTAGCAAAGGCCGCGATGCTTGCGGGTGGTGCTGTGCTGGGCATGTTGCTCGCGCGCGTCTTTGATGAGTGGATGGTTTCGCACTCGCATACGCAGTCGGATTACGATAAGATGCGTTATGCACAGGGGCTTGGCGCACTAGAGTTACCGCCTGCCGGTCCAGTACAGGCGCCATTTCAGGAGCCGAACCCGGAGCAAGAGCAGTATCAAGATGACAAATAATCATCAAGTCACAAGAACGATTCCCAGCAAGGGATTGTTCTTGTGACTTGATGATTATTTATACAGGTTTGTTTACCAACTGCGTTGCGGTATGGAGCCATGTTTCGGACGTGTCATCGGGGATTGAGCAACCGTTGGCGAGAATGAGTTTGTGTCCTTTGACCTGGGCGATCGCGCTGAGGATCTCATTCTCAAGTTCCTGTTCGCTCCCATGGGTTAGGGCACCACGCTCCCATAGGCCAGCCATCAAGCATTTATTCGTCATAGTTGCGGCCTCTGAGAGGCTGGGGCCTGTGAGACGGTCACTCCAGCTGAGGGTCGAGACGGGATAGTTTACGAAATCCTCAAAGTAAATTTCATCGCCCTCCTGATCGGGTTGAGCATGGACGTGGACGATATTCAGCCATCCATTTGCAGCGCCCTCAAGTGCTTGCAGGTCGTAAGGTCGCCCATACTGAGTGTACTCATCGCGGGTAAGGTCAGCATTTGTCGCACCCATGCAGGAAAAGAAGACACCATCAGCGCCTGCCTCTATAGAGGCTTTGAAGAGATGGCTTAGATTTGACGCGATTGTGCCCAGTCCTTCCATAATAGGCGTGGAATTTTTGCGAAGTTCCTCTATAGCCTTCTGCTTCCCCATCATATAGAAGAGTTGTGTCAGAGGGCTAAAATGCGTGACGATCAGTGGATAGTCAGGGCCAATGCGAGCACGCAGGGCACGGATGCATACTAGTTGTTGCTCGAACATTGGCGTGTCGAGGCCAAGTTTGGGGAGCATACGGACCTGATCCGCCTCAACCAGCAATTCGTCTGGTCGAGGATAAGGAAGGTCTGGCATAATTTTGACGATATCCAGAGCAAATTTATCAACGAAAAACTCGTAGGTCTGTTGTGCCAGGCGCTCTCCCGAACCCTGCGGCTGGAAATGGTGCCAGAAACAAAAAGGCACGCGGTCTACCGTTTCGCCTTTTAGTGCTGCATGGACGCGCTCACCCGGGGTCATCTGATTCATCGGTTTTTGCCTTTCGAGCTGCTTGAGAACATAGTAACGCTCATGTACAGAGTAGTATATAACACGCATGGGCACGTTCTAAAATGTGCAATTATACATATTTCTCAACCAATGCTACCAATTCATCTACATCAAATGGCCTGGCTAAAAAAGTCATCTGCGCCAACCTCATATACCGTTTTTTCTACATTTTTACTAGCTGACATGAGGATGCTAGGAATGTGGCGGGTACGCTCCTCGCCTTTTAAGAATTTGCAGATAACTCTTCCATCCATGCCCAACATCCAAATGGCGAGCAGGAGCAAGTCAGGCAGTTTCTTTTTTCTATCATATAGAGCTTTGCTGTCAATAGTGGTTTTGACCTGGTACCCTTCCATTTCGAGCATGACTTGCATGGCATCGAGAATACCTTCATTCTCCTCCACAATGAGCATATTTTTACTCTTGTTTGATTGCCTCTTCATCAAGGGTATCCTCGGGTTGCGGCAGCAAGCGTTCCTCGATAGGTACAGTGAAACCGAAGGTTGACCCCTGTCCTTCTTCGCTTTCTACCCAGATAGTTCCTCCATGGCGGCGGATGATCTCGCTAGAAATATAGAGGCCGAGGCCAAGACCCGGATAGAGATTATCTTTGCTACCATCCACACGATAGAAGCGCTCAAACACTCTTCCTTGCTTTGTCTTTGGTATGCCGAGGCCAAAGTCTTGTACACTTAATGTTATCGTATGAGCAGTGGCTTCAGTTTTTACAATGATGGTATCGGCGTGTGGTGAGTACTTCACTGCGTTAGTTAGGAAGTTGGTAATAACTTGTCCCAGACGATCTTTATCGCCATAGACCATCTTGTTGCCCATCAATTCTGTGTGAATAGTATGGCGGGCGGTGGTACGCTGAATTTCATCGACAATCTCACTGACCAATGCGTTAAAATCAAAATGGTCTAAGCGGAGTTGAAGTTTGCCAGCCTGCATTTTTGACACGTCGAGCAAGTCAGCAATCAGCGTGATCAGTTTATTGATCTGAGCGTCCATCTTGCCAAGAAGCTCGAATGATGAGATATCGCCTTTATTCTTGAACAGCCTCTGTAGTACTTGGGCATAGGCTTTAATGCTCGTCACGGGGGTCTTCAACTCGTGTGAAGCAACTGCAAGAAATTCATCTTTCTGCTGCTCTAACCTTTTGATATTCGTGATTTCTGTGACGACGCCGCCCACAAAATCCACGGTAGCACTTTTACCAATGAAAACGGGGTAAAAGCCAGTGAGCCAGTAACGAGTTTCTCCTGGCCGTTTCGGTGTTTGTCCCGTCACTTCAAAGTCAAGTACGGGTTCTTTTGTTTCTACCACTTTGTCTAATACAGGCGCGACCGTTTTAGCGTTAACGGGTAAAAGCTCTTCTATTTTCTTACCGATATGATCTTGAGCTGGCAAGCCATTGATTTGGGCTAACGTGTCGTTGATACGAATGTAGCGATGCTCTTTGTCGAAGAAGGCAAAGCCAACGGGCGCGTTTTTGAGCAGCGATTCAAGAAGGGCAAGCGTCTCTTCTTGTTTTTCTTTACTTACACGTAGTGCTTCTTCTATCTGTATCTGTTCGCTGATGTCCGTGTTCGTACCAAACCAATGGATTACCTCTCCCTTATGATCTTTCACAGGCATCACGCGGGTTAAAAATGGTCGGAATACGTTGTCATTCCCTCTAAGAGGAAAAACCATATCGAACTGTTCTCCAGCGGCAATCGATGCCTGCCAACGCTCTAGGACGAGGGGAAGCTGCTGAGGGTCGTGAACGGATTGCCAGCCCCAGCCCTCCATATCCTTTGAAGTTGTGCCTGTGTAGTCATACCAGCGTTTGTTATACCAGTAGATGTAGCCATCGGGTTTTGCCATCCATGCTAGATTTGGAATGTTATCAGCCATTGCGCGGAAGTGTTCTTCCGATTTGATCAGTTTCTCTTCAGCTCTCGCACGTTCGAGACGTGGGAAAACACGATTTGCTAATTCACGTACCAACTCGACTTCATCTTCGCGCCACTCGCGTGGCTGTACGCTATGAACGGTAAACAAGTATTTCCACTCACCATGTTGGTAAAAAGGAACGGTGATAAAGGCTAATGCTCCAATTTTGGCATTCTCTTCACCCTTCGTGATTGGATTTATTTGTGTATTATTGCTAACAACCGTTTCTTTAGCATACACTCGTTGATAAAAATCTCCACTTACATGCTCTGAAAGTCGTAGCTTATCTGGTTGGCGCGGCACATGTGGTGCATTCCAGCGATCAAGATATGTTACCTCATCATGCGCCTCGTCGATCAAAGCGAAGTGGCAGTATTCTACGTGTAGAAACTCTCCGATACGCCCTCCTGCGGCTTGCATAATCTCGTCGGGAGAACTTAAGGTTGCAAAATCCTCCGCGACTTTGGCCAGAAGTGCTGCATTAGCCTCTTGACGTTTTTGATCAGTTATATCTCGATTGACGGCAACGGTACCTATTTTCTTGTTTTCTGCGTCTTTCACTACAGAGACAAAGGAAAAAATAGGAATTTTCGTTCCATCTTTTCTTGTTTGAATAGCTTCCCCTCTCCACTGTCCGTATCTCGCCATAGCCATTTGTGCTTCTTCTCGTCCATGAGGGTTATCGGGAAACTCATTTTCGAGCACATCTCGTACATATTTTCCTTTCACCTCTTCCGCGCTCCAGCCATACAATGCTTCCGCGCCCTTATTCCAAGTAGCAATTCTATAGTCGTTGTCCGTACTTATTACAGCATCAATAATATTGTCTGTAAGTGCTGCAACATAGTCATCTGTTTCCCTTTGGCTATACGAATTAGAATATTCTAAAGCGAGCTTTGAGATAATCCTATCGCAATTCGTCATAAAGAGAGAATTAAACGCACATACTTCCTGAACAGTCAGAGTATAGAGGCAACCAGCTTGTTCTAGCGCATCTAAGATACCTTGCTTTACATGCTGGATTTCGGCTAATGCTTCTGTGAGCGTTACATGCTGGGGGATGAGTCTTCTGGCAATGCGCTCACCAAGTTGTTCAAGGATGCTCGTCTCCTGCTTGCTCTCTATGAGAGAGTCTGCCAATGTCGCGATGACTCTGAGGGTATCTACTTCATAAAGTGCGGGTTTCTTTTTAGGTCCATTACTTTGCGGTTGGAGGCGTTCTTTCGAAATACGCTCGTAGATTTCGCGTGAGTGCAAGTGGAGAAAATTTGTGAGTACCGCAAACTTCTCTTTCTCGGCTTGAGTCATTGTGAGCGTTCCTTCTATGAAGAAATGGTTGTGCGGGTGCACATTGTTATTCTTATAATAACATAGGGAGTCTAACTTTGAAAGTATAGATGTTGCCCATCCATTGCTAAGTAGGACATGATAAATCGATCCCTACTCGTATCTTAAGACCTCCAAAGGACGTATGCGGGTCGCGTTCCATGATACGAGTAGGGCGACGAGCATTGTAACCAGTGATGTGGCGGCGACGATGAGGATTATGAGCAAGGGACCAACGCTAATTTGCACTTGGAAGACGAAGGTGCTTAAGACGGTGATTGAACCCGCGACGAGCAGCATAGCGACGAGCGAACCCAGCAGGCCAACGAGTCCGTTTTCGATGAGCACGGTTGTCAGGACTGAACGACTGGTGTAGCCAACGGATTTAAGAATGCCTATTTCGCGCTGCCGTTCTAACATTGCAAGCGCGACCGCATTGGCGATGATAATCAAGCCAGCAATCATTGCTAACGATGCAATGGTGGTAAGCAGAATGATCAGGTTATTAAGAACTTGGTTGACGATAGCGTCAATATCAACGACACTGAACACAATCGCACCAGGTACTGCCTTGTTGATGTTACGCTTAAATGAGGGCAACTGGTTCGGGTCGACTCTGAGCGAGTAAACGGTCAGCGTTGATGAAGTTCCTAGCTGCGAGGCAACGCCTTCGTCGCAGAGAATAGAGGCGAAGGTGGGATTTTTTGTAGGGTCTGTGTCGTCATAGAAACCGACAATTGTCAGTTCTTTTGTCACCTTGCCATCGGCGCTCTGCTCGATAACAGTATCGCCAACATGTAGCCCTAATGGAGCACCTTGGAGGGAAGCATTGACAAGAATGTTGTTTGTGCCCGCATCAGATGGACTCAGGTTGCGTCCGCTATGCAGTGTGACCACTGGAATGTTGTTGCCCGCATCGCGCAGGGTATAGCCTTGGATGCTGGCAAGTTTATTGACGGAATCTCTGGAATTGCCCCTACCTTTTGTAGCGGTGCTTCTTAGCACAGTATTCAGGTCCTGTCCTCCAACGAAGAGTGGGTAGACTTGACGAACAAGAACGTTTGCGACAGTTTTACCCGTATCAACTCCACGTTGACCTGCTATCTGGGCAGTGATCGTTGCGTTCTGTTTAGGCTGGGCGACAATGAAAACGTTGCGCGTGAAGAGGGTATCAAGCGTACTTGTAATGGTATCCTTGATACCCTGTCCCAAGACGAGGACAAGGCCAATCGCGAACACGCCCACGAAGAGCGCGGTCAGTGTTGTCGTAGTGCGCACGCGCTGGCGTCCCATGTTGCGATACGCGAGCATAACGGATGTTTTCCAGGAGCGGGGCGTGAACATGACGAGGCCGTCGACGAGCGTTGTGAAAAAGAAGACAAGCGAACAGCCCAAGAAGACAAGACCTAATCCGCCCACTATTGCTAAGCTATATGCCCCCACAGTACTATTGCCATGATGCGATGCATAATCATTGATGGCGTTGCCCAGCAAGCCGAGTAGAACGGAGACCAGAGCTGCGCCCGCAACTGTACCCAGTGCGGCAAGTATCCAGAGCAAGAAGCGAGGATGTGGTTTTTCGTAGACGGGAAGCTTAGAGATTGCCAGGACCAGCAGACCGAGGCCGAGTGCCAAGGTAGAGATCAGTAGGGCACCACCATAAACCGTGATGATTGCGGTTTTCAGGTCGCCCAGGATGCTTGTCGAGAGCGCGACGAAGAGGACGGAGAGCAAAACCAGCAGGGCGATAGTGGTCGCGCGCGAGGTGGCACCTGTACCCTCACCAGTGCTGCGCAGTACGGCCAATGGGCGTATCTGGCTTGCCTGTACGATTGGCAGGAGACCAAAGATGAGCGCGGTTGCGAGGCCAATGACAAAGCCTGAGGCAAGTGTAGTCGGATCAAGCGTAATTGGCAGGTGCAAGGGAAAGACGTATTCTACGATAGCACGTACCAAATAACTGGCGCCGATGCCAGCCAGTGTTCCTACGAGACCGCCTGTAAGACCTAGCAGTGCGGCTTCAAAGCCAAAGAGTCCATATAGATGGACCTGCCGGTAGCCTGTTGTCTTAAGCATAGCGATCTCGATTTGTCGTCTACGCAGCAGAACCTGCATGGTGTTGATGATACCGATGCCACCGATGAAGAGTGCTAACAAGCCGACAATGCGTAGAAAGAGGCGAATTTGATCGACTTGAGTTTGCCGCCGCTGAAGCAGGTCCTGAGCGGTTACAAGCGACACGGTAGGAAAGTTCTGACTAATTTGTGCTTGTACGGATTTCAGGTTGGCATCAGGCACATCAACATAGATAGAGGTATATTGTTCGGGAAGAGGAGAACCGTTCGTACTCGAAATAGTGTTAAAGGCAGACTGTGCGATAATCATCTGCGGCCCCTGGAATGCTCCACCCTCTTGAAATTCTGCGGCGAGCGTTACGGGAATACTGCGTCCGTCAGTAGTTTTCACGGTGAACGTGCTGCCAATGTGAGCATGCAGCGTTTGGAAGACGCGCGTACTGACGGCAACGCTGTCGCCATGTACCACCTGTTGGATCGTCGAACCTGATGACGAAGCAAGGAAGTTTGCTTGTCCAACGAGAGGAAAGTTGTTCGATACAGCGACAAGTGTAAAGGTTTGCTCCTCACCTGAGGACGAGGTAATAGTTCCGCCTACATTGTATGATGTAGCATAGCCGGAGATGCTGCCCCGCTGCTTCAGCGTATCGAAAAAGGGAAGGTCGCGCTTACGTAGTGGGGTCACACCAGCGTTGACGCGCAGGTCGGCGCCATTAGCTTCCACAATGTTGCCGACAAGGGCGGTATCGACGCTTAAGCCAACCAGTTGCAGTGCCACAATCGCCATCACGCCTACCGCGACACAAAAAATGGCAAGGAGTGTTCTTTGCCCACCTCGAAGCAGTGAGCGCGTTGCATATGACCAGTAGAGTGTGAGCCGCATGGGTGTCCTTTTAAAGCATGAAGAATGCTGTGATAGCTATTCTGGAAGACTAGGATTGTTCTCTCATATGTACGATGCAGGGCAAAAAATGCTGCATGTTGTCCCTGTTTATAAGATGATGGGATCAAGCGCACTGAGTACAGGTACAGGTACGAAATAATGTGGATGTTCGTTTCGTAGGGAAATCTCCCTTCACAAATGAATAAAACGTTCCCACTCATTTGTTGTCTATAAGAGTGGGGTAGAAAATGTCTACTGGCTCACAGCACACGCTTCCTCCATGTGTTATGCTATTTCAATAAGAATTATAAAACTTCTGTATCATATATATGTTTTTACTTTGCATAAGGTGAATGTAACTGATGGACACCTCTATCCGTTTCTACAATACGAATGGCAATGCGCACTCAGCCTTTGAGAAGGAGGGTACGCGTAAATTCACCGTTCCATTGCCAATAGATGGGGAAGGCAGTGTGGCTGAAATAGGAGCAGATAGACGAGAATACGCAACCTCGTCGCCCGAACCTGCCGTACGTGAGCATGCTCAGGAAACTGAACAGGCTGTCGCGGTAGACATCGCTGACTTTGAATCGATCTTTCTGCGCTTCCAGACACCGATCACGAACTACATCTATCATCTACTTGGCAATCGAGAACAGGCATATGATTTAGCACAAGATGTGTTTGTCAAAGCGTACAAGGCATTATTGAATGGAACGGTCGTTCAACCGGCAGCACTTTCAGCATGGCTGTACCGGATTGCCACGAATACGACGACAGACACGCTGCGGCGCAGGAGATTGATTTCATGGTTGCCGCTCTCGCTGTTTAACGAGGACCGGGGCATTGGCGCTGGAGTACTCTCCGATTCGGGGGGTGCAGCTGATGGCTTTACCAATCCGAATGAAGAGAACGCACATGAAAATCGTGCGGGTTCTGTAGGTGCACTGTATGAGCGCAACGGTTATGATGGTGGGCGCTTTGAAAACAGCGTCGCGGATAAAGAGTTGGTCGAGCGCGTGATGAAGCAATTACAACCTAAGTACGCGGTCTGCCTCTGGCTCTATGAGAACGATGGTTTGTCTTGTGCAGAAATAGCTGAGGTACTCAATATTAGCTCGTCGGCAGTGAAGATGCGACTGATGCGTGCACGAGAGCGATTTATTGATCTATACAAAAAAGAGGTCGGTGAAGAGTGAACTGTAATCAAGCGCGGTTATTGCTTGCGTCCTATCGTGAATTTGGGCAGAATAAAGCGGGTTCAATGGAGCTAGATGCGCATCTGGAAGAATGTGCATCGTGCAGGAACATTCTGGCGCAGTACAGCGTTATAGGTGAGCGCGTTCGCATGGTACCTTCGATAGAATCCGCTCCAGACGCACATACAAAACTTATGCATGCACTCGCGGCAGAGCATGCACGTTTCCTACAACACGCGTCGAATGCGCAGGCATCATCGGCCTCGTCCGTGCCAGATTTCCTTAAGCCGTACATGAATGAACATGGGGATGAGAGACACACCGCACAACTCAGAGCCTTCTCTAGTGCCGAGACCGGCCCTCTGCCTGTTCTGCCTGCGAAACGCAAAAAGCGTGTAGCTCCAACGGGACAATTTGCCGTTCTTGGCCTCGCCGCAAGTTTCCTCATGATATTTTTAGTTGGCGGCCTTGTTTCTCTCCTGGTGTTGGCCAATCATGGAGTAAATAACAACTCAAATACGGTCATCTCCATTAAAAACCCATCCCTGATAGCGCCGATCAGTTATACGGCAGAGACAGCGTATTCACATATCGCGAGTGCTGTTGCTACTCCTGGACACGTGTTTTACTCGGCGTATAACGATGATGAGACCCAATGGATGATTGAGGGACTAAGTGGCACAACGCAGCACAGTGGTACAACAAAGAATGCTGTGAGTGTTCCACTTCTACAAAACAACAGTCAGAATCCACTGTTCGTGTTGGGAGCCTCGTCTCAATGGGTCATCTGGCTACAGTTCGACACGCCACAAAACAAAGTTCAACATCACACTTCGAGCACTGCTTTTACACGCACATGGAGTTTGAATGCTCTATCGCTTCCATCCAATGGAGATGGACAATTTAGAAACGTGATGACGTTGCAACGCGGTACCTTCGATACCACAACAGCCCCTGACTGGGTTCGTACTCCTATCCAAGGCATCTCATTTATACAACAGGATACATTGCTTGTGGCATCGTTGGATGTGAAGGGTACGGCACAGCTTGTGCGCTACCAACTGGACACGCACGGGGGAACAAGTTCTACGCTTATCGCAACGGCTACAAATGGACATGTACTTACCTCGCCCAGCGCAACGGAGGATGGGTCGCGCACATTCTGGTCTGAGGAATGGTTTACAGATAATCAACAGCCGCATAGTACGGTCTGGACACAGGAGCAAACGCAACAGCTAGTGCATCAGAGGGGCGCGTGGCGTCAGAGTGTCCAGGTGGATAAGCATGTCTACGGTTCGGGCGATACATCGTTTCACCCACTCGTCATTAATGACACGCTTTTCTTGCTCAGTACAAGCGATGCGACTGCTCCAACACAAGGAACTCCAAACGCGGCAAGCAGCCCAACGGTGCAGGCCACGGCTACTTCTGTGCCACTGACACCCGTTATCGCACGCTTCACAACCGTGTATCCTACGCAGATTGACGAGTTTATACACGGCACCATTCTAGCTGTGCCGCTTTATGATGTAACGGCGCAATCGACAACGCTTTCAAGTGATAGCATGGCGGCGGCACCACAAGCAGGAATGCGCTTCCTATTATGGCAGAGCGGTGCAGGCTATCAAATGTATGATGCGGTCGCTAAATCGACGGTGGAAGTGAAAGACAGTACAAAGGGTGCCTCGTTCCTGGAAGTTAATGGAGACTCGGCGGTATGGGTCGTGGACGCAGCAACTAGAACTGCGACAAAGAATACGACGAGTGTTCAGACTGCGACATTCAACATGTTTAACTGGCCTTCGCAGTAGTCGATAAGGAAAAGGAGCAGGCGAGCGACGTATGTCACTCACCTGCTCCTTTTCCTTAGGCTTTATTTCCCCTCTTTGAGAATGTCGAGATGCATGTTATGGAGCTTATTCTCCATTTCTTGCATTTTTGTGAGCATGACATTCATCTCTAGCTCTGTCTTCACGTTTACTTCATAATCGAGGTCTGCTTTGATACGATCTTTCGCGGACTGCCGGTTCTGGCTGATCAGAACGAAGATCGAGAGAAAGATAGCTTCGAGCGACACTGCCATGGTGAGAAACTGAAATGGATAGGGATCAAACTGAAAGCCTTTTGGACCAAGTGTATTGGCAACAATCCACACGACAAAAGCGATAAGGTTCATGAGGAGGAAGGGAATAGAGCCGCTGAAATCCGCAATTACGTCCGCGATACGCTGCCCAACCGAAAGTTGCACTTCCTCAGCCTCATTGGGGTTACGACTAACACGGGTACGCAGGATATCATCGGTATGTTTGAGGCGTTGCCCCAGTTCCATCAGCACATCGAGGGCAGCATCAGGCCGACGCCGCAGGAAATCAAAGAACTCATTGCGGTCCAGTTCGAGCGTGACCACCTCGCCTTCGGAGGTCGCGCTGGCCGAGCGCGTCTCGCCGGCCAGCATTGATAGTTCGCCAAAGAATTTTCCTGGACCAAGCACGTCGAGCACGACCTTTTTGCCATCGCTATCGATGAGCCATATCTCCACCTCGCCACGCTCGATGATGCTAAACGCGCAGCCTAGATCGCCCGCCCTCATGACCTGCTGCCCCGGTTGGAAAACTCGTTCCGTCATGATTGAGCGGACCTCAGCCCGCTCATTATCATCCATATTCGAGAAAAGTGGTATTTCAGCCAGAAGCTTTGTCGTTACTAGACTCATATGCCCTCGTTACCCTTTGCTCAGCAGCCAAGCGACTTCGCGATAAGCATGCGCTGAACCTCGCTGGTGCCTTCACCAATTTCGTTAATTTTGACACTGCGGAAGTAGCGTGAGACGGGATACTCGTCCATAAAGCCGTAGCCACCGTGTATCTGCACCGCTTGATTTGCCGCGCGGTTGGCGGTCTCCGAAGCGAACAGTTTGGCCATTGATGCCTCACGCGTATAGGGCTTGCCACTCATATGCAGCCATGCAGCCTTATAGTACATTAAACGAGCAAGTTCTATTTCGGTAGCCATATCAGCCAGTTTGAACTGGATCGCCTGATTCTTGCTAATAGATTGTCCAAACTGCACCCGTTGCTTTGCATAGCTTAATGACTCATCGAGACACGCCTGAGCGAGACCAACGGAAAGAGCCGCAATAGCTACGCGACCAGCGTCAAGAATTTGCATAAACTGCTTAAAGCCATCACCCCTGTGGCCAAGGATATTGCCTTCTGGCACCACACAATCCTCAAAGGCAAGGGGGCGCGTATCCGATGCTTTCCAGGCCATCTTTTTGTAGGGTTTGCCAATCTCGTAGCCGGGGGTGTCTTTGGGAACAATGATATTGGTGATTTCGTTGCGGCCATCTGGACGCGTGCCGGTGATACAGGTGATGGTGACTCCACCCGTCATATCGGTCCCTGCATTTGTAATAAACGCTTTGGAGCCGTTGATGTGCCATTGACCGTCGCGTAGGACTGCACGCGTTTGTGTGCCACCGGAGTCGGAACCAGCCTCAGGTTCTGTGAGTCCAAAGGCCCATAATTGCTTGCCGGTTGCCAGTGGAACGAGAAATTGCTGTTTTTGTTCTTCGGTGCCGAAGAGATAAAAAGGTGAGGCGCCAAGCGAGGTGTGAGCCTCCATTGTGATGCCAACTGAGACATCGCCACGCGAAATCTCTTCGATGGCGATGCAGTAGGACAAAAAGTCTGCCCCTGCGCCGCCGTACTGTTCGGGAAATGGGAGTCCTAACAGGCCAAGTTCGCCCATTTTGTGAATCAAATCATAGGGGAACTTGCCAGTTGCATCCATCTCTTCCGCAAGTGGCTTTATTTCTTCTTCCGCGAACTCGCGACATGTATCGCGGATAGCTATTTGCTCGTCATTGAGTGAAAAATCCATCGTTGGTTCTCTTTTCTTGCAAGTATATACTACACTACTATATGTAATAATTATACAAGCAACACAGAGAAATTTGCTAAAAATAGTGATTAGAAAACAAACAAAGACAGAGCAAACTTTATGCTCTGCCTTGTGTTTGTTGTCCCCTTGTTACGAGACGGTCTCGCTGCTCTCAACGCGTGCTCCAACACCCTTGCGAAGCATGGGAACTTTGTCTAGCGCCTCCCATGGGGCATCGATGTCGGTGCGACCGAAGTGTCCAAATGCTGCAGTTGGCTGGTAGATGGGGCGACGCAGGTTCAGGGCTTGGATGATACCAGCGGGTCGCAGATCGAAGTGCTCATTGATGAGGCGAATAATCTCATCATCGGAGACTTTGCCTGTACCGAAGGTTTCGACAAATAGAGAAAGCGGGCGAGCGACTCCAATGGCGTAAGAGACCTGGAGTTCGAGGCGGTCGGCAAGACCAGCAGCGACAATGTTCTTCGCGATATGACGAGCCGCATATGCAGCGGAGCGGTCTACCTTTGTCGGATCTTTACCACTAAACGCACCGCCACCATGACGAGCCATGCCGCCGTAGGTGTCGACGATGATCTTGCGTCCAGTGAGGCCGGCATCGCCCATTGGACCGCCAGTGACGAAGCGCCCTGTTGGGTTCACAAAAATCTTGGTCGACGAGTCAAGCAGGTTCGCGGGAATGACGGGCTTAATAACATGTTCCAGCACATCGGCATAAATCTGTTCCTGGTCGACATAGCTGGCATGCTGCGTCGAGATCACGACGGTATCGACGCGCACAGGTCGACCATGCTCATATTGTACCGTGACCTGACTCTTGCCATCTGGTCGCAGGTACGCGAGTGGACCGCTGCCCAGCCACGCTTTGCGGCGCTCAGTCGAGAGTTGACGTGTCAGTTTGTGTGCGAGGCTGATTGGCATAGGCATGTATTCGGGCGTCTCGTTGCAGGCAAAACCAATCATCATGCCCTGATCGCCTGCGCCGATTTGCTCAAGCTCATCATCGCTCAGATGCTTCAGGCCGCCGTCCTTCGTCTCCAGTGAACGGCTGACACCCATGTCGATGTCGGGCGACTGTTTGCCGATGGAGGTAACGATACCGCAGGTGCGGTAGTCAAAGCCGTATTCCGCATTGACATAGCCAACTTGCTCGATGGTTTTGCGCACGATGGCGGGCATATCTACCCAAGCCGAGGTTGTGATTTCGCCAGCAACCAGCACAAGACCAGTTGTGGTCGCGGTTTCACAGGCGACGCGTGCGACTGGGTCCTGGGTAAGAATAGCGTCCAGGATGGAATCCGAGATTTGATCGCATAGCTTATCGGGATGTCCTTCCGTCACCGATTCGCTTGTGAAAAACGATTTGGGACTTTCCATAAAGTTACTCAAATTATTGTCTCCTTGTGTAAGATTTGACCTGTCGTAGGGAGAATGTTCACGGCGTCCAAAACCGATGTATCGCGTATACAATGGCACGTATAGCCAATGAATTGGCGTTTTGTGGACGCCGTGAACATTCTCCCTACCAAG
This sequence comes from uncultured Ktedonobacteraceae bacterium, assembly GCA_964242555.1. Taxonomy (GTDB): domain Bacteria; phylum Chloroflexota; class Ktedonobacteria; order Ktedonobacterales; family Ktedonobacteraceae; genus JBBQVS01. The sequence goes on from CAXTCR010000001.1 coordinate 26,415, forward strand.
AGGTGAGGAAGGAGGGTATAAAAAAACCCCTGCAATGTAGGGGTATGGCGTGTTGCACATTCCCCTCATCTTGCGAAACATAGCGTGCGATGTTTCACCGGAATTGGCACCCTTCCTGCTATGGTATTAGCAGATGGGTTGCCGGGCTTCGTCGGGCCGTTTCCCTCCACCTCTCTGGATGAGAGCATTCTCATGCGTATTCAGTTGTAGACTTGCGCTGCAGCATACGTGCTTAACTATACCACTATTCTATGATACGAGAGGGAGGGTTGTCAATTCGGCAACAGTGCGGCTTGTCGTTGGTGACAAATCACACTGTTGCCGAATGTGTAGCTGCTAGGTACCAGACTCCCAGGAATTGAGGTACTTATCCTGCTCTGGTGTGAGCGTGTCGATTTGGATACCCATCGCAGAGAGCTTTAGACGCGCAATCTCTTTGTCCATCTCAGTAGGAATAGTGTAGACACGAGGCTGCATCTCTTTGGCATGGCTGAGCATGTACTCGGAACCAAGGGCCTGATTCGCGAAACTCATATCCATCACACTCGCGGGATGACCTTCTGCCGCCGAGAGATTGACGAGACGACCTTCGGCGAGGAGGTGCACGTGGCGACCATCGCTGTAGGTGTATTCATCGACGAAGTCGCGCACACGACGCTTGGAGGTCGCGAGCTTTTCGAGGGCAGGAATGTTGATTTCGTCGTTGAAGTGACCCGCGTTCGAAATCAGGGCGCCTTCCTTCATGTTCTGGAGATGCTGCTGGTCGATGACATTGACATTGCCAGTGACAGTCACAAAGATATCGCCAAGTTTAGCGGCCTCGACACCGGGCATGACGCGATACCCGTCCATAACGGCTTCGAGCGCACGAGTGGCATCAACCTCGGTCACGATGACATTGGCTCCCAACCCTTGGGCGCGGGACGCAACACCACGTCCACACCAGCCATAGCCGAAGACGACAACAGTGCGGCCAGCGATGAGGATATTGGTCGAGCGAATAATCGCGTCAATAACACTCTGCCCTGTGCCATAGCGATTGTCGAACATGTGCTTGGTATCGGAGTCGTTTACCGCAAGCACAGGGAATTTGAGCACGCCATCGCGCTCCATGCTTTTGAGACGAATAACGCCGGTGGTTGTCTCTTCCATGCCGCCGATGATGTCGACAAGCAGTTCGGGACGCTTAGCATGAATGGTTGAAACGAGGTCACAGCCATCGTCCATCGTCATCTGTGGCTTGTGATCGAGTACAGCGTTGATGTGCTTATAATAGACCTCTTCGTTTTCGCCCTTGATAGCGTAGGTCGGGATCCCGTATTCGTGCACAAGTGCAGCCGCTACATCGTCCTGGGTCGAGAGCGGGTTAGAGGCGCACAGTACGAGATCGGCTCCGCCAGCCTTCAAGGTGATGGCGAGGTTCGCGGTCTCCGTCGTGATATGTAAGCAGCCAGACATGCGAATGCCCTTGAGTGGCTGATCTTTCTCGAAGCGCTCCCGAATGAGACGCAGTACGGGCATTTCTTTAGCAGCCCATTCGATGCGGTCTTTGCCGCGGGCAGCTAGAGTGATGTCTTTCACATCGCCGGAAATTGAGGTTGTCATAGTGTTTAATTTTGTTCCCTTCTGTATGCGTAACAACGCGCTTGCCGACATACAGTTTAGTCCGCAAGCGCAAACGTGTTTGCAATGATAGCTCTATTCTACAACATTTATACGGACGTATTTAACGCGTCCGTGTCGCATCCTCTACGGTTGAAAGATGCCACTGGGGGTCGAAGTGTGAGTAGGTCACGAGTTCGTTGTAGCGTCTGGCGATGTCGTCGATAGTCACGGTGCGTAGACGGTCGATGCTGAAGTCGGCACAGACGAAGGAGCCGATGATATTGCCATGGACCACTGCACGCTTGATATCATCGACGGCATAGCGACCGTTTGCGTCAGGTTGCACTGTAGAGAGATAACCAAGCAGACCACCAGCGAAACTGTCTCCCGCACCGGTAGGATCAATCACCTCTTCGAGAGGATACGCGGGCGCGGTAAAATAGGTGCCATCGGCACCGAAGAGGAGCGCACCATAGCTACCCAATTTCACCACAAGGTATTGTAGCCCCATACCTAAGAGTTGATGTGCACCTTTAAGAATGCTAGCCTGACCGGTGTAGTGGCGCACCTCTTCCTCGCTCATGAGCAGGATGTCGACACGTTTGATCACCTCGGTCAAATCGTCTTTGGCTGTAGTGAGCCAAAGTTCCATTGTGTCCAGCACAGTGAGGCGTGGATGTGGCATCTGATTGAGCACCTCCAGCTGCAGACTCGGTTGGATATTGGCAAGAAAGACAAGCGGACACCGTTTGTAGGAGTCAGGAACGACTGGATGGAAATTCGCGTACACACCGAGCTGCGTGTCGAGTGTGTCGCGAGCGTTCATATCCATGTGGTAGCGACCCGACCAGTAGAATGTTTTGCCTTCCTCGATTTGTAGGCCGGTAAGGTTAATTGGGCGGCTACGGAAGAAGTCGAGGTAGTGCTGGGGAAAATCGGTTCCAACAACGGCGACAAGATTCACGGAATCATAGAGGGAAGCTGCTGTAGAAAAGAACGAGGCGGCCCCACCAAGCACATGATCCACCTTTGCGAAAGGGGTCTCTACGCTATCAAAAGCGACGGACCCAACAACAAGAATAGGCACGAAAAGCCCTCCATTTGAATGAGATAGAGCATCAGACGGGCGTGGCATCACTGAGATGCTCGATTACGCCATCAAGAAATGCGAGTGTACTATGGAATTTATCCCGTGCCATATCACGGGCGGGATCAGTATTGAGAGATTGATACAGGTCAATAAAGCGTTCTTCGATGTGACGCAACATCACAGCAAGCATATCTCCAGTAACAGCCCTATTGGTATAACGGGCACCAATCTCGATTAATGACGTTACAACGGCCAAGCCACTCAATCGTCCTAGTTTGTCAGCATCGTACAGAATACGCCCTTCGAGTGAGGCGGGCACACCTTGTTCAGCAGCACGAGGAGTCATATGCACCAGGATGGCCTCCTCTACTTTTCCGATAATTTCTGGCGAGGCGTGCTGCTCCTGCAAAAACTCAACCGCCATACGTGCGGAAGTTTTTTGATGTTGCTGGAAGCCCTGAGTGGCAGTCGAGATATCGTGCAAATACGCGGCAAGCACCAGCGCATCCATATCTACCGGCTCTGCTCCCTCCTGAGCTTCGTACTCTAACGCCAGCATTTTACAGTTCGCGACAACTATGCTAGCATAACGAAACCCTTCGGTCCCCAACGTCTTTTCGGCGTATTGCGCGGTGGCATGAATCATCTTTTCCCGCTCCACAGTGCTCATGCGTATTACTCCTTTCCAACATCCTGCTCAGAACGCGCGCCACACAGATCGGCAAGTGCAGTATCATAGGGAGGACGAGCAATGCCGCGCTCTGTAATAATAGCGGTTATATACTTGTGAGGTGTAACGTCAAAGGCTGGATTGGCCACAGACACACCGATTGGCGCGACACGCGTTTCACCGACCCTTGTAACCTCATCAGAGTCGCGCTGTTCGATGGGTATAGATTCGCCAGAGGGCAGAGACAGATCAACCGTTGAACATGGCGCAACGACGTATACTGGAATAGCGTGGGCATAGGCCAAGACTGCAACACCGTATGTGCCAATTTTGTTAGCAACATCACCATTAGCGGTAATGCGATCGGCACCTACAAATACAGCCTTTATCCCGCCATGTCGCATAAAGTGTCCCGCCATGTTGTCAGTGATGAGGGTTATAGGGACTCCTGCCTGTCGCAGTTCCCAGGAGGTTAAACGGGCCCCCTGAAGCACTGGCCGGGTCTCGTCGACAAACACATGTACCCGCTTGCCAGACTTCTGCGCGGTATAGATCGGGGCGAGCGCGGTTCCAATGCCCGCCGTCGCGAGAGCACCAGCATTGCAATGTGTCAGCAGCACATCACCATCGGCAATCAAGCTATCCCCGTAGAGGCCCATTTGTATACAGGCGGCAGCGTCTTCGGAAGCGATTGCATGTGCCTCAGCGCGCAGACGTTCAGACAGGGTTTGTGTATCGTCCACCTCGGTACTCGCACAACGCACCATTCGCTCTACAGCCCATGCCAAGTTTACCGCAGTTGGACGTGTGCTGCGTAACATTTGGCCGGTATGTTGGAGGTGAGCACGAGCACTTTCACGTGTCACCCCCGTCCCTTGCTCATGTAGCAGTCGAGCAAGCGAGAGGGCCATCCCAAAGGCGGCGGTTACACCAATGGCAGGAGCGCCGCGAACTTTTAGCGTTTTGATTGCGGATGCGACTTGCTCTTCATGAGTCAGTCGCAGCGTCGTCACGTGTAACGGTAGGAGCGATTGGTCAAGCAGACACACGCAGGGTAGGCCATGTTCTTCTTCCCACCATACTGTTTTGATATCTGTCGATTGTCCATTGTTATCAACTAGCGTATGCACAAACTTCTTCGTTTCTTCTTCCTGTGTGCTCGAGTGAGGGAACTGTCAAAACGAGCAAGGGACATTCTACGAGCGTATTCCCCAAATAGTACTAACCAGAGGGGGTAGTGTAGCTTAACTTCTCCACAAGTATGCTAACATGATAGTCGATACCACACGCGAGTGCAAGTAAATATGACCATTCAGATATGTTACTCGTAGCGTCGGTTGTCCGTTCCACTACACAGAAGGTCCAAAAGGTTCTTCCTCACGGGCAAGTGTATCCGTACACTTTGCATCCTGGGATATGTGTTGCAAGCTCTTGCTTTGGAACGGACAAGAGAATATTGTAACCATCGAAGGGATTGTAGCGCATGGCCCAGGTGGAAGTAAAAGAGACATCCTGGTCATTTGACCAAATTTACGACGAATATAAAACACCTATCTATAATTATGTGTATCATTTGGTGGGGGATCGTGAGCAGGCAGATGATCTAACGCAAGACACGTTCCTGAAGGCGTTCAAAGCATTGCCAAAAATGGATGGCAGTTTGAAGCTATCGGCATGGTTGTACCGTATTGCAACGAATACAGCATATGATGCGTTACGCCGCCGTAAGTTAATCGCGTGGATGCCATGGCAGGACCTTGACCATGAACCTGCTGATGTTGAGAGTGCAGACCCACAAGAAATATATGGCACTACGGAATTGGTGCGTACTGCTCTACGTCGTATGCCCCAGCAGTATCGTTCAGCATTACTTTTGTACACGCAAGAGGGGTTCTCGTATAGCGAGATTGCCCACACGTTAAATATTGCCGAGAGCGGTGTCAAGATGTACCTCTCGCGCGCACGACAGTCGTTTCGAGAACATTACAAGTCCCTTGAACAGGGAATAGGAGGCAACCCATGAGTACAGAGCATGTCGAGGATTTATTAAGTGCATACCTTGACAACGCTCTTACTCAGGAGGAACAAGCTACTGTTTCCCGGCATCTACAAACCTGTGCATCATGTAATACTCTTTTGTCTGATTATCGTCGTTTTGATGCACTACTGGCAAAACAACCTCGTGTGCAACCAAGTGCCGCACTACGCAATAGAATATTTTCGTCACAAGAATTTCTCCAACTGATCGAGTCGATGCCCGAGGGACAACAAAGCACGAAAGATATCGAGCAACAGTTGACACTCCCTCAAAAACGGGTAAGTACAGATGGTGCACGCCATCCACACCTTGTTGCACTTCCGGCTAAGCCACAATCTTCTCTTTCTCTGCAGGAGACGAAGGGCAGTATTCGTATACCGAAACGTCGGAATATGTATATACAGCGTTTTATGCAGGTGGCGATCGCTGCATGTCTCTTGCTGACGATTGGGGTGGGTAGCTTCATTGGTTGGAACCTGTTTCAAGAGCAAGGAAGAACGGCTAAGACAGACGGTATTACCCCTCCACAATCGCTCCAGCAAGGTGGGCAATTGCCTGCTGGAATGCGTTTTGTCTTTTTAAAGGACGGAGGCTTATGGAGCGCACCGGAGGATGGAAGTGCACAGGCCCTTCGGTTGACACCAATGTCGGTGACGGTCGCGCCTCACTGGGTAGTTAACCCTGCTCCTGCTGGTCATAGAGCGGGCAATCTGCTTGCATATATAGACACCAAACAAGGCTACGTTCACACGATTCGTTCTGATGGACAAAGCGATACAATCATCAAACAACTTCTGCTACCGGATGCTTCGACTACGTCCTGGAACACTCCTCTAGGTCAGTCGGTTTTACAAAGTCTCTCATGGTCCCCTGATGGACGCACACTCGCATTCGTTGCTGCAACTCCAACCACTGAGACGGCTTACCTGTACATGACAACTACAAACTCGCTACAGACAATCGCAATTCCTGGTACAGGCACTATTTCAGGTCTTGTATGGTCGCCAAATGGTATGAGGGTTGCATTTGGCTTCACAAGCAATGGTCTTACGAGCATTCTTGACTACAACGTGTTCTCACGAGAAGTACTGTCAACCCAACTAACTCTTGCTACGCAACAACATCCTCACGATAGTCTGCTTACACTTGATTGGACTTCAGGCAATGACGCGCCTGCTATCACCTGGAGTACAGGCACACCGGGTCATGTGCATAGCATATGGCTACGACATGTAGGTACGAGCGACAACGGTGTAAAGATGCTTTTTACTGGTGATTTCACACTGGCGATCTACAGTCGTCAAGGTGCAGGACAACAGACAGGCGATTGGCTTCTCGGTCGTGCCCTTTCGGGGAATGCCCAAACAATCCTTCTACTTAACTTGACAGGTAGTATTCGGACGCTAGCAAGCGGCAGTGGACTGGGAGAAGTTCAATGGGCACCGGATGGCAAGCATATCACGTACTTCGATCTTTTCGTTTCTGGTACCGGAATGCTACATAGCATTGACACTATAACTGGCGTTAATACGCTCATTGCGAGTGCTGTCTCTGGCACACCTGCGCCAGTATGGTCGGGAGATGGACAACACCTTCTGTACGCGGCAGGTAGCCATACATTTGTGGTAGACGGGCAAAACAGGAAGACACAGCTTGGCCCAAAGGGTACAGACGTAGCCTTTGCGTGGTCTACGACATCACCCCAAATGGTTCTTATCGTACTACAAAAGAGTGTGCAGAGCATCTATCTTGTCAACATAGGGCAAAATACGGCGAAGGCAGTAAGTATTGCGGACGTTGCTGGCCCAATTGTGTGGACACAGGTACCATAAACATCAAGCATGAAATAGCACAAGTACTCCTAAGCACAACAAGGAAGAGGTTGGAGTGTTCACATTCCTCCCTTTTAGAGAGAACGTACAGCTTCTATGGGGACACGCCTATTAATTTTCCTACCTCAAGTAAATTAGTAGGAGCAGTGATAACAAACTCATAATTCATGCGTTATAATACGTAGGCTATGAACGGAAGGCGGAATGTATGGTAGCAAGCACATCACCTCGACGAGTAGCTTGTAGCATATATTTGTTGTATTCGTGCAATCTTTTCCCCATAAAGAGAGCACGTGCGCCGTTCAAGTTGCGCATTGCTATGTCTATGCGTGGTAAGAGAGAAACGAGTTGGCACCCCGTTTCTCTCTTACATTTCGGTGAGACAAGTGAGAGAGGGTTGCATGGGATCTCCAATGCGGTCATTGGGAGGAAAACTTACAGTTAGCGCTGCACTGGTTCTCTTACTTTGCCTCCTTCTATTTCTGCTGACAACCTGGGGCACATTGACGTTTTATGCCGAACGAGAGGGAAGAAACAACGCACAGGCTCATCTCACTCTCGCGAAAAGAGCATTCAACGCGCAAAATACTCAGCTTATTCATGACTTGCAAGTGCTCGCAGCGGACAAAGGTATAGTTTCCGTCACTGTTGGAACAGGTGGTATGGCGCAGTCATACTTTAAAGCCGTCTGTTACCCGCTGCAGAGTCGCTACTTACTCTCCGATCTGGATGTTGTCGCCCCCAATCACACGTTCATGGCGCAGCTAGAAAATGACAACAAAGCTCACCAACTGTCTGTGAATGCCATAACGCTTGTAGATGCGGCGGCGCAAGGGCAAATTGCGACCTCGTTACAGACAGAGACATTTAGCCTCGCACAAACGCAAGACGATACGTGGGTATTACGTATTGCGCTTCCCGTATATTCTCCACAACATACTGTATCTGGTATGCTGTTAGCAACACAACGGATTAACGATGCGTTTGCACAGACACTAGTTTCCCAAACTGACGCCAACATTTTTCTTTGTGTCTCAGGGCAAGTACAAGGCATAGCAGGGACAACCCTCAGCACTTCTTTGCTATCTTCCTTTAAGCGTTCGAGGAATATATGTACGTTACAAACACAAAGTATCAGCGATGTAACTCAACACTATATGGTATCGGGGAGTGCATTGACGCTGTCGTATGGAGAAGCTTCCTCGGCACCATTGCTCCTCGTAAATGTCGAGCCACCGATTAGCGTTACATTGTATAACCCACGTGTCCTCCTGCTCTTGTTAGGAGTGGGTATATGCACCACCGCCGTTGGCGTCCTCCTACTCATAGGGATTATGCGAGCACTTTTGCTGCATCCATTGCAGAAAGTACAGGCACAGGCACGCGCGCAGGTCTTCGAGAACGTGGGTGTGGTTCTACCAGCACAAGACGAGTTACAGACGCTTTCACACTCTTTTGATTTGCTCTCGGATTCGCTGGAAAGCGAAAGTCAGATGATGATGGAGCAGATGAGCAACATGCTAGTGATGAGCGATGCCTTGATCTCAACGGTCAATTTGGAACAGTTGCTGGGGGAAATAGTCGCCCGGCTCGGGCATATTTTGCAGGCCAAACATGTCGCGTTACTGCTTTATGGACGTGAGATGCTCTCACCGTGGGCGGTAGCACGTTGGTCTGATACAGGGATTACTGACGGGCTTCCACCTATTCGCCTCGCAACTCGTAAGCAACAGCCGGAGAAAGGGAGCGTTACAGTCCATGCTGACCCAGATAACGATGTAACGATGGCAGTCACAACTAAAATGCTCGCATTGCCAAATATCAGTAGTGCGAAGAGAAATGCGATCCAAAACGCTCAATCGCCGCAGGGAACGTATGGCCTACGTCGTCCACGCATACCACGCCCAGTTCTGCGCGACCTGGATATGATCCTTGCAAGGATGGTTATCGCAAAACAAAAGATTGCCTACGACGAAGACATCGCGGCAGGTTCACAAGAGCATGATGGCTGGGCACGGATGGCACGTGAAGCGGGCTATGGAGCGGTAATTGCTGTTCCCTTATTGTTGCAAGAGCAGGCGATTGGCGCGTTTATGCTCTATTTTGATAAACCCTATTCCGTCAGTAAGCGCGATACATTTCTCCTGAGTACAGCAGCGATACAGGCATCAATGGCGATCCAGAACGCGCTGCTCTTCGCGGAGGTAAAAGATAAGAATGCCGCCCTTGAGCGTGCGAACGCGCTGAAATCGCAATTCCTGGCAAATGTCACTCACGAGCTACGTTCGCCATTGCACAGCATCATTGGCTATGGGTCGATGATTGTCGATGGTTTTGTTGAGGGCGATTTGACGACGCAGCAAGAGGAAGATATTCGCTTCATTGTGAGACGAGCTGAGGATCTTTCCCACCTGGTAGATGAGATGCTGGACCTTTCAAAGATAGAGGCGGACAAGATCGAGGTAAATCCCGAACCGGTAACACTGGCGGCAAGTATACAAGACATCATCAACCAGCTGAAGTTGATGGCGGACGAAAAGAAACTGTATCTCACGTTGGAGATAGAGGAGCAGATGCCGCTTGTACTTGCGGACAGCTACCGGCTACGGCAGGTAATCACGAATCTGATCTCGAATGCATTGAAATTTACCGAGCAAGGGGGGGTGACGGTGCGTTGTACACGTTTAGCAGCTTATGACATGGTGCGCATCGCGGTACAGGACACAGGCATCGGTATTTCACCTGCTGCCCTTGGCTTTATCTTTGAGGCTTTCCGACAGGCAGACGGAAGTACTACACGGCGTTTCGGAGGTACTGGTCTGGGACTTACAATTGCCAAGAAACTCGTTGAATTACAGGGAGGGGAAATCGCGGTAGAAAGTATTGTGGGGCAAGGTTCCACATTCTCATTGACCCTTCCTATCGCACCATTCCCCAACACATAGTGCTATAAGAAAGTATAGAATGGAAGTTATGAACACTCCTGCCATCCTCATTGTTGAGAATGAGGCATCCAATAGAATACTGATCGAACGCGTCCTATCAACGCGCGGCTATCGTTGTATTTCCGCCACAAACGGTCAGGAGGCACTTGACGTGCTAGATCGGGAACATGTGGACCTTATTTTGACGGACCTCTCGATGCCCGTATTGGACGGCTATCGCACTACGCAGCTTATTCGTTCGCGTCCACACCTTGCTAACGTGCCGATTGTGGCAGTAACCGCCTACGCGTTAAGCGACGAAGGAGAGGCCGCTAAACGTATCGGGTGTACAGAATATTTGACGAAGCCCTTCAAACCTCGTCAACTGCTTGATCTCGTTGACCGCTTGTTGCCCACGCAGTAGGCAAGCTGTGTTATAGTACTAGTAGTCACACATTCGCTTGTACTCATCCGTCATAGTAGGTATACAACAAATGACCGACCAGCACAGCTTGGTCGGTTTCTCTTTTAAAAAAACAGACTGGTAGGAATTTTGTATGAATGTTTCTCTAGCAAGACAAACGATACAAGATATATCAACTGATGCATTGATTGTATCAGTGGCCCGTAAAGCAGGCAAAGACGAACATGGTCTTGAAATGTCACCATATGCTAGCACAATAGACACGCTTTTAGACGGTCTCATTAGTGCTTCATATACGGATGGAGAGTTCAAGGGCGGACTTGGTGAACTACTCACTATTCATTCAATGGGGCGAATGGCCACAAAGCGGGTCATTGTAGCCGGTTTAGGCGCGCAAGACAAAGTTACTCCACAATCTCTGCGACGCGCAAGCGCGGTTGCCGCCCGACATGCACAGACCACAGGAGCACATTCCATCACGCTGGCATTGCAGGGCCTGGATAACGAAAACGATGTGCAGGCAGAGGTAGAAGGTGCATTGTTAGGTCTGTACACGTTTAAAATGTACAAGCAGTCCGAGCAGAAGAGCAACGGCAAAGGCGTCTCGCAACTTCGCGTGTTGGCCAGGGACAAAGAAGATACAGTAAGCATCGAGCGGGCAATTGAGGAGGCTCAGGTGCTGGCCGAGGCAACAAATTTCGCACGTAACCTTGTAAATGAACCACCGAATGTGCTCACACCAACGGAACTGGCAAACCGCGCGGTCAGTATGGCGAAACAATTTGGCCTGGAGTACGAGGTATTCGACAAGGACAAGATTACGGAACTCGGCATGGGCGGTTTACTGGGAGTGACACAAGGAAGCGCAGAACCTCCACAGTTTGTTGTGCTGCGCTATCGTGGCGGAGAGGCATCGGAAAAGGGTATGGCACTTGTTGGGAAGGGCATTACCTTTGACACCGGTGGTATCTCGATCAAGCCAGCAGCAGGAATGGACGAGATGAAGGGGGACATGGGCGGTGCCGCAGCAGTGATTGGCGCGATGCAAGCGATTGCCATCTTGAAACCAAACATCAACGTTACGGGGCTTGTACCAACCTGTGAAAACATGGTGAGTGGAACAGCGTACCGGCCCGGAGATATTCTACACATCTCCAATGGCAAAACGATAGAGATTGTCAACACGGACGCAGAGGGACGCTTGATTCTGGCCGATGCGCTTTCATATGCTGTTAAGGAAGGTCTCTCACCCATTGTCGATCTTGCCACATTAACGGGGGGTGTCGTCATTGCGTTGGGGAACATCACAACGGGCGTGTTCAGCAACGATGAGCAGTTGACAGGGGACATTATCGCGGCTGGCCGCGTTACAGGCGAAAAGTTCTGGGCGATGCCAATGGACGAAGAATACGGCGAGGCAATCAAGAGCGATATCGCCGACATCAAGCAAACAGGCGGGCGGCCAGCATCGTCAATTACGGCGGCGAAAATCTTGGAGCAGTTCGTAGGCGACAGCAGATGGGCACATCTGGACATCGCGGGCACAAGCTATCTCGAAAGCAAAAAGCCCTATGCCGAGAAGGGTGCGACAGGCGTTGGCGTGCGTACGTTAGTGGAGCTTGCACGCAAGCTTGGGAAATAAAATAGCAGACGAAACACAAGAGGCGAGCGTGTCAACCACGCTCGCCTCTTGTGTTTCGTCTGCTATACTCGGTTCTTTGATTGACGCATGATTTCGCGCAACTGCTCAAGGTGGGATTGGCCGTGCATAATGCCTAGCGCATGCGTGCCAACAGCATTCATCGGGCCGAAGTAGGGGATACGCGTCACTGTGACATCGAGGTGTGGCGCATCGGGCCACGCGTCAAGATACGCACGACACATGCGACGACTCTCTCGTAGACGAGCGTGCACCTGTTGGGCGTTGTGGATCGTTTGCCAGGGCACCTCGTTACGTAGCCGACCGTCGAAGGCAATGCCTCGCGCCAGCACGGAGCCAATAGACGCAGTTTCCTCAAGTGTGGCGGTCAAGTGAACAATAACATGACCAAGGGTATATGCTTCTTCGTTCGGGTCCTTTAACTCAGGATCGTGAGGAACGAATGTTGCGCCCATATCAGTTACCCCTGAGATAATGGACTCAACTGTATCGAAAAGGTCATCTGTAGCTTTATAAAGGTCTTTGTGGGTGACATCGCGCACGGTGTCAGCGTAGCTAGCTTTTTGTGTGTAAAATGCCTCGAAATTGAGAGCCATGAGGTAAAAACTCCTACTATGTACAACTGTCTTTTTATAAGATACCACAAAAAAGAATGCTACTTCTATTTGTATGGTTTTATTTGACATTATCAGTACAATCAAAGAAATGGTTAATTTTGAACATGTATTCTTATTTTATTTAATGAATACTATTCCGTCTATATAGATGAAAATTTTATCTGCTCGTTACCACGGCACTTCTATTCTACCCGTCCATGGTGTGCTATACTTTCTCTATGAACATACACATTCGCTATTTTGCCTCGTTGCGCGAGATTGTTGGGCGCGACGAGGAGACACTTTCGATAGATGAGGGGACACAGGTCGCCGATGTGCGGACTACCCTTGCCACTCGTTATCCACGACTGCAGCCTGTACTGGAACGTTGTGTATGCGCGGTCAACCGGGGCTATGTAACACCGGAGACGGTACTGCATGAGAACGACGAGTTGGTGTTTATTCCGCCGATGGGTGGAGGAGCGTCGATGGAACCAATCATTCAGTTGACACGAGAACCCTTGGACCGCGATGCGCTGGTCGCAGCGACGAGCCATCCAAGCGTAGGGGGTATTGTGGTGTTTGAGGGCGTGGTACGCGATAATGCGCGGGGCAAGCAGGTTCGCTATTTGGAGTATGAGACCTACCAGGAAATGGCGGAGGGGCAGATACGGGCAATCATCACAGAGGCGCAGCAGCGTTGGGGCGTTGAACGGGTCGCGGTGGCACATCGCTTTGGACGTTTGGAGATAGGCGAGGCGAGTGTGCTTATCGTGGTCGCGAGTCCGCACCGGAGTGAGGCATTTGAAGCATGTCGCTACATCATTGATACTCTGAAAAAGACAGTCCCCATCTGGAAAAAAGAGGTCGCCACGAACGGAGAGGAGTGGGTCGAGGGGTAAGCAACATGTTTTAAAAAAGTATGGTATACTTGCCCTCAAGGACTAGTGAAGTTTTCCCTGGAGGCCTTAATGAACTTATTTCAAAAGCAAGCCCAACTCAACCAACTCTTCACACAGAGTCCCGTCAATGCGGCCTATCTCGCAGGTTCTCTCAGTACCCGGACCTCTTTTGGACACCTCAGCGACGTGGATATTGCTATTCTCCTGACCGACTCTATCAAAGCCGACCAATTCCTGGACTACCAATTGTACTTCTTCAGTGAACTGGCAAAGCGGTTAGAGTCGGACACCATCGACGTAGTGATTTTGAATCAGGCATCGCTACTGCTCAAACTTCAAGTGATCAAATATGGACAAATCCTGTTTACGCGCAATGAGAAACAGCGTGTTTCATTTGAGTCTAAAGCGGTCATGGATTACCTGGACTTTAAGAAGTTTGATGAGATTCAGAATCAGGCGTTGAGCCGGCGCTTGTATGGGCAAATCAATCCCGTTATACCTCTGGAAGGAGAGACGCTGCTACCGAAATTGGAGCAACTTCGCGATGCTGTCACTATTCTACATGAATTAGGCGATACAGACCGCGAAAGCTTTACAACGGACTATCATGTGTACAGTATTGCGGAACGCTACCTGCAATTAGCGATTGAAGCATGCCTGCACATCTGTAGTACGATAGTAGCAGCCCTTGGCTTACGGCGGCCAGAGGGCTATCACGAGTTATTGAGTATTATCGCGGGTCAACAGATTATCCCCCGCTCGATAGCATTTCGTTTAGAAGTGCTCACTGACCTGCGCGATGCATTGCTCTGCGACCCTGGTACATTGAGTCGTGATGTCCTCTATGAGCACGTCCAGTACCGGATCAGCGACCTCCAAGCATTCGCAGATGCAATTGAAGAGAAGTTACAACAATAAAAGAATGCCTTGGGCTAAATTGCCCAGGCATTCTTTTATTTTAGCCCATGACCTCTTCGCGTTCGCGAATAGCATTGGCTTGCTGTCTGGCTTCATCGGCCTCTGCCGTACGACCGGTTTCACGATAGATTTGCTCGAGCGTCTCATAGGCGAGAAGCATAGAAGGATCCATCGAGATGGCCTGTTGAGCGGCATCAATCGCCTCGTCGTAACGTTTAGCTTCGCGCAGGGTATCGGCAAGATCGTTATAGTAGTCGACGTTTAACGGGTCGCTGTCGATGGCGTTCTGGTAGTTCTCGATAGCCTCGTCGTAGCGTCCAAGGGCATCATACGCGCTGGCAAGCTGGTAGTAGCCTTCGGGATCATCCTCTGAACGCTCGAGCAGTGCATTGGCGGTCTCGATAGCCTTGTCATGCTGTCCAAGTGCATTGTAGGTATCGGCGAGACCTGCATAAGCGGCGGCGATATCATCGGACTGCAGTTCATCAGAACGCTCAATTAAGCCTTGATAGGCGGTCAAAGCTTCTTCGTAACGTTCGGCCTCGAGGTACGCTTCAGCGAGGCTAAAGCGTGCGGTAATACGCTGTGGGTCAATTTGGATCGCGTGGACATACGCATCAATCGCTTCGCTCGTGTTATTTTGCACGGAGAGCCACGTGCCGAGATGCTCCCATGCCTCGGCGTCTTCAGGGTCAATCGCAACGATACGGCGGTAGGCTTCTACCGCTTGATCGCGTTCACCCATTTGCTCATAGACGGCGGCCAGCATATCGTAACCAGTACGTCCCTCGGGGTCAAGCGAGAGCATTTGATTGGCGACCGAAAGCGCGTCATCGTACCTGCGCATATCGAGGTAGATACTGGCGAGTTCAGCGTAGCGTGTGGGATCGGCGGGATCGGCATCAACGCGCCGCTCCTGCTCCATCAAACGACGCTGTTGATCGTTGACGCGCTCACGCACATCGCGCAGGTTGTCGGCAGCGACGGTATTGTCCGGATTGAGAATAAGTGTTTGGCGATAGGCTTGAATGGCATCCTGATACAGGTTCTGCGTGCGATAGGCATCGCCAATGCTCAGGTATAGCTCATCGTTCTCAGGATCAATCTCCTGAGCCAGTTGGAAGGTTTCCAGTGAGTCCTCGTACAGGCCAAGCTCGCCGTACAAATTGCCAAGATTAATGTAGGCATCAAGCAGTTGAGGATCGAGATCGATTGCACGTCGATAGCCCGCGACCGCGAATTCTGTGTCGCCAAGATATTGCTGCGCGAGGGCGAGATTATAGCGGGCGCGTGCGTTTTCAGGATCAAGAGCTACTGCTTGCTCGAATGCTTCGGCGGCAGTGTCGTAGTCTCCCTGTTCGGCAGCCGAGTTGCCGCGATCGGTTAATTCCTGCTCGGTTGGTTGACGGTTCGCTTCTTGCATTTCCTGGCGACTCACAAAGTGAACCGGTGCGGTAGTATTCTCGGCGGGTGTTTCCGCGGTGTTCTCCGTGTTTTCTGTATCCTGTATATCAGCCATAAGATATTTCACTCCTAAGTATGTACGGTAGTATCGTGTGCAAGTATTGAAAACAGTTCTCGCGTAGTATAACACAGTCCGTTTAGGCATAACACAATCAATTCTCAATTATTCCGACATGTACATACTAGAACAAATGAGAATGGAAGTCTTATTACTTTACACGTAGAGTGAGTTGTACATTGTAACGTGTGCTGGGATAGAACGCCTCAGTATACTCAATGGGTGCGCCCGTCTCATCAAAGGTCGTACACATAAGGCGTAGACCAGTTTCAGAGGGGTCTATACGTAGTAGTTCGGCCTCGCGTTGCGAAGGAGTGTCGCCCTTAAATGTTTGCTCGGTGATATATGGATTCATCCCCTCCGAGGCCATTAAGCCATAGAGCGAGCCTTCTGCAGTCTCTTTAGCACGTTGATAGATGTTCGCGGCCCGGGGATGGGGTAGGTAGTCAACTTCTAGCGCAACGGGTGTGTCATCGGCGGTACGTAAGCGTTCCAGGCGAACAACCTGATCTTCGTCGTTCAGGCGTAATCGCTCACGTACGGTTTGTGAGCCTCGCACCAGTTCGCTAACGAGTAACATGCCACCTGGACGCTTACCACGGCGTTTTAACTCGTTCGTGAAGCTTGTAAGTTCGCTAATATCTTGTTGAATACGGGGTTCACAGACGAAGGTTCCACGTCCATGTTGACGGTATAATAAACCCTCATGCACCAGTTCGGTAAGAGCTTGCCGTACGGTTGCGCGACTTACCTGATATTGTGCGACCAATTCTGGTTCGGAAGGGATGGCGACATGAGGTGCAAGGTGGCCAGCGCGAATCTGTTGCTTCAGCACCTCTTTTAGCTGGTAGTACAGAGGGAGAGGGTTTGAGCGCTCTAGTGTAGGCATATGCGGTTTTCCTTATGTCCTGACAACAGTTCTAATTAAGAAAGATGATGAAGAATGAAGTAGGTCAGGATTCTAGGATGAATATATCACAAAAGTATACGGGCGTCGAGAGGTAAAATTTTTATGGTCTTCTGATGATCTGGAGGATTATTTCTGCTTATGACAAGCAACTTATTTAACTCCACTAGCTAAGAGGCAGTAGAAACCTCTTAGCTAGTGTAACTGTAACAATTCCTGCGTATTCATAGTTCCAAGGTGTAGGACAGGGGATTGTTCGATTTAATGACAACCAACACATTGTCCCCAATGCGCTGTTTGGGACGAAATTCTTGCGGTGAGCTGCTAAAGATATAGGATTGCCGGCTCTTTTTGTCAACCCATTTAGCCTTCACCACCCAGCCTTCACGCCACGTTTCTGGCTCCAGTTCTACTTGTGTCACTATTGCTGGAACGCATCCGGTGCAATCATACAGTCTGCTTACCTTACGTCTATATTTGTGCAAGGCACAGCCAATGTAGAAACACGCAATAGGAACTATACTTGCCAATAGTACAATGAGTGCTACTGGCAGACTTACACATATACGGGTAAATGCCATTGTTCTCTCTTCTTGCATTACTGCATCTTCTCACAAAGATGCACTCCAACTATGCACAACATACGTATGCAGCGTCTCTGGTGAAGCTTGCTTAAGCCTCCTGCCTCTTGACTCTCTCGTATGCTTCTGTTTGTGGAGAGGCAAACACTTGCGACCGCAGCCGCTCCATATGACGTGCTTCTTTTACCCGCGTCAATTCCGCACGAAGCTGCTTATTTTCTTGCTCTATTTGACCTATTCTCATCAAGCGAGTAAGCAAGAGGTTGAGCGAATTGCCGACGCGCCAGAGCATATTATCCTGATTCATCTTTGCACGAGCAGTTCGATCCCCATTGGCCGCTTGTACCAAGACCTGTGAGAGATGCTGCACTCCCTCGTCAAGATGCCGCTGACGCTCAATTTCACGGTGTTGCAATTCAGCCTCACGGTGCTGCAATTCAGCGATCTCTTCGGCGCGGTCAGCACGCGCCATTGCACGTAAGGCACTACGCACCCAAATATAGGAAACCACCGCTACGACGACTTGCAAGCTGATGGGCTGTGCTACAGCATTAAAGCCCATGTTTGATGAGAGTACCATTTGCAGTTCAGGTGTGCGTGGCTGAAACATAAGGTCAGCAGCGATAAATACAATATTGCTGATCGCGACGGGAAAGACGCTGGTGGGAGTCAGTAGCGAGACCGCGATGAGTTCGGACACGACCAGCAGGTCAAATGTTGGAAGGTCGCTCACGCCTAGGCCCATCGGAGTGGTGAGGAGCATGAGGCCACAACCAAGGTCTACCACCGTTATGAGCAAAATACTCACCACCGTGACTTTTCCCATTTGGTTAAATAACAGTGCTACGGCACATAGTATCAAGCCAAGAAGGACCGTACCAATTGAAGCTACACTCTTCATCAAGAGAGCACCCGGCAACGCGATCAGTTGTGACAGAGTAATGACCAGGAGAATGGCGTTCACCACTTTTCTGCCTTGAACCTGTTCACGCAATAGGCGTTGGGTGTTGCGTTTGACAATTGTTGGGTGA
Source organism: uncultured Ktedonobacteraceae bacterium (assembly GCA_964242555.1). Classification (GTDB taxonomy): domain Bacteria; phylum Chloroflexota; class Ktedonobacteria; order Ktedonobacterales; family Ktedonobacteraceae; genus JBBQVS01. The sequence goes on from CAXTCR010000001.1 coordinate 45,115, forward strand.
ATTGTGCTACTTTGCGCGAGGCGATCTGTGAGTGGAAGCATACCCATGATCTTTTCCCCTTTCTTGATTGGAATAGGAGTAACAATTTTCTCTCTGCACATTCTTTGCAGAGATACATACGTGAACTTCACATCCTCCATCTACACCAGTGGAAAACGTTTCCGTTCTCCGCTGGCATCCTCTTGCTACACATCCGATATTCCTAAACGATACCATTAATGTATGCTAGTGCCTTCACGCCTGCGACGACCGCAACCTTTTGACCAAGTGTTCGCCCGTCCTCGTCGGCTTTCTGGAAGTGAATACCGCCATAGCGACGTGACATTCCTGCTTGAATAGCTGCAGAGGAGAAGGTCGGCCAGGAGAGAGTCACACTGCTTGCAGGAGTGATTCCAGGCTCGATGGTAGAAGACCCTGCGGAGGCTGTGTAGGAATTGCCAAAGGTATCAGTTCCAGCGCCAAAGAGTGCGTACGCTGCGCCAGAGAGAATAGTTGCTCCGACAGCACTAAACGTACTATGCCCCGACACATATTCGGGGAACGCTGGCGTCTTGATGTAACTCTGCCATAGACTACCATCAAACGTTTGTGTACCTTTGCCAGGGCCGGCCCAGGCAGTAATAGGTGTTCCAGTATAGAGAGTGTGTATGGCACTGACCGGACGACAAGAGTCATAGTAACGTTTACACTCCCAACAGGCGATACTCGCATCAAAAATTGCGTTAGTAAGCGCGAAGAACAACATAACGTCGTTATTCAGCGTGTGGTTATACTTTTTCGAGACGTACTGAGCCAGGAAAAACTGTGACATCAAGTCCCAGTGTCCAGGAGGAGTGACAGACTTTGGACCATCCGCCCAATATTCAGCAATCACTTTGCTCGTATCATTGAGGCCAGCACTCAGACTTAGCACGTCATTCACCTGTCCGGCAAAGGCTTGCGTTGAGGAATAAGGGATGGGACCGGAGGGCCGGAACTGACTGGCACTGCTCAGCGCAAAGGGTTTGACCAGCCCCCATTGGGGGGTGAGGAATTTCTGTGTGCCGAGAGGCTGCCAGTGATCAGGATTTCCAAGCGTGGGAGTATAGCCTGTATAATCGGAGTATGGGCCAGAGGACCCAGCCGCATCACCAAGCTGGTTTGAGCCGTCCTGGTGTCGATAGGCTAGGATTGCCTGTGCAGCTACGTTGCCGACGCCTGTAGGTGTACTGGTATCTGTCGAGGTATCAGCAGGATTATATCCAAGACCGTTCATCACCGCGTTGAAAGAGGACACTTGAGTCGGGAAAAGGTCTACCAGTGCCCGGTACGCGGCAAAGGAGAGCGCCTGTGTCGCGTTTAAGCCTTTGTTATCTCCCTTCTGGCGAGGAATACCGTTGGACTGGGTAGGAACAGCAGTCCGATCGTAGGTTGCCCATGCATCATATATAGCGGTGTGCACAATGGCAAGCGCTCGTGCGCCGATAGTGGGACCGGTTGCGGTAGCACCAATCGCCTGAAGCGCGGCACTATTCCATTGAACGACCGGATTTACGCTTGGCGTTGGAGAAGGTTTAGCTGCGAATGTCAGTCCTTTCTCCAATTCAAAGAAGGTGCCAGCACCTGCAGTGACAACCGCTACACCCAAACCCGTACGCAAGATGGTGCGTCTGCTCACACGCTTTCTCATCTCTTCCATCAAATCATGCGTCCCTTCTCCTTCGCTACTTGGTTGCACACTGTCGCGGTACTTTCTTGTGTTCATTAGTTTCTCCTTTTTGAGAACTCACCGGTACAAATAGTACTAATATCCCGAAAATTCTCTTTTTTTGTCCAATACCCAAATAGAAATATTTCTATATGTCAATATGAAGGACCTGCACAGAGTAGTAACCATACATGCGTTACTAAAGAGAAAAAGCCATTGGTTACATCATATTGACTATCTTAAAGAGGAAAAAGCCTCTATTCGTCTCTTGTGTACACAAGAGAGATACTCTATATCCTGTAACGAATAGCAAACAATTAGTAACAAGAGAAATTACATAAATATGCTATATTAGCTAGTTCAAAACACAGCACCTTCACTTTTAATAATTCTAAAAGGATTTCTCGCTATAAACAAAGTGTTCTATGCTAAAATTGATGTATAAACATTGTATCAGGTACATAGGTCAAATTCCAAAGGTGGTACCTTTGGAGTATGTGTTTCTCCATCTAAGTTGCACATGATGTAGAATACTAATAACAAATGTCATATTTACTAATCGAAAGTACTACGAAAAAATACTTCCAAATTTTGGATGATTGTGTAAAAAATGCTCCTATTATAAGCAGAGAGCAATGATGAACGAAGCACTGAAGCGGAAGGAAACGAGGAGTCATGCCACATACACAGTACGATATGACCGTAATTGGAGGTGGGTCAGCGGGGCTTACGGCAGCATATATCGCGGCATCGTTAGGAGCGAATGTTCTACTGGTGGATAAAGAGAAACTTGGTGGTGATTGTCTACATTATGGGTGTGTACCAAGTAAAAGCTTAATTCATGTTGCTCGCATGGTCAGGCACACACAAGAGGCTATGAGCTTTGGTCCAAATGTGGAACAAAGAAGTATTGATATGACAAAAGTCAGCACCTATATTAAGAATGTGATTGAGCGGATCGGGAAAGGCGAAGAAGCCTATGTCAAGAACGTAACGGTCAAGTTTGGCGCAGTCGAATTCGCATCTCCTACGAAACTGCTCTTGAATGGAGAACCTGTTACGAGCCGCACTACGCTTATCGCTGCAGGTTCGCGCCCTACCATTCCAAATATTGAAGGTCTGGAGGAGACTGAGTACTATACGAATAACGATCTCTTTGATTTGGAACACCTGCCTACCTCACTGCTCGTCATCGGTGGTGGACCTGTCGGTGTAGAAATGGGTCAAGCATTTGCACGTTTAGGCGCTCAGGTAACGCTCATCACTCGTGCCCAGCGTATCCTGCCCAAGGAAGACATTGATGCCTCTACAACGCTTGCACACGCACTAACATCCGAAGGTATCAGGCTTATCACAGGAGCTACTCCCCTCAAAATTGAGCGCGACGGGAATAAAAAAGTGGTGAGGGTACAGCATGGAGAAGAGCAACAGACACTTGAGGCTGATGCACTGCTGCTCGCAGTGGGACGCCAACCTAATGTAGAGGAACTGAATTTAGATGCTGCCAATATTCAGTATGACAACAAAGGTATCAAAGTTGACCAATATCTACGAACGACAGCACCAAACGTCTATGCTCTCGGCGACGTTATCGGCGGGTACCTCTTTACTCATGTCGCTGCATATCAGGCAGGAGTGGCGGTGCGTAACGCGTTAGTTCCTGTAAGCAAGAAAAAGGTCGATTATCGAGTTGTGCCGTGGTGTACCTTCACGGAACCCGAAGTTGCACACGTCGGACTTACGCACGAAGAGGCCAAAAAGCAGCACAAGGATATCCGCATAGCAGTGTTTCCCTTGACCGAGGTCGACCGTGCCCAAACCGAAAACGAGACAGTAGGATTTATTAAACTCGTTCTCGCAGGAAAAAAACAGGAGATTGTGGGAGCACACATCGTTGGTCTACATGCAGGTGAACTGCTAGGCGAAATGACACTTGCCATACAGCACCATATGACAATTGATGATATCTACAACACCATCCATGCCTATCCCACGGTGGCGACTGGCATTCAGCAAGCTGCATTTGCAGCATATCTTCGCAGCAATGAGGCCGCAAACAACCGCAAGCTAGTACGCGCACTACTCAAGTTTCGGGGCTAGCATTCTGTAACAACTCATCAAAGCTCTATTCGAGTGTCAGCTTTTCAGGAGAAAAGCAACGAGCACGTAAATAATAACTACGATCAACAAAATAACAATGCTCAAGGCAAAAAGTGGACTGCTAAGAAATTGACTCATTTGCTTTTCTCCTAAAATGTCGATTGAGATAGGGAGTTTTAATCTTTCATTGGAACGCGGACGCAAAAACATCTATAATGTAGAGAGAGGATTGTTAGTCTAGGTATCTGAAAAGAAGATAGCGTGTGTCGTGAAAACAAGTATCCAGGTTGTTTGGTATAAACGCGATCTGCGCATCTCTGATGCAGCACCCTTATATGCAGCGGCACAGCACGGTCCCGTTCTTCCACTTTATATTGTCGAACCCTCACTTATACACGCTCAGGACTTTGACCCAGCACATTGGACATTTATTCGGCAGAGTCTTGAGGTTTTACGTACAGAGCTTGCCGCCCTTGGACAACCACTTCTTGTGCGTGTTGGTGAGGTTGTCGACGTGCTGCAAGCACTTGCAGACGAATTTTCCATAGATGTGCTGTGGTCCCATGAAGAAACGGGCAATTGGCAGACCTACCAGCGTGATATTGCAGTAAGACGGTGGGCAAAAGCGCGTGGTATTCCCTGGCATGAGTTACCACATACGGGAGTCATACGACGTTTGAAGAGTCGAGACGGGTGGGCGAATGCGTGGGAAGAGTATATGCGTTCACCGCTTGCCAAGAAGCCGGAGCGTCTACAACCAGTTCCGGAGATTGCAATTGGCGATATTCCTCCACACGAGAGCCTTGGACTACTTCCTGCGTCGCGTGTCCAGACCCAACAGGGCGGAGAACATGAGGCACAACAGGTGCTTTTGAGTTTTCTGCGCGAGCGTGGATCTGGCTATCAGAAGGCAATGTCAAGTCCGGTTTCGGCGTGGGAGACATGTTCGCGCTTAAGTCCGCACCTTGCATGGGGAACGATCTCCCTGCGCTCGGTTTATCATGCGGTACTGAGGCATCAGGAAATACTTCGACAGACTGATGGGCGGGAACGGGCAGAAGTTGCAGGTCCTACGCTTAAAGATTTGAATGCTTTCCAGTCGCGGCTACACTGGCGAAGTCATTTCATGCAGAAGCTAGAGGACGAGCCACGTATCGAATTTGAGAATTTCAATACTGCCTACGATGGGTTACGCGAAAACGAGTTTAACCGTGAATGGTTTGAGGCATGGTGTTGTGGGAAGACGGGCTATCCGCTGGTGGATGCGTGTATGCGAGCTGTGTGTGCGACAGGATATCTCAATTTCCGCATGCGGGCCATGCTTGTGTCTTTTGCGAGCTACGATCTGTGGTTGCACTGGCGAGAAACCGGGCTGTTCCTGGCACGTCAATGGCTCGACTATGAACCGGGGATACACTACAGTCAAATGCAAATGCAATCAGGCACAACAGGGATTAACACGGTGCGTATTTATGATCCGACGAAACAGGCGCACGATCAAGATCCTGAGGGTGTATTCATTCGTCAGTGGGTGCCAGAACTCGGAAACGTTCCGCAAGCGTACATTCATGAACCGTGGCATATGCCAACAGATGTACAACACACATATGGGTGTGTACTTGGGCGAGACTACCCACTCCCAATCGTTGACCACAAAAGTGCCGCACGAACAGCGAACAGCCACATTGCAGCATTAAGGCGCGAGAGAACGACAAAAGAGAAGTCACGTTCAGTGCTCCTGCGACATGGAAGCCGAAAGGACGTGAGGCACCGGCTCAAAGCGCTGAGAGAGGGTGAGGTGCAACAGCCACCCCTCGATGCTTCATGGCTGGACGAGAGCACGGATGACGTTAGCTAAATTTTTAGCCTCAAACAAGAAAACTGGACACCCACAACGCACTACCCTCTCGTACACGAAGCGTGCATGAGAGGGTAGTGCGTTGTGGGTGTCCAGTTCGTTTCCATGTAATTCCCGAACAAGCTTTTACCTATTAGTTCGTGAAATCCTCTGTCACCCAGACGATGCCTTGTGAGTCGATGACGATACCGATACCTATTTGATGAAAGGCGGTGCTGAGCAGATTTTTGCGATGCCCGTCATTGGGTGGCTGCTCCTTGAGCATTCCTCCCTCGATGTTTTGCTGCACAGCCGTCCATGCATCGGGATACGGTGATGTATAGCCGGCATTTTCACCGCAGGTCATCCACTGAATGCCCTCGTTTGTGATGCGCTGAGCCAGATTTGGTTCGCCCGGACATTGATGTGAGAGGCCACAGCCAGGCTGTGTCATAGCCACACTATGCTGGCGTGCGCCATTAGAGAGCGTGGTATTCAGAGTATATGCTGGTAAGCCTTGGGCAGCACGATCAGCATTAATTTGCGCAAACAGCTTTTGCTCTAGCTGCGCTGTAGGGGATGTAGTACCCCCGTTGCCAGTTGTACCACCTCCACCAGTAGTCTTGGTCGGGGTGGGCTTGACTTTTGTAGGAGTCTTGGTCGGCGTCGTCTTCGCTATAGGGTGATGCGTCTGCTGAGGCTTTTTGTGTGCTCCTTTGGCCCAGGTTGAAAGTGGCTGGACAGTAACAAGAGCAAGAGCAATACTAAGCAACAAGAGCATACTCGTTACTATAATGAGAACAGTCCTCTTCATAAATAGATAGGTCTCCTTCTATAATTTCTCTCAGAGAGGCAGTAGTGCTGTAGCAAAGATAGCACACCTTTCTATCTACTTCGGCATACACCAGCATTTACATAAACCCAATTGGCTATTTGTGGTTGAGATATCTCAACCACAAATAGCCATATATAGTGAGATAGTCCCGAATTGTCCGGATGAGGATAGGACACAAGTAGTGCTTTTTCGCAGGTAGGGAATAGCTTGGGAGCAGGGTAGATAAAGCTTTCGCCTAATAAAAAGCGCCTCCTTCATTAGTTTGTACACTAGTGAAGGAGGCATCTTTTGTATATCACAGACGTTACTTGGCGGCAGAATGCTGAGCCAGCACACGGTCGATCTCACCCTTGAGGCGGGTTGGATGAGGACCAACAAGACGACCGATAACCTTGCCATCCTGGAAGATCATCAAGGTTGGAATGGCCTGAATACCAAGCTGTCCTGGTGTGTTGTTATGCTCGTCAATATCCATCTTTGCGAACTGGAGTTTGCCCTGATACTCTTCGCTCAAGCGCTCATAAACGGGAGCAATTGCTCTACAGGGTCCGCACCAAGCAGCCCAGAAATCGACGATTACAGGAGTATCGGACTTGAGCACTTTCTGCTCAAAATCGGAGTCGCCAACATGAAACAGGTTTGCGTGTGTAGTCATAGTATATTTTCTCTCTTTCAAATGCAAGTCGTGTATCTCGTTTCCTGGTAGCACGTTTGCTAACGCCAAGATATGGTTGCTTCACTAGAGAAAACACGGACTTGCAGTATTCTATTCCATGTCGCCGCGATTTAGTTGCGACGACTTCCACCCTGTAGAATGGAGAGGATACGCAGAATATAGAGAAACAGGTTGATCAGCGTGATAAAGAGCGAGACGGTCAAGCCAATTGCATTAGGCAGGGTATCAGCCATATAGCGAGCACGCTGCACATAGTACAGCACATAACCGGAGAAGATGGCGACACCGATAACGGAGATGATTAAGCCACCAAGACCGGTATTGAAGATTGGGAAAAAGATGCCCAGGATACCAGCAACCAGCAGCAGAATCAGGCCGAAGAAGAGATAGTCGCCTATACGCGTGAAATCGCGCTTCGTCGTCCACGAATAAGCGGCTAGACCAAACGCGGTCAGTGTTGTAATTAGAAATGCCTCAGCCAGAATGCCGCCACCTCCATTACCAAGGTAGTAGCTTAAAAGTGGTGCAAGCGACATACCTTCAAGGAACGTGAACAGGTAAAGCAGGAACAGGTTAATGCCGGGTTTCTGGATCAGGAGGTGCAACGCAAACAGAACGACAAAACCAGCTATCACTACAGCAAAGTATGTACCAGGGGGGGTAGCAGCGCTAAAGACGAGGAAGCCGACGAACGTGCCTATTGTGGCGAATAGGAACGAGAAGGCGAGCAAGCCCATAACCTTACTAATCAGACCACTTGACTGCGTACCCTCATAAGCCGGGGCCAGTGTTTGATACTGGTATCGTGAACCGAATGTGTTACCACCAAAGGGACCATTATTTCTTGGTCGATTATATGGATTGTTGTATGGATCGTTATAATTGTACATGATGAACCTCGATTGCAGAACTGTTCGATGACGTGAACGCAGTGCAACATTGAGCAAGCACAGAATCATAAAGTTAACACTTCCATGCTACAATAATTACGCAGTGCGTAGGGAATAAGTTGCAGTATATTCCATGCACTAGAAGCGTTTTACCGTCTCTCTAAAAGCTATAGATAGGCAATCGAGGTCACGCTTCCTACGTTACATCACGCTCCACACGCCACAAATTTCACAAATAGCAACGCCAATCTCCCCAAATGTTTTGCTTCGCGTATTCCAGCGATCATATTTGATGGCGACTGAGCCACAATTCCAGCAGCGGGCACGCCCACCTTTTTTGCTTTCCTGGGTCAACATGTCTAATAACTGGCTGCGTGCTTCATCGGCGCCAGTATAGCCGGGATTATAAGAGAGATGCAGCAAGTTGCCAAGCGGCAAAGTGATTTCATGCGATGGTGGTGGCAGGGGTGGAGCAGCAGTCTGAGTGTGCACTGGTTGTGCTGGTTGGGACGGAGCCTGTGGGGGACGACGAAATAGCTCACCGCGAGCAGTACGGCGGCCACCTTCGATGAACGTATCTTGACGGTCGCCATTTGCACGCTCTGCTAGAACTCTCTCTGGTCGATCACTACCTGTTCGCTCCGCAACAATTCTTTCTGGTCGGTCATTCACCGTTCGTTCCTCCACCCCTCTCTCTGGTCGATCACCATTTGAAGCAAATGGCGCAGGTGGCTGTGAGGAAGTCTGTATTTCTGTAGGAGACGATTGAGTATTGCTTTCTGGAAGGCTCTCTGCGGGAGTGAAAGAGGGCTGAGCCTGCTGTTCTGTCTCTACTGGTGTGTTCTGCGCTTGAGCGGAGGTCGCGCCTCCATTTTCAGTTGTTTCAGCACTGACGCTATTGTTATTTTCAGGTTGCTCTGGTGGATTCGCACGTTTTCTTCGCGTTATTGGCATAGGGGTGCTCCATAGGAAGTAATGTTGACGCTTGACAATTCTCAATACTCTGCGGGAGTCGCGGGTAGTGCATTGGGAACGAAGAGATGAGACTGAAGTAGTATAGTTCTACGGTGTCGCCCATCTCCAGAGGGATAGGCGCACACCAGGCCAACGTATAAATACAGTGTTCCGATACTTATTTATTAAAGAAGTCCGCATTTATCTTAATGAAGCTTTTCCACTCTTCGGGAACTGCTGACTCCTCGAAAATAGCGGTTACAGGGCAAGCAGGCTCACATGCCCCACAGTCGATGCACTCATCAGGATTAATGAAGAGCTGCTCCGCTGTATCAAACCCTTCTTCACCTTGCGATGGATGGATACAATCAACGGGACAAACATCTACGCAAGAGGCGTCTTTAACACCGATACAGGGTTGAGTAATCACATATGTCATGAACTTGAAATCCTCCTCTAGACTCGCCAGCAAAAAATCGAGAACAGTTTGTAGAAACTGCTTTTGGCAACTTTAGTATAGAGGGTTGCATGAGCAATGTCAACGCTTGTGGTAAGCAAATTGAGAATACATTTCACCGGCGGCATACAAAAAGCACAACAGTTGTTGTGCTTTTTGTATGCCGCCGGTGAAATGTATTCTCTACTGTTACTGTGCATCACCAAAGATGGTATAGTGCCAGCCCTTGTTTGGCTCGCCGGATAACTCGATCATGACATGCTTGATCTGCGTGTATTCGTCGAACGAGTACATCGACATATCCTTGCCGATACCACTCTCTTTGTAGCCACCATGGGGCATTTCAGAGGTGAGCGGCAGGTGATCGTTGACCCAGACAGTACCAAACTTTAATGCTTTACTTGCACGCATGGCCTTGTAGATATCGCGCGTCCAGACGGAGGCGGCAAGACCATAGACGACACCATTAGCCTTTGCGAGCGCCTCTTCCTCGGTCTTGAAGCGGCTCACAAGAACGACGGGACCAAAGACCTCGTTTTGGACGATGCCAGCATCGTGGCGCTCCTCCGAAATCACGGTTGGCTCATAGAAAAAGCCTTGCTCAAAGCCCGAGATAGAAGCTCGTTTGCCTCCAATGAGAATATTCGCGCCTTCACGCAGGGCATGTTCGACGTGAGCCTCGACACTGTTGCGCTGGCGAGCAGAGATCATTGGACCCATGTCAGTCGCTTCCTTTGAAGGATCGCCAACGCGAATTTGCTTGACCTTGTTCATGAATGTTTGCAGGAAGGTGTCGTAGATGCTGTCCTGCACATAGATACGGGTCGCAGCAGTGCAGTCCTGTCCACAGTTGACGTAACCACCGACAACAGCACCACTAGTCGCAGCATCCAGGTCTGCATCGTCGTACACGATAAAGGGAGCCTTACCACCAAGTTCAAGGTGAACGCGCTTGATTGTATCAGCAGCTGCCCGCATAACATACTTACCACTGCGCGTGCTACCTGTGATCGAAACCATATTGACATCTCTATGGCTTACAAGGCTGGGTGCAATCTCAGGTCCATCAGTAATGATGTTAAGGACACCAGCAGGAATACCGGCTTCGAGCGCGAGTTCTCCGAGACGTAGGGCAGTCAGAGGTGTCTCAGGTGATGGCTTAAAGATAACGGTGTTACCAGCGGCAAGGGCAGGCCCAAGCTTCCAAGCTGCCATCATGAAGGGGTAGTTCCAGGGGGCAACCGAGGCGACCACGCCAACCGGTTCGCGACGAATGATGCTGGTATGCCCACCACTATACTCGCTCGATGCAGTACCTGCAAGGTGACGAGCCGCGCCCGCGAAGAAGTGCAAGTTATCAGCAGCAAACGGAATATCGCTGTCGCGTGCAAGTTTGATTGGTTTGCCGGTATCTTGCGACTCCATCTCTGCAATTTCACCTGCATGCTCTTCAACTAGTGAAGCTAGTTTTTCGAGGATAGCTGCGCGTGCGCCGTGGGTTAAGCCAGTCCAGCGCCCATCATCAAAAGCAGCGCGCGCTGCTGCTACCGCACGATTCATATCATCCATCGTGCTCTCTGGCACCTCGGCAATTGTCTTGCCTGTCGCGGGATTGATATCCTCACTCGTTTTGCCTGTGCTACTACCGACGAGTTGTCCGTCAATCAGAAGTTTCAATTCGCTCACTGTCTTTGTTCCTTTCGGATGCTTCAAAATGCACAACTTCGTGCAACAATAAGCTTTTCTTTTCGATATTCGTATTCTTTTCTTTCTTCGATACGAATACCATTTACAAATATGGCTGGTGCTGAATCTATCTTACCACATTTGGAAGGGGTATCTTCTTGCTTGTACTGGTGACACAGAGGCACAGATACATGCGTTCGCACACAACGCCGTAAAGAACTAGGGTGCTGCAAGGAAAAATACCTCGTTCATGCAAGGGTATGAACGAGGTATTTTTCCTTGCAGCACTCTAATCACTCATTATTTCTATGATAGAACGTGTTGCTCGCTCTGAACGTGCATGTCATAATGAGCGGCTTCGCGGAAGAAGCTCTCGGTTGGAACGGCAACCTCGGGACCGAAGGCGCCACGTTTGGTGATTTCACCGCGTGCAAGCATTCTGCCAGCGATAGCGAGGGGAGTGCCTGTATCAAGTGCACCTGCCCCAATGCCCCAACGTTTATAGGGGCGAACCACGACCTGATTCGTGATTTCCAGGCTTTGCCCCTGTGCCTCTCCCTGCGCGACGATACGTAATACATCGCAGTCACGTGGTTCGGTCTCCTCAACGGGTATCATGTCAAGCAGACGTGCAAGCACTTCGCGTGGCGATACCTGTACACCTTGTACAGCAATTGGTTCGTTACTGCCGAAGCCGAGATCGACAAGAAACTTGAGCTTTGTCAGGAAGTCGTTCGGAAAGGCGATTTTGAACGAGACGTAGTTGATGCCTTTATCTTTGAACGAGACTGGGAAAGTTGCGCATTCGGAGTGCAACGAATAAATGGCAGTGGCGCGTCCAACAGGTACGGGGAAATAGAGTTCTTCCTGGCCAGTTAATGGCTGTTGCGCATGCCACATACCGTTAGTGAAGACTTGTGGTTGCTTGGTGAATTCGTCTAGGATGGTGCGAATAGAATACGGTGGCACAAGCGGCGCGGTCGATTTCGTCTCATCACCACAGCCAAGCTGTACTTTGATGCTCTCCACCTTGTCGAGCTTATCGACAGCCATACGTGCCAACAAGTTGGTGATGCCAGGTGTACCGCCCATGCCCAGCAGAGCTGTTATCCCTGCCGCCTCGACTTCATCGTTCATTGCTAAGAGCGTGCGTGACATATGGAAGAGGCCACCGAGATCTGCATAGTGAACCTTGTTGCGAATACAGGCTTTTAATACCGGGACGTTGTACACATAATCTACCGCGCTTAGTACGACATCGGATCCACGCAACAGTGTGTCCAGACGGTCCTCACGCGTCACGTCGATCTGCTGAACCTGTACTTTGTTGCTGTTGAGAGAGGTGGCAACCTCATGGGCACGGACTTCGTTGTAGTCGGCAAGGGTGATCTGGTCTACGTCGTCGTATTCCGTCAGTGTACGTACGGTAACGCGCCCCATTGCCCCCGCACCACCCAGAACAATAATGTGCATAAAATTTTCTCCAATAGAAATGGGCCTAAGAGCGAATAAGGCAATGCTACACATCGACATGTCGATGTGTAGCATTGCCTTATTCGCTCTTAGGCCACTGCTGTATCTGAATCACTTTTAGGTGCATTTGTGAGCGTACTAGCCTCTGTAGAAACGCTCGGCGTTGACATAGTTGCACGGATTTCCTGCAGCGTGTCCTCGAGACGGTTGAGGATGGTGTCGATCTCTTCGCGCGTGATAACCAGTGGTGGCTCGACGCGAATAACACGCGAGTTGTTCATCGTGCCAGAGATGAGGACGCCGCGCTTGAACAGACCAGATGAAACGGCGTAACCGATATCATCGTTGATAAAGTGCTGTCCAATCAGCAAGCCCTTACCAGTGATGTGCGTGTAGATGTCGCTATGACGGGCGGCGATCTCCTTCAACTGCTTGATGAAGTAGTCGCCCTTTTCGGCGGCTTGCTCAGAAATGCCCTCTTCAAGCGTGACATTGATCGCGGCAATGGCGGCTGCACAGGCAAGTGGATTGCCACCCGTTGTCGAGGTGTGAATAAACGGGTTGCTATTCATCACGCTCCAGATTTTTGGCGTGGACATGAACGCGCCAATCGGCATGACGCCACCACCAAGAGCCTTCGCGGAACAGATGATGTCCGGCGCAACGTCCCAATTGTCCACGCCCCAGAGCTTGCCGGTGCGACCCATGCCGGTCTGCACCTCATCAGCTATAAGAAGAACCTCGTACTCGTCGCAGATTTGACGCAGGCGCGGCCAGAAGTCGTCGGGCGGCACAATCGCGCCCGCTTCGCCCTGTACCGGCTCCATGACGACGGCGGCGATATCGTTGCCAACCTCACGCGCGATACGCAGTTGTTGCTCAACGGCGTCGGCATCGCCATAGGGCACGTGAAACACGTTATTGTGCAGTGGCATAGCAGGCTTACGGAATATGGCCTTACCGGTAAGCGCGAGCGAGCCAGTTGTTTTGCCGTGGAAACCACGCACCGAGGCAATAAAGCCACTCTTACGCGTGTAAAGCTTCGCAAGCTTCATGGCACCTTCAACCGCCTCGGTACCACTACCTACGAAGAAGCTATATTGGATGTCACCGGGAGTAATCTCAGCGAGCAGGTGAGAGAGCATACCACGCAGAGGATCAAGGAGTTCTTGCGTTGGCAATGGGCTTTTCTCTAACTGTGCTTGCACGGCCCCAACGACCTTTGGATGTGACCAACCGAGGTTGAATACGCCATATCCGCCGATGCAGTCGATGTATTCGCGGCCCAGTACATCCTTAAAGGTTGCGCCACGGCCTGTCCATTCGACTGCTGCATAGTCGCTTGCTTCCGCGACTGACTTACGATACTCGATAAAACCGCTATTATAATATTTCGCAAAATTGCTGAGTGTTGTCTCGATCAACCACTCTGACTCGCTCTTGGTCAATTGTGGTTTGTGGACGATATCGAGGTAACGCTGTGAATCGTTGAGGGCCTTGAGTAATCCATCGGTACTCATAAAAAACCTTTCGGGTAACGCAGCGCCTTGACTCCTCCTCTACGCCGGGCTGCGTGCCAGACGAGCAACTTTCGGTCAGACGACCTACACGTTCAGCTTGTAGCAGGAGGAATATTCGCTTATCTCTCTGGATAAGCAGAATGGGATAAAAACTCTGGAAGCTTGCTATTGATTACAGTATGCTTGGATGCGAGAATGCTTCAAAAAAACGAAAAAGTGTATGAGCTAAGAATGCAAAAACGTTTTCCGCTCAAAAGATGTGAGGACAGGAGAAGCGGAAGGGAAGGACAATCAGGGGTAACAAGTAGATAGGTGAAAGCCACGGAATACGTAGTATTTCGGTATGTAACGACCTCTTCTTTTTCCTGGCATATCGGCAAGCAATCTCATAAAAACACTCTGCTCTATCATGTTAGGCTTCCATATATACAGTATAGCTTATGTTATGGAAAGAAGCAAGGGTTGATTTAACGACGCTCCTTCTCAATCAATTGGTCATAAGTAACATCGAGTGCATCCGCTAACGTATCTAGTGTGTGCACTTTAGAGTCTTGAAAGGGATTCAGGCACAGCTTTCGGATTTGGCTATAAGACACACCTGAAAGTCTGGCTGCATCTCGCATGGTGAGCTTTTTCTCCACAAGCACTTGTTTGAGTTTCCAACGTACCATTGATTACGTCTCCCGCACCTTGATACCGGCGATGTCTCCTAGTTTATATGGTTGTCCCAATTGACGCACATAGACTGTGAGGACGAGGAACACATCGAGCAATGATGACTCGACGCCATCCTCCATCCATGCGACACGACAGGGGCGCACTCCTGAAAGTATTGAGACTTGCATCTGACTCAAACCACATTGCTGGCGCAGTTCCAACAGCGTAGGCTTGCGCCGCTCGATTACGGGAATGGGTTGAGTGTCTTGCAGTGCTACTGCTCGGCGGATGTCATCGTCTCCTCTGATGGGACTCCAAACAACATTTGTGCCGTTTCCTGTTTGCCAACGAGCTTTATGAGTTCCATTGTAGCGCGACCCATGTTTTCCATACGCCGCGTGATAAATTCGTGCGACGAAGTCACAGCATAAGCGTCCAATCGTACGCAATAGGCCGCTTCGTAGTTCTCTTCGTATTGTCGTCTCCAATATGCTATCTCGCTTTCTTGCGACTTTTGGACATGAGCAGAGAATTGTATGTCATCCGTTGCCACTTGCACTATCCTTACCTTAAAAGAATTACTTTTATATTTGTTTCTTTTTATTCCTAACAAGCCAATTATAGAATCTGTTTTCTAAAGTGTCAATGTAATTAGATTCTATTTGTAAAGCACCATAAGAAGATGTTACATTGAGCTAGCAGTAATGTTAGTTAACATAACGAGGGTGCTATGAGCGAGAACATGATTGGTTCAGATGAAGCTATCAAGTTGTATGTCGAGGCTGGACTTTCATCAAATACCTTTTTCCGGCATGCACGCGAGGGCAAAATCAGAAAAAACTTGCCCGAACTGAGAGAAAGAGGTGCTTTGTATAATGAGGGTGATATCAGAAAGCTCATAGGCAAGCGGCTAAATGCCCAGGAGAGGGCACTAAGAGAAGAAAGGGAGCGGACAGAGGTTGCGTGGCAGGAGTTGTCTGATTTGCCCGCTATTTTAAAGCTAGATATACAGGTATACAAAGGGGAGCAAGTAGGCGAGATGAGGCTATACGCTTCATGGGCCAAGAAAAACACCCACATTACACTCCTGGCCTTTGAACGAGGCAAGCGAGATACTGTAGTGGCGTATATCAACTTAGTTCCCATGGCAGAAGAGGTTATAATTTCTATTTTGAAAGGCGAACGAACGGTGTCATCGATAAGTCCCGACGAAGTAGAAAGCTATGAACGCAAAGGCGAATACACGCTTCTCGCCGAAAGTGTGGTGATACATCCCCAATACCCTGAACAGCTCAATAAACTCTTAAGCTCCGTGTTACACTACTGGTGTGAGCAGTATCCCGACAGGTACATACACAAGATATACGCAAATGCCGCATCCTACGATGGCGATATACTTGTGCGAAAACTTTTCTTTTCGCCGCTTTATGCTTTGTCGGATAGGGCATACGTTTTGGATTTAAGAAAACCTGGGATTTCCAGAGTGGTAAAACGATTTCAAGAGTGTCTTGTAGAAAAGTCGAGATCAGACGACCCTTCGCAAGACGACAGGAAAACACACGCATAATGAGCAAACACATTCCACACCTTCACGCATCTTCCTCATGGGGACTGACACGCGTATGGACACGTCTAACACAGCGTTCACTTTCGCAAAGCACGGTTATGAATGCACTGCCACCACAGGTAATCGTGCTGCTGGCGATTGTGTCGGTGCAGATCGGGGCGGCACTGGCAAAGGGATTATTTCATGCAGTGGGATCGAGTGGAACAGTATTTTTGCGTGTCGGCTTTGGTGCGCTGATTTTCATGTCAATGGCACGTCCACGCTTGCGTGGATACAGGCGAGCTGATTACTTGTTGATTGTGTTATTCGGGCTAGCTATCGCGTGTATGAATGCAGCGTTCTATGCAGCCATTGCGCGTATTCCGCTTGGCATCGCGGTAACGTTGGAATTTGTCGGGCCATTGGGAGTGAGCGTGTTGGCCTCGCGGAAACGGCGCGACTTCTTATGGGCGGGTCTGGCGGCGGCAGGTGTTGTACTACTTGCCCCATTTGGCAACATGACAATTGACCCGTTGGGTGTAGGTCTCGCACTGCTGGCAGGTGCGTGCTGGGGAGCGTATATTCTGCTCAACGTCCGCATTGGGCGAACATTCGAGGGCAATAATGGTCTTGCAATGAGTATGAGTGTAGCGGCACTTGTATTACTGCCAATTGGCATATGGAGCGGTGGCGCAACGTTGCTCAATCCAAAGATTTTGTTGTTGGGCATAGGTGTAGCAATCCTTTCAACCGTCATTCCCTTTACGCTTGAATTGGAGGCGCTGCGGAGATTGCCTGCACGTGTATTTGGCGTGCTAATGAGTCTGGAGCCAGCGATTGCTGCACTCGTCGGCTTTATAGTGTTGCGCGAGACGACGGGGCTGCGGGCATTCATCGCACTAGCGTTGATTGTGATTGCGTCGGGCGGTGTCTCGTTTTTTCAGCAGAAGAGCATACATGACCCTGAAGAATAACATCTGAAAAACAAACATCGCACCCCGATATGAGGTGCGATGTTTGTTTTGGAGCAAAGTACTACGCGCGGGAACCTTGCTCGAAGAAGATCACATGCTTAGCGTCGTGACGTGTGCCCTCGGCAGGTACCTCATTGGCAAAACCGACTGGGAAGATGCTATAGCTCTTCCAAGATGAGGGAACGTTGAGAAACTCCCTCAACTCCTCCTCCATCTGCAGGTTGATGTGCTGATTCGAGGCGGCTAGTCCAGCGGCAGCAATAGCGTTCCAAACATTCGCTTGGACGATACCAAGCGTTTGAGCCGAAAAGCTATTCACCTGCTCAGGACTCATACCTGACGCAATCTGTTTCTCTGCAATTGCCGTATCCTCAAAGAATACGAGCGTAAACACGCCTGAACGATAGTCGGGGATGCGGTTCAAGGCGCGCTGCAGTTGTTCGCCCTGTAACTTTTGCTTTAACGTTGCTTCGACAAAATTCCAGAACTCCTGGTTGCGCTCTTTGAGTACAACAATACGTGCTGGCTGGCTGTTGCCGCTGGAAGGAGACCAGCGTGCAGCCTCAAGGATATGCGAGATTATCTCGTTGCTTACTTCGCCAGAGGTGAGTTTGCGGATAGAACGGCGTTTTAGAACAGTATCAAGGTATGTTTGCAGACCTGTGCTATCTATTTGGGAGGCTTGGGTAGCGATTGACATAGTATATTTCGATCTCTCTTTCAAAGATTGTTTATCTAATTTGGTAAGCTCCTTTTATGAAAGGTTGCTTACCTATTATTATCGTATCATAATTAACAAACAAATAACAAGCTACTAATATTTCCATAGCATAAGAAGAGTTGACGTTTCTCCGTAGCTTGTCTATACTGCATGCATATAACTTGTATTTGGACCACTATGAAGGCAAACACACATGAAAGACCCCAAAGATATATCACCCACTCCTAAACAGCCAAGACGTATTTCCCCTCGTTTTGTCGGCACATTATTTGTCCTGTTGCTGGCTCTAGTTGCCGTTGTGTCACTGAGCATATTTTCCACACGCAATCAGAATGTAGCATTATCGGCGGCTCGTAGTACAAGCACCTCAGCGCAGGACGCGGTGACGCCAACAGTGCAGGCAACACCTATGGCAGGTGCGGTAAAGGTGGATGTGACGCTCTCGGAATTTCATATTACGTCCTCGGTCACAGACTTCAAAGTTGGCACGCCGTACTATTTCGTTGTGACCAACGCGGGGCGTTCGCTCCACGAGTTTTTTATTATGCCAGACAAACCTAACGGATCAAATTATCTCGTCAATGGGCAATACAATGGGGCGTTGGTGCAGGGACAACCTGTGAAGCCAGGGACAACGCTGATGGTCAACTACACCTTCAAGGCATCGAATACGACACATTATGAGATCGCCTGCTTGATGCGCGGGCATTATGCAGCGGGTATGAGCAGACCGATTATTGTGAAATAAAGCAACAAGAGAGCATAGCTCCATTGATGTCCGACATCAACGGAGCTATGCTCTCTTGTTGCCCTATCCCTTTAGCGCACCCGCTGTTAAACCTGAGACGATGCGTCGCTCTAAGAGTAGAGTAAGGACGACGAGAGGGACGATAGACATAATCATGGCGGCGGACAAGATGCCGAAGTTGGTGGTAAACTCTGTTTGACTGATGTTGACGATGCCAACAGGTAGTGTGTAGGTGCCATTGTTGGTGAAGTTGAGCGCAAATAGGTACTCATTCCAATCGCCAACAAAGACGATGATTGCAGCTGTAAAAATGCCTGGCAGCGTGATGGGCAAAATGATGCGCAGGAACGCTCCAAAACGCTTCATGCCATCAACTATCGCGGCCTCCTCAAGTTCTGCTGGCACATCCTGAAAGAAAGCGATAAGGACAAGCACGGCGAGAGGTAGTCCAAACACCGAGTAGGGAAGAATTAGAGCACTGAGCGTCCCAATAAGGTGTAGTTTCTGCAATATCTGATATAAGGGAATGACCTGCGCCAGTGGTGGAAAGAGCGAGAGCAAAAGGACAAATAGAAGCAATGGTGTCTTGAAACGAAAGCGCAACCGTGCGAATGCGTAGGCAGCGAGAACCGCAAGCACCATTGTGATCAAGGTTGATATGGTAGCCGCAATGATACTATTGCGATAATAAGAGCCGAGATCGCCCTGTAACGCCTGTGTATAGCTGTCAAGGGCTGGTCTGGCGGGCAAGAGTGTTGCGGGTACAGTTGTTGTTTCTTGTGGAGTCATGAATGACGTGAGCAATGCCCAGAGCAGCGGGAAAAACTGTATCAACAAAACAAGAACGAGCAACACATAGATCAATGTACGAAATGAGAAGCGTCTCAGTTGCACATTTGGTGAGCGTGTTGCGACAAGAGTTTGTTCCCGTACAAGCGAGTGTTCGGCCATATTCGTTTCCTCTCTTTCCCTAGTTCACGCCCGGACGATACAGGGTGCGCAGGTAAACCACAATGAAGGCAAGACAGATCAGCATGAGCACGACGGCAACGGTCGAACCGTAGCCAAAATCGCCGAACTGTTGAATTTGTACATTGATGTAGAGGCCGAGATTTTGCGTCGCAGTTCCAGGAGCGCCGTTTGTGAAAGCGCTGATCAAATCGAATGCCTGCAATGACTCGATGGTTCTCAGCAGTAGCGTGACAACCAGCGTTGGGCGGAGCAGGGGCAACATCACATTCCACAATACCTGCCACGACGATGCACCATCGACATGTGCCGCTTCATAAACCTCATTGGGAATACCTTGCAGACCTGCAAGCACAAGCAGAGCAACGAGTGAATTTGCCTTCCAAATCGCCAGAGTATAGATAAGCCCTGTTGCTAGCAATGTTGTGCCTAACCAGTTAATGGGATGTGCCCCATTGAGGAGTCCTAAGCGTATCAGGATGCTATTGATGAGTCCATATTGGTCATTGAAGATATAGGACCAAAGCACAGAGTTTGTTGCGGTAGGTATGGCCCAAGGGAAAATAACTGCTGCGCGCAGTAGCCAGCGCCCTGGAAATTTTTGATTAGCAAATATCGCTAAGGCCGTGCCGAAGATCATCTGACCTGCAACCGTTACAAGGCTAAAGAGCAGCGAAAATACTAGCGCGCCAGAAAACTGTGGATCGTGAAAGAGATGGATGTAATTGGTAAGACCGCCCCATGTCGTATTGACGCCATATGAACCACCTTGCTGAAAAGAAAACCAGATCGTGCTCAGCGCAGGATAGAGTCCTAAAGCCGCAAGAGCAATGATGACTGGCGCAATCATAGCCCATGCAAGGCGTTCCTCTCTTTGTACCAGACCTCCTGACTTTTTAGGGGGCGTGGATTTTGTCCTGTTGTTAGCTGTTTGGAGCACTGGTATACGAGTGGTTTCCATCTATGCTTCCTTTTAGTAGTATTTGATCAAGGAGGAACAACACGTTCATTGTACAAGTCTAATGTTCTTTGGCAATTTATGCAGATGCGTGTCCGGTAGGAACTCCATTGGTCACGTCCTCTTTGCAATTAACCTCCAGCAAGAACGTGACCAATACGGTGCCTACCTGTACCTATACCATTTTGTTACACGAGATAGTTAGACTCCTACAGGTGCATCGCGTTATTTTAGCGTAGCAATCTGTGATTGTACCGATGTTAGAGCGTCCTGGGCGGAGCCTTGTCCACTGAGCACACTATTGATACTAGCCTGTAGTGGCGTCGAAAACTTGTTATAGTTCTGCATCTTTGGCCTGCTGTACCCGCCATTGAGGATGGTAGAAAGCTGTTTGTAGATGGGAAGCTTGTCCTGTACTGTAGAGTCGCTAACCACATCAGGACGGCTTGAGATCAGACCTGCATTGAGTGCAAGCGAGGTTTGTGTATCTTTACTCAGCATGTAGTCAATAAATTTCCATGCCGTGTCCTTCTGCTGTGAGAAGGCATTGATGCCCAAGACCCAACCACCAATACAGCCATGTCCACTATTGCTACCTACAGAGAGGGTTGGTGCAACTCCAACCCTTCCAGCAACCTTCGACTTTTTCGGATCATTCGCCAGCGCATAGGCAAAGGTCCAATTACGCATGAAGGGGGCAGTGCCATTGCTGAACAGATTTATAAGGTCATTTGGCGCATAGGTATTGGTGCCACTTGGCGCAAGCTTCGATGTATACACCAGATCATGCAGGTACTGCAACGCATCGATCTGTGTCTGGCCTGTAAGCTGGAAATTTCCAGGATCGCCAATTGTGCCGCCAGCACCCCACACTAGTTCGAGCCACTGGTCGACGATAGCCTCGATCTTTTTACCAGGAATTAAATAGCCGTACTTAATACCGTTTGCTGACTCCGCTGCGACAATCTTTTGAGCCATGGCCGCTAACTGATCGCGCGTTTGTGGAACGTTGCCGCCGTACTTCTCAACGAGATCAGTGCGATAGTACAGCATGCCGATATCCATATAGCGTTGAATGCCATACGTTTTACCGTTGATATTTGCGATTGTTGCCGCACCAGGCCAGAATTGTCCCAGATAGTTGGCGTTGATGTACTGGTCAAGAGGCGCAAGCCAGTTGGATGCGACAAATTGTGCAGGCCACGTAACATCCATCTGAATAACATCGGGAGTAGCTGATTGAGAACGGAGTGAGTTGAGTATTTTGCTATATTGGTCGTTTGTGACAATTGGCAGTTGCACATACTCAACCTTAATCTTTCCCGCATTGAGCTGGTTGAACTTATTGACCTCGTTTACCTGCTCTCCCGTTTGATCAATACCAGCCGCAAATTGAATCGTGACGGGACCACTTGATCCACCTGAACTACTCGATCCGCCACAAGCATCAAGGAATGCACCCAGTGCGGTTGCTCCAAGTCCCAGTTTGATACCATTACTTACAAGCGTGCGACGCGTCATACTGGAGTTAGTTAACGTCGAAGTTGGAAGTGTGTTCTCAGCCTTCGAAGATGGAGTCGAT
>CAXTCR010000002.1:0-43286 GCA_964242555.1 uncultured Ktedonobacteraceae bacterium
TGATCTCTACAAACTCCTAGAAGGGGAATTGGGGATAGACTATTTTCAGAAGAATTAATCCATGCTCTTATTAGCAGCACCACGCCGCATGAAAATAGAGACCGAACGGCTTAGTCGTTTGCCTGAATGCTATGTTTCCCCCTAAACCATTGAGCATTATGCATAAGGCGATGATAGCATGGCTCATGCAAAAGACGCAACGAAACGTGAATGCAATACTAGTCGGGGGAGATCAGGCCATGCCGAATTGCGAAGCGTACAAGATGAGTGACATCGTGCAGTTCTAATTTCTCCATCACGTTGGCACGATGCGCCTGTACCGTTTTGATGCTCAGTACAAGCTGGTCTGCGATTTCCTGGTTGGTATATCCCTCCGCTACCAGCTTGAGTATCTCCATCTCACGGGGTGTCAGCACACGCAGCGATTGCCCCAATCCCACGTTTTTTGCTAGCCGTGGAGGGACTTCAGAAACCGTTGAGGACGTTTGGTGCTCCCCCGCGACAAGATAGGCGCGTACAAGGGCTTTAGCCAAACCTGGATACAGGTATGCTCCGCCCGCCGCAACTGTGCGCACAGCCGCTATAAGCTCCGTCGGTGCCGCTTTCTTCACAAGATAGCCAGCCGCGCCCTTTCGCAGAGCCTGCAGAAAATACTCCTCACTCTCGTGCATCGTGAGGATCAGCACCTGTGTGGCTGGTTGTTGTTGCCGGATAAGCTCACATGCCTCCAGCCCGTCCATGTCCGGCATCGTGATATCTACAATCGCAACATCAGGTTTGTGCCCAACCACAAACTGGAGTGCCTCCTGTCCCGTACGTGCCTCTCCGACGACCTCTATGTCTCCCTGCATTTCCAGCAGAAGCTGTAGTCCTTGTCGCAAGATATCGTGATCGTCCACGAGTAAGACACGAACCGTTGCTGTACGCTGCGCTCCCTCTTCAATTGACATCAGCACAAACCTCCTGATGTGTAGGGCTTAATGGCAATGATCCCTCGACGACCGTGCCCTCTCCTGGCCTGGATCGAATGGTTAATGTTCCACCCAGCAGTGCTGCCCGTTCTTGCATCCCAAATACCCCTAGCCCCCTCCTGGCCGTTTCCGGGTCATAGCCCACACCATCATCCTGCACGCACACCGTAATCTTCCCCTCTTCCTTGCGTAACGATAGCAGGACATGCTGAGCCTGAGCGTGTCGAGCGACGTTCGTCAATCCCTCCTGCGCGATTCGAAACAGTGCTATCTCATGCGCCGACGGTATGTGCTTCTTTTGTTGCGTTTCTTCAATCCCGCTGAGCGTTAAGTGGACGGGCAGGTGCAAGCGCTGGCGACTGTCCTCCGTGAGCCAGCGAAAAGCAGCTACCAATCCTAGATCGTCAAGTACAGAGGGGCGTAATTGCTGGGCCAGGACACGAATGCCTTCAAGGGTTAGTTGAGTAAGGGTGTTGATCTGCGTCAGGCCGCGTTGAAGTTGCTTTTGTGCCTGTTTATCCATTGCATGAGGCGGAAAGGCCTGTATCCGTTGATGCAACAACTCCGTATGTACCAGGAGCGCGGTCAGGTTTTGGCCTGCCTCATCGTGTAGTTCTAGCGCGATGCGGCGCTGCTCCTCCTCCTGTGCCTGCAGAATAAGCATCGCCTGTTCGCGCCTCATCCCCTCAAGCGTATCAAGCATGCTATTGAAGGCTTGCGCCAACTCGCCCACCTCGGAGTTCGAATTCACAAGCTTCGCGCGCGCATCCGTCTTGCCCCTACTAATCTCTCTAATTGTAGCTAGTAGTGTATACAGTGGTCGAAAGCTTGCTCGCAGCAGCAGGGTATTGGTCAGGAGAATAAGAAGCGTGGCAATAACAATGAAACTTGTATCAATGAGATAGTGGTGCGTTTCAAGGCTATGACTTGTGATCCATAGACCTGCCAGTGCCTCACTC
The DNA here is from genome assembly GCA_964242555.1 of uncultured Ktedonobacteraceae bacterium. Lineage (GTDB taxonomy): Bacteria > Chloroflexota > Ktedonobacteria > Ktedonobacterales > Ktedonobacteraceae > JBBQVS01. The sequence goes on from CAXTCR010000002.1 coordinate 1,931, forward strand.
ACTAACAGTATGCTATTGACAAGAATGACCTTTTCAAAAAGCGAAAGTCGAAGTGCTTTTTTTCTCATTGTGCCATCATTGAACGTGTATATATAGGCTTTGCTGTGCAGGTAAAAATCCATCGGCCAGCGCTTGCAAGTCAACTGCCCACGGACCAGCCATCGAAAGATATATCTGTACTTTGTACCGCCCCTGTCCCAATGATTGGATATTTGTCTGCTGTGTCGGCATATCCATGTTTGTCATCCGGGCATGCGAAGAGATGTGAGCAAAATCTATCGGTATACCCTGCGTGTCGGTTAAGAATACTTCGAGTACCGCAGGTTGATCCGAGGTGATATGAGATTGTGCAAAGTGAACGTGTAAGATATTCGAATGGTGCGGTTGATAGGTTGCCGCAAAGCTCAGTACGCCGATACATACAGCCGCGAGCAGACACCAGAAAAATGGACGGATGCGCATAAGACCCTCTCTCGCAGGAAGCATGTCTAGTTTTTTGCACGAACATAGGTTATACTTAAGGATACGTATAGCATATACGATTTTGCACCGGGTGTCTATGAGGATAAAACCTGATTTCTGAGCAAAGAAAACGTACTTACAAGAAATGGTTAAAAAAATAATTCCCTTTTGCTAGTCGTCGGATGACGTAATGCCTCTCTCCTTTAGCAAGCGTTGTAGGTGCTTAATGCCGAGACGCATACGTGCCTTGACTGTTCCAAGCGGTATCTCACACCGCTCCGCGATTTCTGAATGCGTCCACGCTTGAAAATACGCTAGTTCAATGACTGTACGTTGTTCCGGTGGAATGAGCATCAATACCTCTCGCACCTCCTCCCCTTGAATTACTTTCAAGGCGCTCTCCTCAGCATCGGGTTGCGCCATATGTTCGTCCCGTTCGACATCTTCCCATGTCGCATCGGTACGATAGACTGCTTTTCTTTGTACGCCGCGTAGATAGTCAATTGTCTTGTGGCGTGCAATAGTGGTCATCCAGCCACGAACCGAGCCTAGCGCTGGCGTGTAAGTTGCAGCACGGCTCCATACCTGCATAAACGCATCCTGCGTCAAATCCTCCGCTAAATGATGATTCAAAACCATGCGATAGACAAGCGAGTAGAGATAGCGGCTGTACCGATCAACCAGCGGCTCCATCGCCCACGTTGACCCTCTCGCAATCGCGTGTATCAGCTTTTCATCACTAATCCCGTTGCTTTCATCATTCTCGCTACTGCTTACAGATGTACGCATGCACTCCTTCTCTCATGTTCTCCATATCGCAGTGTAAGTTTCATAGGAGATACTCGTATTAGAAAAAATAGAGATCATATGGACTAATAAAAAAAATAGAGTTGCCGACTCCCTCTTGCTTCTGATACTATGTAAACAATTTTAGGCATTCTATACAACAGGAGCGTGCGAATAGTTTATGAGTACACCATTTCACTGCTGGTATCCCATCTCCATTCGGTTCCGCGATTTAGATCCCCTTGCACATGTGAATAACACTGTGTATTTCACCTACTACGAAGAGGCGAGAAGTTTCTACTTTGATTCGCTCGAGCGATGGCTACAACAATGGCCTTCGAAAGAAGAGCACCAGGTGGTAGAAAGTATTGTCTCGCAGTCTCCCCATAATCCTCGTATCCAAACAGGGCCGCGCGGTGGACACTATGGACTACTCGTCAAAGAGGTAACATGCACGTATGAACTCCCGCTTGTGCGTACAGATCGGGTAGAAGTTGGTGTACGTATAGTAAAAGCTGGTCGCACAAGCTTTGTAATGGAGCATCAGATACGAGATGTACAGGACACAGAGCGTATCTTTGCTACCGGTCGTTCAGTCATGGTTTGGTGCAACTACCGCACTGGTCGTCCTCATCCTCTGCCGCCCTCGCTCCGCAATGCAATTGAGCAGATGGAAAAGCAGAAATTTCCCCTTCCTGATATCGTCAAATAATGTTAATAATTGCATATCATGCGAAAGAAGTCAAGCAATAAGGAAAGTGTTTGTAAACTCTTTCTGCTATCCAAGCAGTTGAACGCCAAATAAGTCAAATACTTGAATAACGACATACGCAACGCCCAATAAGCTTACTGTGACTGCTAGGGTATAAGCCAGAAAGTTGAAAATGGGACCATTGGTGTACTCTCCCATAAGACGCTTGTTGTTGGTCAGGGCCAGAATTGAGAATAGGATTATTGGCAGTAATATACCGTTAAGTAAGTAGAGGTTGAGTAGTACCTGTACGACTGGCAGGTTTGGCAACATCGAGATAACAACACCAAGCACAATCAATCCTGTAAAGAGTCCCCAAAATACCGGAGCCTCTTGTAAGCGTTTGCTGACGCCGTTTTCTAAGCCCAGTGCCTCAGTAATTGAATAGCATGTTGAAAGTGGTAGTACTCCTGCTGCCAGAAAGGATGCCCCCAGCAGACCAATCGCGAATACATCGGTTGCAAACCTCCCAAGGAACGGGGAGAGGGCGAGTGCCGCGTCCGCGGCTGAAGACAACGAAACTCCTTTTCCACCGCTGTGCACAAATAATGTTGCGGCTGTCGCGATGATGATAAAGGCCGCAACCAGATTTGAGAAGATAGCAGCACTGTACACATCAATACGCTCGTTATTGTACTCACGCATATTGATGCCCCGTTCAACAACAGCACTTTGCACATAGATTTGCATATACGGGCTGATGGTTGTGCCAACAGCTGCGATAAGCGTGAGCAGGAAACTCCCGTTGACTTGGATTGTTGGCACAAACGTGCCGAACGCAACTTGACCCCAATGAGGACGTGCCATGAAAGCAGCAATGAAATACGCAATGAAGACGAGAGTTAAGGCCAAAAAGACCCTTTCTACTCGTGAATATGAACCACGCACAATCAGCAACCAGAGAACAATACCTGCGCATGGTGCACTGATATACGACGGAATGCCAAAGATATTGAGAGCCGTTACAATGCCAATAAATTCGGTGACGATCACACCACCGTTTGCCAGCAGAAAGGAGAGCATAACAAGGGCTGTAAGACGAATAGGAAAGTTCTCGCGTATCAGGTCTGATAGCCCCTTACCTGTCACCGCGCCCATGCGCGTACACATTTCCTGTACAATGCCCATCCCGACCGTCAGGACAACCATCACCCAGATCATCGAATACCCAAACTGCGACCCCATACTGCTGTAGGTTAAGATACCTCCGGCATCATTGCCTGCGCTAGCCGCAACTAGCCCTGGACCCAAGATGCTAAGATACACAAGCCAGCGTGAACGCCTGCGTACACGTAAACGTGCAAGCGTCCCGGTGTTCTTTTGAACTTCTTCGATGTTTGGCGATGCCTCTTTCAATTCGTTGCGTGAACTCTGTGTCATCATGACCTCATTTCCTCTGAACGTGTTACAATACCTCTTGTGGCGTGTTTGCTGGAATAGTGCGACGGCGTCGATAGAAAAAAAGATGACCAATACGTTCGCGCAGTTCATCGGGTAGGAGGATATCCAGCGCATCATCGAAGGTAATAATACCGAGGATAAGGCCATCGTCGTCAATTACGGGGATTGCTCTCAAACTGTAGGTAGATAGCAGGGCGGCTGCCTCGCGTGCATTCGTTGTTGGGTGCACGCTCACGATATCGCGCTCCATCAACTGCCCTAACGTAGTGGAGCGGTTAGGATGAAATACAACATCTCGCAGCGAGACCGCACCAATCACGCGCTCGGTTCCCGGCTCTGTTACGTATATATAGTCCGCGAACTCGGGTTGCTCTTCCATCGCCCGAATGGTTCGCAGTGACTCTGCAGCTTCTAACGAGGAAGGAAGCATGAGGAATTCGTTGGTCATGATACCGCCAGCGCTATCCTCGGGATAGGCAAGCAACTCGCGGACATCTTCTGACTCCTCGCGGTCCATCAGGTTGAGCAGGGTCTCTGCTCGCTCTTCATCCAGGTCCGCTACAACGTCTGCTGCCATATCGGGTCGCATTTCTTCGAGGATGTCTGATGCGCGCTCATCATCAATCTCTTCAAGGATGTCAGCGGCATCATCGGCGTCAAGTTCCTCAAGCGCGTCTGCGATGTGCTCGTCATCTAGTGAACGAACAATCTCGTCGCGCTGCTGATACGATAGTTCATCAAGAATGCGTGCGAGGTCTGCAGGGTGCAGTTTCTCAAGACGCTTGTGCGACACGTCAAGCTGTACTGCTGGAGCATTGGTTGCAAAGTACTGAACCTTTGCCCAGTCTAATAACCTCTCACTACGCTGAGGGCGTGTTCCGGTCATAGACAGAAAAATGCGGCGTGAGAGTGCACGAAACGAGACATCGACCGCAAGTAAGCGCAACACTGTCTCCCCCGGTACCTGTCCTAGTGCTAAATCGTTCACCCGTACAACTCGCCGTCCCTCAACATCAACCAACTGCTTGTCGAGTACGTCCTTGCCAAGCAATATCTCGCCGTCGCGCCGTACAAAGTGCTCCAAATCCATCTTCGTCGTGGATAAGAGAATGCCATGCTCCTCAAATGAGGATACATTCTGGGCGGATACCCATACATTACGGCCTGCGGCATACACAAGCAGTCCGGCGAGCGATGGGTATAGTTCCTCACTCTTTCCATCTGCCGGATTAATATACACGACAATATCCTTCAGCACAGCCAGTTTTTCCCGATTTGGATCAAAAATTGGCTTGCCTATCATCTGGCTGAAGATGAATAGACTCATAGCTTCTCCTTTTGTTGCATCCTGTGCTTCCTGTTTAGCCTGTACACGTTCGCACAGGAAACAGTAGTCAGAAAGCATGTTTTGTATAGATGTAGTTAGGAGAGGCGCGAGAGGAATAAGAGCCACTCTTGCCGGGGCTGGCAAGGGGCATTCCTCGCACATCTCGCTTTTGTGTAGCAGCCCGTAGCTGTAGCGAGAGGCGAGGTGATAGCAAAAAGGGCTATCAAATCACGAGTGCATAAGCTACGGAAAGATGATGGCTCCTGTCACAACTAGGGCCAGGCTCCATGATGGTCAATCCTTTCATCGTTCCGTTTTGGACAACTGTCCAACACTAAAAGAAAATGGTCTGATGCCATGAGTATAGGCGTTGAGGTGTACAAATGTCAAGGAAAAGGTATTTCTATGAAAAATGTAACTTCGCTACTCGACTACGATGCGATTTTCTCTTGCTGCATGCTGAAGTGTTTTGTTCAAGCTAGTAAGGGCAGTATGTGGATCAACAGGTTCTCTCATAGCCTGTGCTTCGCTATCGTTCCGGTTAGCTATGGAAGGAAAGTCTCTCCGCAAATCCTCTACGAGCGCGATAATCTTGCTTACTTTGCGTTCGGTCAGTAGGGTCACTTGTAGGTCGAGATGACGCCGCTGCTCCGCAATTTTTGCCTGTCGATTCTGGGTGATAAGGACTACAGTCGTCACCAGTAACGCGATCACGCCTACTGTATCTTGTAGCCAACTAAATGGAGGTGGATCGAATATTGGTAGGCCAAGATACGTATGAAATGCATTGAGCAGAATCCATAGCAGTACGAACAGACAGACAAGGTACAGTGCAACTGGTCGTCCAATATCGTTTGTAATGCGCTCGATTATGCGCTGCTGCCGTCCCACTTTGCGTTCCGCAAGCATACGCATAGCAACGATAGCCTCTATGTCTTTATCGAGGATATCGGTTAGTTCTGTTATAGGTTGCATTCCTTTTTGATCTTGAGTATCTGCCACACGCATATCCTGTATGTCTAGTTAACTTCTATAGGTATGACGAAGAAATAGAATGGTATAGGTAAATGTATATTTTAGAAAAAAGAGTTTGGCACGGCGATAAAACCACCGTGCCAAACTGTAGCTGTACATCTACGGTTGTACAGAACTTAGTAGCCTCTCAGCTCACTATCGTCGCGCATTGTGCTGGTTGGGCCAGCCTGACCACCCATTGTGGGTATATCGCTTGCATTTGCATTCAAGTTCTGATTCGTCGTCCCTGTGATATCACTATCCGTTATAGGACGATTGGATGTCGAACCAGTGCTCCGACTATCATCATACATGGTCTCGTTCTGACGGCCTGTTGTTGACCCCTTTGCAGCAGCGCTGTCGCCGTGGAACAGGTAGTTTGAAGAATTCGGATCGAGTGCACCTGAGGGAGCTTGGCTTACCATTTGTGCGAAATGATCCATGTCGTGTTGCAGTTTTTTCTCGAAATTGCCACCAACGCCAAGGTTCTCACCGATGTCTCCAAGTACACCAGCAGGTGGATTGTAGTTAATGAACACATCGACTTTGGTCTGGTCTGCATTGATTGGCTGGAAGGTTACTTTACCAAAGTTCTCGACACCGCTGGTCGAGCGCCAGCCGATCTGCTGATCTGGAACCCAGTTTTCGTTTACGGCATCCCACTCCTGGCGGCCAACAACATCGGCCACCCAGTGGCTGCGCTGGTCGTCAATGTATGTAACTTCCTTGACAAAACTCATGAACTTGGGAAAGTCATTGAAGTGTGAAAACAGTGAGTACACCTGATGTACAGGAGCGTTTACTGCTACCGACGCGTGATGTGATGCATATTCTGCCATGATCTATGTTCCTTCCTTATCCCGGTTTAACGTACAATCCTTTGTATTCCAGTAAGCACTACATAAGAAGCTTCTGGAATACACGCCACAGCGTTTATCCATTCGTGTGTATACAACAACCTTACCATGTGTTTTTGCCAAAATCAATAAATAAAAGCACTGCAATATATGCTCTAAGCGATTTATTATGTAACTCATAGATTTCAAAGATACTTATTGTTGTCGTAGATGACGACAAGAATTATGTGTAACCTGCTCTCACCAAATATGCTATTTTCTAACAAATATGGAAGCTAGTAGTACCCGTACCCACCCTCAATTGTTCTCTTTGTATTAGTGAGTACAATGAATGTATAGACAGAAAACGCATACCTGTAGCGTTTCTCCTTATGGAAGAAGTAGGAATGTTAGTAGTTTGTTTTGATGTTTCTGCTCGTTTGATGTATCATACAGCGTATCATTGGATGAGCCTAAACGCAAAAAGCGCGTCCAAAAAAAGATATCTGAGTAGTTGTAACCAAACTTTGACAATAAACGTAATGAGCAGTAGTAGGATATCAGGAGCGCGAAATTTCTGGTGAAATACCATTTCAATAGATCGTGTTTTTCGATTGGCACAAAGTTCCTAGTGTATTAAGGGGTATCACGCACATGTCAGCAGCAACCGTAGAAAACAAGTTGAGTCGCGCCCTGGAACTGATTGGTGGAGCTATCGACCCAGAGATAGCCGAGACGTATCCGTCGCTCGAAGCCCGTATTCTTGCACAGGCACTAGAGAATGTTGAACTTGCAGAACACCGCCTGCGCGAGATCCAAAAGATCGTTGGGGACATTGACGAGGTACTTGTCTAAAGAGGGCTTTGCATTCTAGCAGCCCCACTTGTCCCCCGTCCTCTTCTTCTCTTGTGTACGTCTTATCTATTTTCCTCTGAGATGGGGTGCCATGAAGCCTTTCATGGACAAATGAGCTTCAACGAAGAACTCTTCCCTTCTTGGATGCGTCAAAAAACATATTCTTTTCGTTAATACATCGTTTGTTCTTTGTCTCCTCTGTAGAGTACAATTGGCATATGACTGCACTACTTTCGCTACGACACTATCTCAACAAACACAAAATAGCCATCTTTATTGGCTTCCTTTTTATCATTGTGGCAAATCTGACAGCACTCCTTTTGCCCTATCTTATTCGCCTTGCAGTAGACAGTCTAAGCACTCGCGTTAACCTTGGACTGCTGCTGCGCTATGGCTTACTGATTGCAGGAGCGGGTTTGCTTCAGGCAGTGCTGTCTTTTTATGGACGGTACTTTCCAGCCAAAGCGTCGCGCGAGATCGAGTACGAGCTACGGAACAATCTCTTCGAGCATTTTGAAAAGCTAGAACTCGACTATTTCCAGCACAACAAAGTTGGAGACCTTGTGGCACGTGCTACCAACGACCTATCCATGATTCGGACGATGCTTGGCCCGGGTATTCTCAATCTAATGAATACCGTTGTCGCGCTCATTGCTACCATTGCAATTATGCTTACAATTAACGTGCAGTTGACACTGTATGCAGCGGTCATTTTGCCGCTCATCACGGTTGTATTTTTGGTAGTAGGTAGACAGATTGAACGGCGTTACAAAAGCGTACAAGATCAATTTGGCGAGGTCTCAGCCCATGCTCAGGAGAACTTCTCGGGTATTCGTATAGTGAAAGCATATACACAGGAAGAGTATGAGCTGGAGTCGTTTCGTGAGTCGAACCGCGAGTATATGCGTCGTAGTATCGGCTATGCAAAGTACAATTCATTTCTGTGGCCTGTAATGTTCTTTCTTGCCGGTCTCGCCTCAGTCGTCATTCTTTGGCGTGGTGGTATTGATGTGATAGAAGGTCGTATCACGCTTGGACAGTTAGTACAATTCACGGGCTATCTGGCTCAACTCACATGGCCGATGATCGCATTCGGGTGGGTTGTAAACCTCCTACAGCAAGGTACGGCTTCAATGCAGCGTATCAACGAGGTAATGGACCACAAACCCGAAATTGCATCACCTGAACCGTTACCAGTTCCTACGAAGACATCTATTACCGGTGATGTGGAATTTCGTCATGTGAACTTCTCCTATGGTGAACATGAAGTATTGCATGATATCAACATTTCTGTCAAAGCGGGTGCTTCGCTTGCAATCGTTGGACCAACGGGTTCGGGTAAATCGACGCTTGTCAGTCTATTGCCACGTCTATTCGATGTCACACAAGGACAGGTACTTGTTGACGGTGTGGATGTGCGAGAACTGCCGCTAGACATGTTGCGCAGGCAGATTGGCTATGTTCCGCAGGAGACATTTCTCTTTTCAGTTCCACTCACCGAAAATATCGCCTTTGGTGTGGGCGAATTGAGCGAGGAGCAAGTACAACATGCACTAGAGGCTTCGCAGCTTGGGAAAGACGTGGCGGACTTTCCAGAGGGAATCGCGACCATGATTGGTGAACGTGGTGTTACGTTGTCGGGTGGGCAGAAGCAGCGTGCGGCCCTTGCTCGTGCTATTGCGAAGGATCCATCCGTACTTGTGCTAGATGATGCTATGTCGAGCGTTGACACGCACACGGAAGCCGAAATATTGCGACATTTGCAGGAAGTAATGCGGGGGCGCACAACTATTATCATTTCACATCGCTGTTCTACCGTAAAAAATCTCGACCATATTGTAGTGCTTGATGAGGGACGCATTGTCGAAGAGGGAACACATAACGAGCTATTGCATATGCAGGGCTTGTACGCAGAGATGTATCGAAGGCAGCTTATTGGCGAAGAGCTAGAGGGTATGAGCGATCATGGCGACGTTCTTTCAGGAAGATGACATCATCGGCAAGGCGTATGACGCACGTATTGTACGTCGACTGCTTACATACGTGCGTCCCTATGTGCGACTGTCAGTTTTCGCGCTAGTGCTTCTGTTTGCAGTCTCGCTTTTAGACCTTGTTGGACCTGCATTAACGCAATATGGCATTGACCATTTCATCGCACCAAACAATACCAGTTTGAGTGTTGCTCAGCGGAGCTACGGTATTTTGTGGGTAGCAATAGCCTTTCTCTCTGTACTGTTCGTTGGACTCATTCTGCGTTATCTGCATCTCCTATTTCTCAACATCGTAGGACAGCGCATTATGTTTGATATGCGTTCGCAGATGTTTGATCATATGCAACGCCTTTCGCTCTCCTACTTCGATCACAATCCTGTTGGCAGACTTATGACGCGCCTCACGAACGACGTTGATTCGCTCAACGAGATGTTCACTTCGGGAGCGATTTCTATACTTGGAGATATTGTGACGCTTATCGGTGTCGCAATTGCCATGCTCATTATCAACTGGCAGCTTGCATTGGTGACATTTGTTGTGCTGCCTCCGCTCTACTGGGTTGCCTCGTATTTTCGTGTAGCCATACGCGACAATTTCCGAGCCATTCGTGTACGACTTGCACGCATCAATGCCTATGCTGCTGAAAATATTGGTGGTATGTCTATTGTGCAACTCTTCAATCGTGAGCGGCGCAACTTCGAGCGTTTCGACGAATTGAACATTGATTATCTTGACCAGAACGTGCATTCGCTTATTTACTTCTTTCTCTTTAGTGCGGTTACGACATTTTTAAGTGCCGTCGCCATTGGTTTGATCATCTGGTATGGTGGTGGACGGATTCTTGCAGGTGCTCTGACGCTTGGCGCTATCGTGGCATTCCTGCAATATGTGGACCGTTTCTTTCTACCTGTGCGTGACCTGGCAGAAAAATACAATATCTTGCAATCCGCGATGGCAAGTTCGGAGCGCATTTTTAAGATTCTTGACGAACCTATCATTGTGCAGGACCCGGAGCAACCACGAGCACTGGGGGATGTACGTGGTGAAATCGAGTTCAAAGATGTGTGGTTTGCCTACAATCCGGGCGAATGGGTGCTCAAAGGCATCTCGTTTAAGATTCGTCCGGGTGAACGAGTCGCGTTTGTGGGTGCGACAGGTGCTGGTAAGACATCGCTCATCAGTCTCATCTCGCGCTTCTACGATATTCAGAAAGGCAAGATTCTGATCGATGGCGTCAATGTGCGCGATGTACGACAGCAGGATCTGCGTCAGCATGTAGGTGCTGTGTTGCAGGACCCATTTATCTTCTCTGGCACCATTGCCAGCAACATTCGATTGCACGAAGAGAGCATTACCGATGAGCAGATACGGCAAGCGGCGGAATACGTCAATGCAGCGCACTTTATCGAACAATTGCCACACAAGTATAATGAAGAGGTGCGTGAGCGCGGTGCAGGTCTCTCTGTTGGACAAAAACAACTCTTAGCGTTTGCTCGCGCAATTGCCTTCAATCCCGAAGTGTTACTGATACTTGATGAGGCGACCTCAAGTGTAGATACTGAGACAGAGGTGCTCATTCAAGATGCCTTGAATAAACTCATGCTCAATCGTACGTCTATTGTCATTGCCCATCGTCTCTCGACTATTCGTAACGTTGATCGCATCATCGTGATGCACAAAGGGCGTATCGTGGAGCAGGGAAGCCATGATGAGTTGTTGAACCGACAAGGAATGTACAAGCGTTTGTATGAGTTCCAGTACGCCCAATAAGACTTCAAGGTGTATTTGCGTCTTGTAACAGGTCCCACGGTGTAATCAAGCCAAGTGGTGGTTCTGTGCGTTTGCCGGTATTGGTGATAACAATAACAAGCAAACGAGGGTGTGGGCGAGTAAGTGTAGTAGAAAAGGCTTCCCGTGCATCATCAATAATAGCATTGCGTGCCATGAAAAGCACATTGTCGGGATTTTCGTGAACTACCGCTTCGCCAACGGTCACGTTTGCCACGTTCATCTCTGTTCGCTGCTGATCAGCAAGCCAAAGCGCGATGCCTTCGATACTTAAAAGTGCCAAGCCGTTTCTTGTTTGTACAACTACTTGCGAGTACTGATTGTTTTTGAGGTAGTCTAATGCTTCCAGTAGTGGAGCCTCTGTGGAGAAGACACGTACCTGCTTTTGAAATGTGGGTAGAAGACGTTTTGGGGCGGTGATACTTTGAACGATGTGCGTAAACTGGGCTATGGTGGCTTCGGTCGGTTCTGCAATGACTACCTGAGGGTAGGTCTGGTTGTGTACGATGGCATTGCGCAGGTCGCCGTATTCCTTGAGGTCAGCAAGGTAACGTCTTACTGTACTATGCGTCGTTGCCACGGTCCGAATGAGTTGGTAGAAGGGCAAGTTAGAGTCAGATTCGCTGTGTTCGCGCAAATAACGCGAGAGCTGATTGTACAATTGAATGAACTGTTGGGCGCGATCCATATAATACCTCCTTTTCACAATTGTCCTAGGGACCGCTTCAGCGCGTCCTACTTGACCCAATTTATCTTATTGCAAGAAGAGGCAATTGGCTCCTTGTCCCGTAAGAGTAGCTCTTGGGGCAAAGGACGTGCTGAAGCGGTCCCTACAAGAGCATTGGCATTCTCTTTGATGAGATTTAGACGGCGCAGGCCAAGTCTAGTTCCGGGTCACGAGGCTCCTCTACGGGTAGAGCTTGCACGTCTTCGCTGTAGTCCTCTGGATGATCGAGCGCGTTTTGGATGATGCGCTCGACATCGGCAAGGCTGTTGATACGCACGAGTTCGTTGCGGACACGCTTTGCGCCGGGGAAGTGACCGAGATACCAGCCCATGTGCTTACGTAGCTCGACAAAGTGATCTTCTCCCTTGAGCTTTGCGTGGACACGCGCATGTTCAAGGGCCATGTATAAGCGCTCTTCACGCGTTGGCATGACATCGGGCAGGTCTTCGTGTGTTGGATTGATGCCAGCATTCAAAAGCTCCTTGAGCGTCTCGCGCTTTTGGAAGAGCCAAGGATTGCCATAACTTGCACGTCCAATAAGAACGCCGTTCACACCTGATGTACGAATACGTTGCGCTGCTTCATACATCGAATGTATATCGCCATTGCCAAGGATGAGTGTGTCTGTTTTGCGTACGATCTCGGCGGCGGCAGCAATTGCATCCCAGTTGGCCTCACCTTTATAGTGCTGTACCAGAGTGCGTCCATGAATCGAGATGTTTGCAGGCTCCAGTTCGAGTAGTTCTTGCACCCAATCGGTGATGACTATGTGATCATAGCCGAGGCGTGTCTTGACCGAGACTGGCAACAGAGGGCGGTCGAGGCGGGGGGTATCGCCCCAGAGACGCACGCGATCTTCGTTCATCTGTCGAATGCGTGCAATCCGGGTTGGCTCCATATCCAGGTCTTCGAGTGTCTGACCGTTGGCCCAATCGCGCACGCCCTGTTGTGTTGCGCGAATAATGGCCTTTGCGGTTTCTGGAACGCGAATGAGTGCTGCGCCGCCGCCCCTGTTAGCGACTGCGTGGGCGGGACAGCCCATATTTATGTCAACGCCGTCGAAGCCCAGTTCACAGACAACGTGTGCTGCTTTATAGAAGTACTCGGGTTTGCAGCCAAAGATTTGTGCCACCACCGGACGTTCCGCTGAGGTGTACAGGAAATCGCGAAAGATACGGTCGCTACCACGCCATAGGCCCTCAACATTCGTAAATTCGGTAAGCACGATATCGGGGCGTCCATGCAGGCCATGCATAGTGCGGCATGGGGCGTCTGTGACGCCATCCATTGGTGACAGGCCGATGATAGGTTGTGTAAGTGTGTTCCAGAATGATGAAGGCTTCATTGATATTTATTTTCTTCCATTAGAGGAGGTGAGGCAAGGTGTATAAATGTCTCATAGAGTATTTATAGTAGTTCTTTTATACCATATTCGTGGGTTTTAAGCAAGGGCGATATAAGAAAACACGCTCGCACATAGCACTTGTGTGAGCGTGTTTTCCTGCGTAAGAAAAAGCCTAAATTGCGCCAGCGCCGGCATCTGGGGACTGGTCAGCTTTGTGTGTTTCACCTGTTTCGACGTGACCACCGAACTGGAAACGCATCGCGGAGAGCAGCTTGTTGCCGAAGTCCGCTTGACCACGAGAGCTGAAGCGCTCATAGAGTGCAGCGGTTAGAACGTGAGCTGGTACCGCCTCGTCGATAGCGGCTGCGATGGTCCAGCGTCCCTCACCGGAGTCAGCAACACGGCCTTTGAAGTTCTCAAGAGTGGGACTCTGAAGGAGCGCAGTCGCTGTAAGATCAAGGAGCCAGGAGCCAATAACGCTACCGCGGCGCCAGAGTTCGGCGATTTCGGGTAGGTCCATGTCGTACTGGTAAAACTCTGGGCTAGCAATCGGGGCGGTCTCGGCATCAACTGTCTGCGTATCTTTACCAATATTGGCGTAGCGTAGAATATTGAAGCCCTCAGCGTAGGCCGCCATGATACCGTACTCGATGCCATTGTGTACCATTTTTACGAAATGGCCCGCGCCATGTGGTCCACAGTGCAAATAGCCCTGCTCTGCCGTGCCTCCCTGAACCTTTTCGCGACCAGGGGTACGCTCAACAGCGCCAACGCCGGGGGCGAGGGTTGAGAAGATGGGGTCGAGACGCTGCACGATTTCATCTTCGCCGCCAATCATCTGACAGTAGCCGCGCTCCAGACCCCAGACACCACCACTGGTACCAACATCGAGGTAGTGAATGCCATGCTCTTTTAGCGTCTTGGCACGGCGGATATCGTCATGGTAGTAGGAGTTGCCGCCGTCGATGATGACATCGTCCTGGGCGAGCAGGGGAATGAGGGTTTCGAGTGTTGCATCGACGGAGGCGGCAGGCACCATCAACCAGATCGCGCGTGGTTGTTTCAACTGTTTGACCAGTTCCTCAAGTGAAGTAGTACCGCTTGTAATCGCGTCTTCTTTTAGGGCTGCTTGCACGGTGCTATCACGTCGTGCAGAGCCGACCACCGTGTGCCCATTGCGCAGTAAGCGCTTTGCCATGTTCGCGCCCATGCGACCAAGGCCAATTAAACCAAGTTCCATTATGAAAGTCCTTTCTCGTTGCTACTGTTTGGTACAAGACATGTTCGGGGGATTCTAGTAGTATCACGTTTTATACGTCCGAAACGCTTGGTACGGGTTCATTATACGGCAAATTCTTCGCTATGTCTCTTCTGTCCTGAGTATAGTCTTCCTGTGCAATGAAAAGTTTCACAGCAAGAAACGGATAGTGTCTTCGCTATCAATGCTTTAGTATGACTAGAGATGTAGTCCTCTCTAACGGCACCATTTCGGATAATCCGGCAGAACGCCTAGCAAGCACAACTCGGCAAAAAATTGAATGGGTTCGTCAGGTGGCGGGGGCACGTTTTGAACAGATAGAACTGAGTATTATTGTGTCTCTTCATGTAACTGGAGATAGACAGCGGCGAGCCGAACAGATAATGCGCGAACGGCAATGGGAGGGTCTTGTGAGTCAGGAGGATGTGTTAGCGATGCCCTCAATCCTGATAGGCTCTGTAGAAGAAATGGTCAAGAAGGTTTATAGGTTACGTGAACAGCATGGTTTGTCCTACTTTATCGTGCGGGATAGCGCTATGGAGATATTCGCGCCAGTTGTTGCTACATTGACGGGGAGATAGTAGGTCCATGATGGAACACGAAAGGGAAAAGTTATGAGATTTTTCCCTTTCGTGTTCTGTCACATACTGCGATCAAACTCCTTATGCTGCTTCGAGTTTGGTGTTGGTGGTTGCCAACTCCACGATCTTTGACTTTGTCTGGTAGAAGCCAAGTTCCTGATTAACGACATCGACGGTGATGGCGTCGTTGGGCTTGCATGTTCCTTCCAGTATTGCCTCTGCCAGCATATCTTCGAGCATACGCTGTACCGTACGTCTTAAGGGACGGGCGCCGTAGACGGTATCGTAGCCGCGGGTTACTAGCAGGTTGCGAGCCGCAGTGCTTACTTCGAGTGTAATGGTTTGCTCCGCTAGACGTTTGCTTGTTCCCTCGATCATGAGATCGACGATCTGGTGGAGATGTTCGTGCTCTAGCGCGTGGAAAAGCACGATCTCGTCGATGCGGTTGAGCAGTTCTGGCTTAAACATGGCTTTTAACGCAGGTGTGACGGAGGCACGCAACCGTTCGTGGGCAATCGCGCTCTCCTGTTCGCGGCTACGACGATGCGAAGTAAAGGCCATCTCGTTTGTGCCCAGCGATGCGGCGGTACCAACATTAGAGGTCAGAATAATGATTGTGTTGCGGAAGTCGACCGTTTGCCCATGGGTGTCTGTGAGGCAGCCATCATCAAGGATTTGGAGCAGTAGATCGAAGATTTTGGGATGCGCCTTTTCGATCTCGTCGAGCAGGACAACGCTGTATGGGCGACGACGCACGGCCTCGGTTAATTGTCCCGCGCCATCATAGCCGATGT
The DNA here is from genome assembly GCA_964242555.1 of uncultured Ktedonobacteraceae bacterium. Lineage (GTDB taxonomy): Bacteria > Chloroflexota > Ktedonobacteria > Ktedonobacterales > Ktedonobacteraceae > JBBQVS01. The sequence continues at coordinate 17,848 of CAXTCR010000002.1, forward strand.
ATCCTGGAGGTGCGCCAATGAGTCGTGAGACAGTGTGGTTCTCCATAAACTCTGACATATCGAGCTTGATAAGGGCATCCTCATCGCCAAACAGGGCTTCAGCTAAGGCACGGGCTAGCTCGGTCTTGCCGACTCCTGTGGGACCGACGAAGAGGAACGAGCCAATGGGACGCTTGCTATCGCGTAAGTTTGTGCGTGAGCGGCGTACGGCACGAGCGACCGCACCTATTGCTTCATGTTGTCCAATGACGCGTTTATGCAGTTCTTCTTCCAGGACTAGTAAGCGTTGGGCCTCTTCCGCTGCGATCTGGACCACTGGAATGCCGGTCCAGCGGGCAACGACCTCCGCAATATGTTGCTCGCTTACGATAGGCAATTGGGCCTTTTGCCTACTGAGCCAAGATGTTTCAAGCTCTCGTAGGTCTTGACGCAGACGCAATTCGTGACCTCGATGTAAGGAGGCAAGAGCGAAATTGTGCTGGCGGATCTCGTGCTCTTTGTCACGCTGGACGCTGACAATCTCGTCGCGCACCCGCCGAATATCGTCCGGCAAGAGTGTGCGTTGTGTTGCCAAACGTGCCGCGGCCTCATCTATCAGGTCGATAGACTTATCGGGTTGATAACGACTCTGAATGTAGCGCGAGGACATATTGACCGCCGCGACTAATGCATCCTCGCTGATAGTCACACGATGGAACGTCTCATAGCGTGAACGTAGTCCACGCAGAATGTCTGCCGTTTCTCGCGCATTGGTCTCACGAACCTGCACAGGTTGGAAACGGCGCTCTAAAGCCGGATCGCCTTCTATCGTCTTGCGATACTCATCAAACGTCGTGGCGCCGATGCACTGGAATTCGCCGCGAGCCAGCATCGGTTTAAACAGATTAGCCGCGTCTATTGAACCATCCGCAACGCCACTGCTCATCAGGGTATGCAGCTCGTCGATGACGAGTATGATGCCCTTGTCGTTGAGAATCTCCTGCATAATCTTTTTGAGGCGATCTTCGTAGTCGCCGCGGAACTTTGTGCCGACAGTGAGCATGGCGACATCGAGCGCGATAACGCGTTTATTGGCAAGTGTCTCGGGCACCTTCCCGTCAAGAATGCACTGTGCCAAACCCTCGGCAATAGCTGTTTTGCCTACACCCGCAGGGCCGAGCAACACAGGATTGTTTTTCGAGCGACGCGATAATATCTGCATGGTACGCTCTAGCTCTTCCTCGCGTCCAATCATGGGGTCCAGCACACCTGCAATTGCCGCTGCAGTGAGATCACGGCTCACAGCATTGAGAGTTGGTGTGGCATCGTAGCGCACCTGATAGTGTTTCGAGTACAGCAGGTGCTCATGTCCAATCAGGGTCTTGGCCGAGAGCTGCTGGCGTGTGGCCTCTATCGACATGTTGAAACTGCCCAGGACACCAGCCGCGATGCCGTTCTCGTCGCCAAAGATACCGAGTAGGAGATGCTCAACGCCTATCTGTTCGCTTGCCGCTCGTGCGGCCTCTGCCTCCGCGTAGGTGATTACATGCCGTGCAGCCACACTCAGGGCTGGATCGTTTCCATGTCCCTTTGTGCCTTTGCCCAGCACAAACTCTATCGCCTGCGCGACACGTATTGTGCTCACTGAGAGTGATAAAAATAGACTCTCGATGAGTGCGTCATTCAATTTTAACAGGCCCAGTAATAGATGCTCTGGTCCCACCAACCTATGTTTCAAGCGTACTGCCTCATCGCGTGCGTGCGTGAACGCCTGCCGAGCCTCTTTTGTAAATTTGTCCGATGTCGTCATAGGACTCTACTCCTTTCCCAACAACAGCAGTAATCCATTCTCTTTCTCGTCTGTTTCTCCTCCGTATGGAACGCATTCGTCGTGTCCGTATTGCCTTTCCAGACATGAGCAGGACGTGACCAATACGGTCCCTACATAGTTATATATCGGGAGAGAAGGCGTTTCAGACAAGGTGAAAGCGTGTTGTAAAGAGCTTTGTGTGCCAAAAGTCCCTTTTTTTTAGATGTCGAGAGGGCGCCCTTTAATCCTCATTTACGCGGAGCATTGTGCCAATGGAGGTTCGTAAGACTAGCCAAACCATCAGTATGAGCGTCATGAGACAGAGGGCAGCAAGGGTGACGAGGGCGATACTCACTGTTGCTGGTATGATGACACGAATTGGTGGAACGCTTTGCGCAATGTAAAAGGCTTGTGCGCTGACATCGCTTGAGACTGCCAGTGGAGAGACGCTGGTAAAGGTGAGAACGGGCACAACGAGGAATGAGAATACCAGTCCGAAGATAATGCCCAGCAGAATAGCAGTGATATAGATGAAGCATTGTTCCCAGGTGAGCGCAAATACCACTTGAAGCGGTGTTGCACCGAGGGCGCGTAAGACTGTAAAGCTCCCGAGCCGGCTCCGAATACTGGACCACGATGCTGTTAAGCTTCCAATAAGGGCTAACAGGAGTGCTGTGGTTGCTCCTAGCCCCAATACACCAGTTAAGGTGAGGTACAATGGCTCATTATATTGGGTGGCGATTAAATTGCGCCGGTCATACAAGGGATCGAACTGGAACTTGCCACTACTAATGGTACGCCTTACGCTTTGTAATGATGCCCGATCGTCAGCAGTGCGCAGCCACACGGTGTCTACGGGTATTGCCAGATTGCCGCTAATCCCTTGTTTCTGCTCATATGCTGTGGCGTAGGTTTTATAGTCGACAAGTACGCCGGGACCGATGCTGGGATTAGGAGTCGGGATGTGGTGTATGGTGGCTACAACCACAAAACTTGTGAGATCGGTGGCATGACTTAGCGAGGCGAAATTGAGCGTGAATGTGCCACCAATCCCTACGTGGAGGGTGTTCAAAGCTTGCGAGTCGACAATGGCGGGTACAAGATGTTGAGACAGGGCGGTTGAGCGCTGGGAGCGGAGAAGGCTCATCAATGAATTTAGGGATTGGTCGGAGTCTTGCTCGTTCCAGATAGCGGTCTGGGCAAAGGTATCGGCGTCAACCGCGTGAAAATCAATTGAGGGACCATCAAGGCCATTGCTAGCTATCGCGGGGACAACGTAGCCTAATGAGGCAGAGCGCACGCCGGGAATGCTAGCAAATTGTTTTGTGGCATCTGATAACTGTGCTGCTGTAATAATGACGTTTGATGCGCCGCCGCTAAAGTCGGCACCTGCTTGAAAGGAGGTGACATCCAGTACGCGTTGTGTTTGCGAGGCAAGGCATACAAGGGTGAAGATAGAAAAAGCGGTCGCTATGGTTAGCAACAGTGTTGTGCGTAGTGGTTGACGGAACGAACGAGCCATCTGTGCTAATGCGAGTAGTGGAGCCGCGCTACGTGTACGTCCTGTGAGTGATGCGCCTCTCTCTAAGAGTACAGGGAAGAAGCGCAGCAGGAGCAAGACAATCGCGATCAGCAGGAAGACCGAGCCGAGCAGGGTAAGCGGAGTAAGCAAAACCAGAGCGGTGTAAGGGTCAAGTATGCCTGAGCGTGTGATATAGGTCAAGATGACGAAACTGGTCAGGGCGATTAGAGCCGCAAATATATCGATGTTCCAGCGCTGCCAGAGCGAACGACGTGTTGAGCGTGCGGACTCACGCCGTAGTGATAGCACGTCCAAGCCCATAGTGCGTACTATTGTGGCAATCATGGCCAAGAGAGCCGCCCCTACAGCAAGGAGCGCGTACATGCGTACATTCCATAGAATGTTCAGAGGTGTATCATCCAGGATATTGAGTGCATTTTGATCAGCGGATGGCAGCGTGTGCTGCGCAAGCCAGCGCGTTGCTGGTATAGCGAGGATCGCTCCGATAACAAGTGCGATAAGCGCTACAACTGTACCCTGTATGACCAGCGCACCAAAGATTTGGCTCCGGCTAGCGCCGCGACTACGCAAAAGCGCGATTGCATCCGCTTGTTGTTCAATGAGCAAATCTGTGATTGTGCCGACGAAGAAGAGTAGCATGCCAAGGATCAACCACAACAGGCTTGTAACTGGCAATTGTGCGACTGCGATACGCTTGTTGTATTGATCTATGGCATCGGATGGTAAGTATGTTTGGGTTTGCTGAAGGAATGGGGATTGCTCAAGGTCGCTGTTGTTCGAGTTATCCGTTTTGATTGTGCTAATGCCTTGAGCTACGGAACCTAGATTTTCGATGCGTATTTTGAGCAGGTTCAGGTGGTAGTACCAGATGATATTCGGCGGCGTGTCTAACACATAATATTTCAATGCCTGATCGTTGCATATCTTGTCCAGCTTTGCCATAAGTGAACTCGTTGCAACGAGACCATTGAAATTGGTAATAAAATCGCTTGGCTGATAGTATTGAAAGTCATCGCCGTGCCAGAAGACATCGTCGTTTGTGGCGAGCGTGAAAACACCGACGACATGAAGCGATAGGGGGCGATAGAGTTTGTCCGTGCTAGCGTCGATAAAGGGAATACTTAGTGCAATTGAGCCTCCAACATCGACGTGGAGTAAGACCGCAGTTGATAGAGGCAGCGCGGTCTCTAGCGTATCGCCTGTACTAGTATCGGTTGGAAGTCGACCACGGAGCAAGTGTACGTGGCTCGCAGCTTTGCTCATGGTTGCACTGATGAGGGCGGTGTTGTACTTCATCTCACGAGGCTGAATGGAACTTGTGGAGCTATTACCACTTGTTAAAGCTGAGACAGGGAAATACTGTGTTTCTATCGAGAACTGAGGTTCTGTGAGCACCGAGCTAAAGGTATGTGAGAATTTTGTATCGAGTTCCCGGGTGACGCTAGAAATAACGGGGGATGAGACACGGGCCGAGAGACTGCGTACCACAATATCAGAATTTTGTGATGAGTTGCCAAGCACGCCGCGTACACCGGCGGTCATCGCAACGTTTGTGTACAGTGGGATGGTGCATGCTAGCAGGACAGCGGCCACCATGCCTACACCTGTGAGAAAGAGCAAAAATCCGCCTTGACGCACACGCGAGAAGGCGATGAGCATTGTTGCAGGTACGAACAGTTGTCGCGTCGTTTCCATGTTACGGGAAGTGCGTTGTGTTGTGTGCTCTGGTTTCCATTTAGTAGACTGAGCCATAAGTCATTTCTCTCTGCAACTATTGAGGTTGCATGCATTGTATCAAGGTGTGTTGCAAATAGCAATGTTAGAGTGTGCCAAAGAGTCAGGGGTATATCCGATACATCGGTTTTGGACGCGCTGAAGCTGGTCCCTACGAATCGATGGTTCGTGGGGTTAATGTAGAATTGTTTCCTCGGGTGTTATTAGTAATAAGGCTGCGCCTACGAGTGGGGCGTTTTCGCCGAGTTGTGCCTGGAGTAGTGTGAGGGTTGCCCCTTGTAGTTTCTCGTTGACGAGGGTTTGAATGCGTTCAAGGAGAGAAGGGCGCGAAAGGATAATTCCTCCGCTTGCTGCGATTGTTTCGACCTTTGTTAGTCCAGCGAGATTAACCAGACCAAGGGCGAGTTTCTCGCTGAAGGTCTCCCAGAACGCGAGGTCTGTTACCTCTATGAGTGGCTTGCCTAAACGTAGTTCTAATTGCCGACCGCCTGTGTAGGTTTCGAGGCATCCAATTTGTCCGCAGAGACACTGGCGTGTATTACTGTCGAGCAACTGATGGCCGATCTCTATCGAGACCGTTAGCCTCATACCCATTTTTTGCAGGTGTATCGCGGCACCTGTACCTGTCGAGACTGTGAGGTAGGCGCAGCGTTCGTCGCCTCGAATGCTACCAAAGGTCTTTTCGCCTAGTAGACCGCAGACGGTATCGTGGGCAAGACGGGTAGGACAATTAAAGTGATCTTGCAGGTGTTGTGCGAATGGTTTGCCGATGTAGTCCGGCACGTTTGGGCCGAAGATTACCGAACGACCGTCCTTTGCAATCCGTGCGCCAATGGAGACGCCGATGCCCGCGATTGGCCTAATATCCTGTAAGGCAGTGATGATGTGTGCCATCTGTTCTTTGTACGAGGGGAATGTAGGGAAACGAGCGATGATGTTACAGTGTGGAGTATCTAATGTTGGAAAGAGGGCAATACGTGTGTTGGTGCCGCCAATGTCTATGCCTATGTAGTGAGTGGTGTTGGGGGTGCTTGTATTGGTCGTCATAGTGCATGGACTCCTTCGTGCATAATTTTTATTACCTCATTACCGTTATTACTAAAAGAGGTAGCGAGAGGCAGGTGACGATGAATTTTGATGCATCATTACTGATATTACCATGTACCAGAAGAGCAAGGGGACCGCAATGGTCTCCTCTACACGTCGTTCCTCTATTAACCAGAGCCTTTTTGATTACCATGATTACCTCATTACTATGATTACCTCAATTACTGTGGCTGCTGAAAGGAATCGACTTCGATGCGATGGAGATGGTAGGAGTGCAGTGTTAGCAAAAGGGGTCATAGTGTGGCGTACCTGTGGGTGGTGCTTGCTACGGGGTAGGTGATGAGGTTACTGAGTTAAGTATACACAGTGAGCGAGGGGAAATCAAGGTTTTTGGCAAAGAAACAGGCCGGGATGTCCATAGTTGGGAAAGCCCTGGCCTGTTTTTAAAAGAAAAAGCGTACCCGATAGGGGTCGAACCTACGGCCTACAGATCCGCAATCTGTCGCTCTATCCACTGAGCTACGGGTACATGTACGTATGAAGTTTTTGAACTTTACGATGGAGATATGTTATCAGAACATTAGGTGTTTGTCAAGCGATTTGGCTCAAAGTTTCTTGTTCGCGTTACGATATGTTATGAGACTTCTACCACTCCATTTCGCCAAGTATCTACGGCATTTTTTACGTTTTGGATGTAGGCGCCCTCGTCGTTGTTGTCGGCGGTAGGAGCGTAGACTGGGATGATTTGGTCGACGGTTGAGAGGCCCCATTGCCCAACGTATAAGTCGCTGATGAGCTTGTACCAGTCGTTAAAGCCTTCTTCCCAGCTATGATAGAGGCGGTAGCCGGCATAGTTTGGGTAGCCATCGGATGCACGGATGTTGCCGAGCGAGTGCGTGACCTGGGCAACGCCCTGCGTGCCGAAGGTGCTTTCATGCATGAAGAAGGCAAGGGCGTAGGCGGGGTCGATATTGTATTTTACGCCGTAGTCATATAAGGCTTTGCCTTTGCCGGCGGCGGGCGAGTGATAATGTTCGAGCACGGAGTCGATGAACTTGGCGTTGATCGTTGGGGTGCCGACAACGGTGTAGCCCCCAATGGAAGGAGGGGTAAAGAAAAAGCCCCTATTTGAGATGTGAATGGTTGTAGCAAAAATCCAGGCGAGGGAGAAGCCGATGACAATTGAAATCAATGCGTAATAGATCATAGGCAGATCTGTTCTCAAGTAACGTCGTAAGACCACTGAGCGGTACGAACGTTGTCGGAGAGCCTTTGGCATACGAACCTTTCTAATCTACTGAAGTTAAGGTGTCTATTGTAGGTAATACGAACGTATTGCTTGTAGGGTTAACAAAAGTTACATACAAGCACCGGTTTCCTTGAGATATAATAGGAGTAATGTTGCTCGATGGAGAGCAATGCAATCGGTCCCACTATGCAAAGGATTATATAACAACATGACAACGACTGCTGAACCGAAAGTGCAGATGCCTTCTGCCTCTGATTTGTACAATATAGACCATTTATTATCGGAAGAGGAGCGAATGGTGCGCGACACGGTGCGCCAGTTTGTAGAGGATCGGGTGTTACCGATCATCGGCGAACATTTTGAGGCGGGCACGTTTCCGCGTAACCTGATTCCCGAGATTGGTGAGCTTGGTTTGTTAGGAATGCACTTGCAGGGCTATGGGTGTGCTGGTTTGAGCGCGGTTTGTTATGGTCTTGCGTGCCAGGAGTTAGAGGCGGGCGACAGTGGTTTGCGCTCGTTTGTCTCGGTGCAGGGTTCTTTAGCGATGTTCCCTATTTACGCCTTTGGTTCAGAGGAGCAGAAGCAGCGATGGCTTCCACGCATGGCGAAGGGCGAGGTGATTGGTTGCTTTGGACTCACCGAGCCGGACTATGGGAGCGAGGCCGCTGGTATGATCACGTCGGCACGTCGCGATGGCGATTCGTATGTGCTCAATGGAGCAAAGATGTGGATTACCAACGGAAGTATAGCCGATGTTGCCGTTGTGTGGGCAAAGGCTGAGGATGGTGTACGCGGCTTCCTGGTGGAGCGTGGGACGCCTGGGTTTAGCACGAACGATATTCATCACAAGCTTTCGTTACGTGCATCCATTACCTCGGAGCTGCATTTCGATGAGTGTCGTGTGCCTGCGGCAAACATGTTGCCCAATATTCGCGGTATGCGTGGACCACTGTCATGCCTGAACGAGGCACGCTTTGGCATCGCATGGGGCGCGACTGGTGCGGCTCGTGCTTGCTATGAGATGGCGCTTGAGTACGCTAAGACGCGTGTCCAGTTCAAGAAGCCTATCGCTAGCTTCCAACTTGTGCAGCAAAAGCTGGCGATCATGGCAACGGAGCTAGTAAAGGGCCAGCTGCTTGCGCTGCAGCTAGGACGTTTGAAGGATGAAGGCTTGTTGCATCCTGTGCAAACTTCTGTGGCGAAACGCAACAATGTGCGCGAGGCGCTTAAGACAGCGCGCGAGGCGCGCACGGTGCTTGGTGCTAATGGTATTACGCTGGAATATCCCGTGAGCCGCCATATGAACAATCTGGAGTCGGTCTTTACCTATGAGGGTACTGATGATATTCACACTTTGATTATTGGTCAGGCCATTACGGGCATAAATGCCTTCGCGTAGAAAAAAGAGTAACAAACATCCATGCATTGCTCTCGGCAATGCATGGATGTTTGTTACTCTTTTTTATTTCACCTGGGTTGTAAATACGACTAGACGTTCGTCGTAGCCGTTGCCGGTCCAGACACCACTACAAGTAATGAGATTTAAGTGGTGAGCTGTTGTTGGGCCGAATACCGCATTTAAGACTGTACCGCTGGAGGCGTTTGCGGGATAGCGAACGACATGGTCTACTACAAAGTGTAGTTCTCGTTGTCCAAGCGTCAGGACAGAGACCTTGTCTCCTGACTTTAGCCGACTTAGATACCAGAATATGGCAGGGTCGCCACCTACGCGATCGACGTGTCCCGCAATTACGGCATTGCCTGCCTGACCCGGGGCGGCGCCTTTCTGGTACCAAAACACGCTCGTCCAGTACGGCGAATTGATCGCTTTTGATACAGGGGCGTCCATCTGGCCGGTAGGAGTTGTGCCTACATTAAGAATGGAGGCATCGATATGCAATGAGGGGATGCGCAAACTTGCTGGCTGATCTGCTAGTGGCACCGTGTTAGAAACCGAGACGTGGTTATCATAGTTATAAATGAAGAAACACATAACAACGGCAAGTAAGACCAATACCAGAAGTAGTGTATTTCTCACGGTGGAGCAGCTCCTTTCGCCAAGTAAGATACAGAAATATTATGTCATATTATAGATGAAAAGAACCAGAAACCTCCCTAACAGGAAATGGCCTCCGACTCACGAGTTCGTGAATTGGAGGCCATTTCCTGTCGAATAAGATGTGTCTACTAGCTATTGCTAGCATGCCCCGGGTGGGGCTAGGTCTCCTCCATAGCTTGTCACTTTCCAGACGTTGGACGACTCTATATCCTGCTGTAGCGTGAGACGAAGTTGATAGTGCGAAGGAAGTTTTGCGCGTGTTATAGAGTACGTATAGCTTTGCGTATTTCCCTGTAAGGCGGCGCTATTAGGTACTTCTGCATAGGTTGTCATTGCGCCATAACACCGATCGTCATGCTGCGCCGCATTCTCAAATTGCTCTAACGTGAGTTGTAGGGTGATAGTACCACCAAGATCTTTGTAGGCGCTTTCGTAATCACGTTTGACAATCGAGGAGAGGAAGTCATTGGATGTAGTGGCAGCGCCAGAGCTTACGCCAAGACCCGCAAGAAAATTGGAGCCGAGGGAATAGCCAAAAATACAGGCACCGAGGGTGCACAGGACGAGGACGCCAATGGCAATGAGCAATCCTCGTCCCAGTCGTCTAGGTTTTGTACGTTGGGGGCGTGCGACACGTGGTGTCTGTGGTCTTTGCTCCACGCGGACCATATTTGGTGGACGCTGGGGAGGTGTACGATGTTTGCCTGTACCATTCAACCCGTTGAGCGCCGCCAATCGTTTGCTATACGAATCGTCTTCTGACTCTCCTCCACGACCGGGTTTTTCTTGCATGCCTAGCCTCCCTCTACACGTCGAGCATAATCACGCCGGCCAGAGTTCCGTGTGTGTGCCGTAACTGTTCCTGAGCCTGCCTTGCCTGCCTACGTGTTGTGTGACCGGAGATAATCGTGAGAAACGTGGCGTCAACAGCATCGCTCAACAATGCGGCCTCCGCGCTCGCAAGTACTGCGGGACTATTAAAAATGATCATTCCCGGTTCGCGCTCTGTGGCTGCTAGAAATGCGCGAAGTTCAGCGACAAGGTTATGGAAGCGCGCTGAGTAGAGCATGCTTATCTCTTGTAGTGACGCTGTGCCTGCACTCAATAGACGAAGGTTGGGCACAAACGTTTCGCTTAGAGCAGTTGCGATTGGCGAGGGTATTTTTTGTGTCAAAATATCACTCACGCCAATACGCTTGCCGAGGCCAAAGCGTTGTTCTAATGTTCGCGTACGCAAATTGGCATCAACTAAGATTGTTGGAGTGCCGCTTTGGGCGGCGACAATTGCCACATTTGCCGGCACTGTTGCTTGTCCATTCGATGGAGACGCAAATAGGATGCTATACTGGCGTGTTTGTGTGCGATTCCACGCAAAGTTGATGTTGGCATACAGCTTTTGATAGGCGGTGCTGAATGCCGAATTTGTATCGTAGTCAGTAAGCAGTGTCACCTGCTCCTGGAAGGGAATACTCACAAAAGGCTCCTCATGGGTGATACGTTTTTCAAAGTAAGTTTGGACATATATTGTTATGCTGCAGTACGTGTATTCGGCTGTTTCGTGTTTCCAGGTGTTGGGGCAGGTGGGACCTCGCCATAGATTGGAAGCTGTAAGAGTTGTACAACATCATCCGTTTTACGAATGCGATCATCAAGGTACTCGATAAGGAAGGCCAGAGCAATGCCGATGATGAGCGCGACAAGGAGTAACACAAGCAAGAGCAAGGGTTTGTTCGCCTGTGATCCAGGAAGCGTGGCAGCATCTCCGGCTGGAAGAATTACTTTTGCCGCAACGATTGGACGATTTGGAGCGGTTGTATCAAACGCGACTACGTAATCCCCGTACTCGTCGATGTGGGCGGCACTGACCTGGCCAATGGCGTTGGCAATGGCCCATGCGCCAGCAGGAGTATTCCACGATGCGGAAACGGTGACAAGGCTATGGGCACGGCTCGCCGTTATCGAACTCTTAATCGCTCCCACAGCTACCCCTGGATTAGCAAGGTCGCCGAGGTCCGGGTGCGCACCGAATTTCTGGGTGATCTGGGGCATGTCGGTGTTTACTTGATCGTACACCTGTTGCGCGAACTTTGTTGAAGTGATTGCAGGCCCTGTAGTAAATTGTTCAGCAATAGATTCGGAGACTGAGACATAGTCGCCGTATGTGCTCGTAATTTTCGCGGGGGCCTGAAGACCAACCAAAAGAGTGACACTTGATGAGTACACATGCAAAGCCCCTGGAGTCTTACGAATTTTATAATATTGATAGCCAGAATAAAGAGCGACGATAATGACAACGAGGGCAATTACCCAGATGCGTCGCAAAATAATAGACCAATAAGCCCTGAGTTCCACGATATAACCCTTTCTGGGAAAGAAAATATTTTTTAGCGTACTAGATTGTGCGATACAGAGATGGTACTACTGTTGCCTTCACTCAATTTTGCCTCTATAAATTGAAGGATGCGACGTTTGAAACGAGGAAGATCAAATTGGAGTGCATGACTACGAATAACAGTAGGATCATAGCGACGTTCGTCGAACGAAGCAAGGACAGATGTCAAGCTGTCGACCGTCTGCTCATGGAAGAACGTGCCAGTTACACCGTCGACGACTGAGGTGAGGGCACCACCGGCGCCGTAAGCAATTACGGGGCGTCCCGATGCCTGAGCCTCCAGCGGTGTAATGCCGAAGTCCTCCTCATTGAGTGATAAGAATGCACGACAACGCGCAAAATAGTGCAAGACCTGTTCGTCTGAGAGACGACCCATAAAGCGAATTGTCGGACCTGCAAGTCCTTTGAGCCGGTCCATGTCACGTCCACTACCGATAACAACCAGAGGCAAGTGTAACCGATTACACGCCTCAATTGCAAGGTCTACGCGTTTGTAAGGAATTAAGCGGCCTAAGGTAAGAAAATAGTCTTCCGGCTCAATCGTTGGGTCAAATGGAAAACGGTCGGCCTCGACAGGAGGTGGGATGACCGTTGCTTCACGCCGGTAATACTTCTGGATGCGTTCTGCCACCACCGGCGAATTCGCGATGAAGTGGTCAACACGCATCGCGCTCGTTTGGTCCCAGATGCGCAAACCTGTCACCAGAAATGGCAGAACGCGACGTGCTGTACCGCCTAACTGCTCGCGCTCTACATACTCATCATAGTTCCAGCACCAGCGCATGGGAGTGTGGCAGTAGCAGATGTGCAGCGTCTCTGGCCTGGTGATGACGCCTTTGCCAAAAGCACTGGAGCTACTCAAGACGAGATCGTAGCCGCGCAAGTCGAGACTTTCCATTGCGAAGGGATAGAAGGGCAGATATGGCTGGTGATGTTTCGTCACGCCGGGAAACTTTTGCATAAACGACGTGCGAATATCCATTTTTCTAAATGCCGGGTCGACACGTTCTGGATCGTAAATAGACGTGTAGATCGGAGCGTCGGGAAAGATTTCATGTAGGGCAAGGACGACGCGTTCCGCGCCGCCCATTTGATTTAAGTAATCGTGAACTAATGCAACTTTCATTGGTCTAATATGCTCCTCGACTGAATAGGACTGCTGGAATAGTGCGCAGCAAAATCTGGAAGTAGAGGCGCAACGACCAATTTTCGATGTAGTACAGGTCCATCAACACGCCCTCGTCAAACGATAAATCGCTGCGACCGCGTACCTGCCATAGACCGGTCAGTCCGGGCTTAATTGCGAGTCGACCCTTTTGCCACTCTTCATACTGCGCGACCTCGCGAGGGAGTGGTGGTCGTGGTCCCACGAGGCTCATTTCACCTTTGAGCACGTTAATGAGTTGTGGGAACTCGTCGAGGCTAGTGCGGCGTAAAAATCTGCCAACAGGGGTCCGGCGTGGATCATCTTTAATTTTGAAGAGGGGACCCTGCGCCTCATTTTGTGCGATCAATGACGCAAGCACCTTATCCGCATCTTGATACATTGAACGGAACTTATAGAAGTCAAAAAGTTGTCCGTTGAGACCCACGCGCTTTTGGGCATACAGGATTGGTCCACGCGAGTTGACGCAAATGGCGATTGCGATACAGATCCACAGTGGTAGACCAACGAGCATAACCACCAATGAAACAAGGATATCAACCGCGCGTGTTACTGAGCGCTGCACGGTGTTAAGCGATACTTGCTTGATGCCAATCAGTGGAATGCCTTCCATCGTCTCCATGTCTATACGCGAGAGGTTCATCTCATAGAGATCGGGTATAAGCTTAAAGGTCGTGCCAAGGCGTTCGCATGTTTTGACTGTTCTAATTGCATATTCATGGAGATATGAGGGCAATGCGATGATAACCTCGTCCACCTGCATTGAGCGAATGACCAAACTGATGTCATTGAGCGTGCCCAGCATTTTGAAGCGTCCGAAATCTCCAGGCTCCTCAGTCATATCGTGAAGGAAACCGATAATTGAGTAGCCAAGATTGGGCTTTGCCGCGATGTGCTGCATCGTCATCTTGCCGAGTCGACCGGAGCCAACGACGAGCAAACGCGTTTCACCCAAGCCTAAGCGATACAGAATGCCCATTGCGATTGAGACAATGAGCCGACCTGTACAGAGAAGCAGAATAGTTGTGCCCCATACAAATGGTACAAGCAAGCGAGAGCTACTTGGGGGCTGGAAAAGGAAGTAGTAGGTAATAAGAAACGCCAGTCCTACTGTTGCTGAGCTAATAATTGTCCATACTTGACGAAACCATGTGCCTGTTAGACGAATACTATAGAGGCCACGTATCGCGAAAATGAGGATCAGACCGACAACAATACCGGTACCTAACGTGATATATTGTTGGCTATTTGGCTCAAACAACTTATGTGGACCGCCATCAGAGACAAAATTGTTGCGGACAACATTTAATGTGTGCGATAAATTTTTGGCGAATACACTTTTGTCTTCAATAAGATACTGACGGAATCCATAGGCAAGCCAGAAGGCGATAGCGACAAGCCAGCCGTCTAAAATGACCATCGCGATGCACTCGAAAACACGCCACTGTTGTCGATGTGAGCGTCTACTTGAAATGGCCTTTGCTATCGGGCCGGTGGCACCAGGTACCATTTCAACTGCTCCTGTCCTATCGGTATCAATTGCTATTTTTGTTCCAGGCGATAATTTACTCGTATTCACAGATCAAACTCTATCTTACTATCTATTGAATAAACGCTTTATGTTCGTGAACCTGTTTCTTTACAATTGCCGCTTGCTCATACACAACTCGCGTTTGTACGGTCATATTCCCTGCCGAAAACTTTTCTCTAACAGCGGTTGCGGAACTGCGGCACTTTTCACGATATCCGTTATCGGTGAGTGCCGTATAGAGCGCCTCGGCCAACATAGTAGTATCTGAAGGGTCAATGGTCAGGGCGATGCCCATGCCTGCTTCGGGCAAGCTAGATACATTTGACGTGACGACGGGCACGCCGCACGCGAGTGCTTCTGCCACGGGAATACCGAATCCCTCATAGTATGAGGGGTAGACAAAGGCGGAAGCGGCATGATACCAGAGCGCTTGCTCCGTATCCGTCACAAAGCCAGGAAATATTACATGCTCAGTAAGACCAAGATTCTGAACCTTCTCAAAAATTGTATCATAGAGCCACCCCTTTCCACCTGCCACCACCAACTTTTCTTGTATCATATACGTTTTGCGCAGTTGTACATAGGCATCGAGAATTGCTAAAATATTTTTTCTTGGCTCTAATGTGCCTAGGTAGAGCAAGAAGCCGTTCGTGAGTCCCTGCCGTTCGCGAAATAACCGTGCCTCTTCCGGGGTCACATTAGCGAAAAAGCGCTCGTCGATACAGGTATATACCGTTTGCATTCGTTCGTAGGGGATGCCGACGAGTTCGTGTGCATCGCGCTGGGTGCTGTCAGAGACCGTGATAAGTCTGGTCGCCCGTTGCATGCTGCGAATTGTGAATGTACGATGGTATAAACGTTTTGCCCGCGTCATCACTTCTGGAAGGCGCAGGAATGCTAGATCGTGTAAGGTGACAACCGTTGCACACTCTTGGGGTACGAACCGGGGTAGCACATTTACAGGGGAGTGTAGAACGTGTATGCGGCGCTTCCGTATCTCCGCTGGTAACGTAAATTGCTCCCATACGACGCGAGCTGTTGGTTGTGCTTCAGACCAGGGGGCTGATACATACGTGATTGCGGGGTTGGATGCTCCCAGACGGTCTATGACGTGTTGCCCATTAACGAAAACGGTGTAAGAATGTTCTCCCGGGTCCTTCGCTAATTCTGTTATCAGGTAACGAATGTAGCGGCTTACACCACCATTACGATAATTCTGACTGAACGACAACAACTGAGCGTTAATACCAATGTGCATTCCTCTTCACTAACTCCTCAATGCTCATAACGGCTCTGAATTTAGAGAGGTAACAACTCTCTCTTGTTCAGTACTTCCCAAGCGCCATAGAAGCATATTGTTATGTATATGTGGATGTACCTCTCCACGCCGATATAAGGTGGCCAATGCTGATTGTATCGTTGTTTGACAAAGAACAAATTGAGACATATTTGAAATCGTTATGCCCTGTTTTTGTGTAACCTCACTTACCACATCTGAAAGGGTTCGTCCGAGACCGTCCGCAAGGAATGTGCGTACATGAGCTAAAATTTCTTCTAGCCGCTGCGCCATGTATGTAATCGCGGCGGTCGCATGCTCTGTAGACGTATAAATTTCTCCGTGACCTGCTACTATATACTTAAACGCTTCAGTCTGTTCTTTCAAGCGGTGAAGCGTCAGAAGTCCTAGCTCTACATCTGAATAGAACGGAATGCGATGTTTATCAAGAATGTCGGGTGTAAGGAAGGCATCGCCAACAAAGAAGGTATCGCCGATTGCAACTCCCACCTGCTCTAAACTGTGTCCTGGTAAAGAGCGTACATGTACAGGAATGTTCTCTATCTGCGTCTCGTTTCCACTGAGCACGTTATCTACAAGGCAGGGTTTGGCGAGCAGGAATTTATGTTGAAGCTCTCGGGGTGGTTGCGCACCACTAAATAGGTATAAAGGTTCCAGCATTGGGCTAGACATGACTGAAGCCTCCGCACGAGTTGCATAGACCTTGAGACCCGTCTGACGTACAAGATAGTGTGCACCTCCAAAGTGATCTGCATGGGCATGTGTGACAAGGAGGGCAACAGGAGTAAGTCCAAGGCTTTTTACTCCATTGAGAATGGCACGCCCTGCATCCTTGTCCATGCCACTGTCGATTATGAGACAATGGCCCTCATAGGCGACAATGCCGATATTGGCACCGCCTTGAAGCACCCATGTGTGTTCATTGAGTTCTGTCAGATGCATCAGTCATTCCTTCTATGATCATTGCTAGATGTTTTATGTTGTTGGTGAGCGCTTGCTGTATTTTTGTTTCGTCAACTACTGTATCATCCCCGTAAAGCTCGTCACCTGTGTAGCTTGTGCAGGTATAGATAACAGGTATCTGTAACAATGACTGCAACGGATAGTATGCCTCTACGTTAGGGATGAGTGGCAACGCATGTAACTTTTCTCCATATATAATAGATGCACTCTTATAGACGTTGCGGGCGAACGCATTGTTGAGTGGCGTATGCTGTGGACTTCTCCTTATTAGAACGTTGATAGTCACATCCCTCAATCCTTGCGTGTCCAGGTGTTTGCGTAACTTGTTAAGGATATCCTCTGGCTCTTGCTCTGGAACAAGCTCTATCGTAACGTTTGCATGTGCCTCATGTGGAAACGTGGCCGACGTATCTCCGCTACCAATACCTGTAATAGTACACGTAGGAAGAAGGAGATACGTATAAAAGAGCTGGAAGCTGTGCAGGTGTAGTAGGAACTCGTGTACTTGTAATTTTTGTCTGAGCGCTTGTTCGGAGGGAAGCACACTCTGTAACAACGCTATTTCCTCATCCTCCAGTGGTACCAGCGTGTCGTAGAAGCCCTCGATACCTATTTCTTCGCGTGCATCTTTCAGGCTATTGAGTGCCCATATGAGACGCCATGCAGCATTGGGCAAGATTGCACCAATGGAAACGTGCTGGCCATTAGCTGCTGTTTCCACTTCGAGAGCGACATGTAGTGCCCCTTTTGTTCCCAGTGCGATATAGGGAGTGGGTAGAGTTGTCTCGTGTGCTGGTATATCGTATAGGCAACCAGCAATTTGTACCCCTTTCGTGTTCTTTGCCAGCCAGTGCATCCCCTGTTCGTGCTCCTCATTAGGTGTGCCGAGATCAATGAACCATGCGATATTTATCTCTAAGTTTCTTATAGTCTTATGGTATACTGCAAAGGTAAGGAGACGTGTAACGAAGGTGAACCAGCGAGCGAGAGGATTTTTGTGTGTGGGGCAGGGGCTAAAGAGGAGCAGCGTTTGCGTTTTCTCGGCAGGAAATGTTGTATAGATGAGATGAGGCTGGCCTTCGACTGATTGAGGCGTGAAGCCATGCTGTTGTAACAGGGAGTGAATGAAGGAAGCGAGCGTGTCTTCCTGTTGTGAGGCGAGTTGATTTATGGTGGAGTGGAGGGTCTCGACGAGAGTGTGAGCGGAGTCGTCGATAGGCTGGAAGAAATTTTTGTCATGTTCGGTGGTCATGATAGAGCCTTTGTTCTGAATTTTTAGTACCACAGGCAAGTAGCTTGCATGCTGTGAAACGAAAGAGTATACTCTTGGACGAGAAGTACAGTAAGAGAGAAGGGTTATCAATACACGAAATAGCGGGTGCATTGCGTTTTTCTCTGCGTCAGTGTATTATAGCTTGAAGTTTTGATGACTGCCTGAGGTATACCAAGTACGGGAGAAAGTGTGTTGACCAAACAACTCCGGCTCGATGTTGCGCAACTAACGGACGTTGGTCGCAAACGTCCTCACAACGAAGACAATATGGCTTATGTCATCCCCAAAGACCCACAGGTGATGATGAAAAAAGGTGCACTCTTCGTTGTTGCTGACGGGATGGGAGGGCATGCAGCCGGCGAGGTAGCGAGCGAAATTGCCGTTGATACTATCAGTTACGCCTATTATCAAGAAGATACTGATGATATTGTTACAGCGCTCATACACGCGATCAAACGTGCAAACACACTTATCCAGCAACGTGCGGCGGAGAACATGCTGCGTAGCGGTATGGGGACTACGTGTGCAGCGGGTGTATTGCGTGGTAGTACCGCGTATATTGCCAATGTTGGTGATAGCCGGACATATCTTGTGCGTAAAGGTCAGGTGAAACAAATTTCGCAGGATCATTCGTGGGTCGCGGAGCAAGTGCGTGCAGGATTGCTTACAGAAGATCAGGCGCGCTCCCATGCACAGCGCAATGTGATTACGCGCTGTCTGGGAACACAGACGGATGTAGAGGTAGATATTTTCGCGGAAGAACTGGAGGAGGGTGATTCTTTTGTTCTCTGCAGCGACGGCCTCTCTGGTTTTATAAGCGAGGATGATATTCGTGCTATTGTGGATCAATATGTCCCGCAGGAGAGTGTTTATCACCTTATAGAGCTTGCTAACGAGAATGGTGGACCTGATAATATCACAGCAATTGTTGTACGGGTCCAGGAGGTTGGATGGGAGCCACCACAGGCACGTCGCAATGGATTTGATATTGCTAATCACCCTACGTTAACTGATGCGCAGACGCCGGAACTAGCACTTGCCAACGGCAGTGGACGTGTGCATACCTCGCCTTTGTTGGGCAATGGTTCTGTTCATCCATCTGATAGCATAACTGCGCCGCAACCCGCTCTGCGACTCTTTGGCGGCAAGCGTTCTCGTCTGGTGTACCCAACACTCCTCTTGTTCATCCTATTACTCGTTACACTTGTTGGTAGTGGCATCTATTATCTGCTCCATCTCAATAGCCCGGCAGACTTTGATGGCTCTGTGAGAAAGGCGCAATCGCTTATTGCGCAGGGGCATAACGATCTTCAGAATAATAATCCAGGGCAGGCACTACAGCATCTCTCGGCGGCACAATCGGTCCTACTGGCTTTACAGAACAATAGTTTAAGCGACGCGCAGAAGACGCAGGTGCAGGGATTATTGCAAGGTCAATTTACGACTGAGGCGAAGGCTGCGATTACAAGTTACAATACGCACTCGCTGATTACGACCTTACCTTGTTCTAGCACCCAAACCAATGCTGTTAAGAGTGGTGGCACTAATGCCATGGCAAGCAGTATTGTTACGCTTCATAGCGACAATGGTTCAAAAACTTTCTCCTATGTGTTGGGCGAGGATAACGCGCTCTATCAACTCACTGATAACAATACTTTACAAAGCACGTCACCTGCCTCAAGCACCACAAAAATTCTTCACATTGCCAGTGATGGGACGCATCTACTTGCTACCACCGGTACGATTGCGCAAACAGGATTGACGGCGCCATATAGCCTTTTGCTGTACACACCAGACCCTTCTGGAGCGTTAAAGGGGGCAAACCCGCCTGTAACCATTGATTTGAGTGCTGCGAAAGATAGTACACCACAGTTGCTAACGGCATGGGGAAATGATGTCTATGTTGTGTTAACTTCAGAGGCCGCACCGACATCAGCGACCATCCTCTACTATACGATAGACAATAAAAACAAACTTGCGCCTGCGACTCCGAAAAATAGTGCTACGATTTCAACCAAGCCCATTGCCAGTATCGCAGCGTTTCCAAATCGTCAACTCTTTCTGTTGACAAAGGATGGAGGGGTGCAGAGTTTGACGTTCACGGGTGGAACGCAGGAACCGCCAGTCTCTGTTACTGTGTCACAGAGTGTTGCAACGCCATTGCCGTTTAGCGCGAACGATTTTACGCCTTCTACCCGCTTGCCTGCTCTAAGCGACACACAGCAATCTCTACAAGCGTTGCAGCTTGTGGGGGCGAAGCTGCTTGTGGCGGGAGTGGTAGGAAACACGAACCATCTGTATGTCGTGGATGATACCGCTAATCATCGTGTGCTTGATTTTGAGGTAGGCAAGGGAGCCACTTCGTCGACAACTTCTGTGCAGATGAAACTCGATCATCAATACGCCTCCTCGCGTCTGATTACCAATGTCAAGGGATTGGCACAGGACCCGAAAGTGCCCTCTGTGTATTTCATTGCTCAGAACGATGCCAGTCAAGATGTACGTACCCTCATCACTATCAATATGTCGTCCAGCGCTACTTGTGCCTCTTAATGAAGAGCTAGACATTGTATGTTAAAGTAGGTTTATCCCTCTTTGTCAGCTTTCTTTGTCAGCTTTGGCAAGCAAGTCTAGTAATCATCATTAAGGAGTTTCTCAAGTGAGTCTTGAAGTTCATTACCGCACGCATACGTGTGGTGAGCTAAATAACAATTTTGTGGGCCAGCAAGTAACAATTGCTGGCTGGGTAAATCGACGCCGCGATCATGGCGGCCTAATTTTTCTCGATATTCGTGACCGTTATGGTTTGACACAGGTTATTTGTGATCCTGAACGGTCGCCGGAAGCACATCGGATTGCCTCTGAGGTGCGCTCAGAGTATGTAGTGCAGGTGACAGGGACCGTTGTGCGCCGCTTATCAGGAACCGAGAACGCGCAGTTGAGTACAGGCGATATCGAGATTGCCGCACAGGAGATTGGGATACTCAACCCTTCTCGTACTACTCCTTTCCCCATCAATAGTGATGCCGTGCAACCTGACGAGTCGCTGCGCCTGAAATACCGCTATCTTGACCTGCGTCGTCCACGCATGCGCGACAATATCATACGGCGTCATCGTGTCGTCAAGGAAATACGCGATTTTCTGGATGCACGTGGCTTCTTAGAGATTGAGACGCCCATTTTGATGAAGAGCACGCCTGAGGGAGCACGCGATTACCTTGTGCCAAGTCGTCTGTATGCCGGTGAGTTTTACGCACTGCCACAATCGCCTCAACAATTGAAGCAGTTATTAATGGTTGGTGGACTAGACCGCTACTTCCAGATTGCCCGTTGTTTCCGTGACGAGGACCAACGCTCTGACCGTCAACCAGAATTTACGCAACTTGACCTTGAGATGACCTTTGTCTCGGAGAAGGATGTTATGTCGTTGATCGAGGAATTGCTTGTTCAACTGATCGAGACGACGACAAACAAGCGGATCAAAGAGCGTCCCTTTCCACATATCAGCTATGAGCAAGCGATGGACCGCTATGGTATAGACCGGCCTGACCTGCGCTTTGATCTCCCACTTGTCGAGATTTCGGACCTTGCTTCTATGGGCACTTTCGGCGTTTTCAAGAATGCGCTTGCCAATCAGGGAATGGTCAAGGGAATCCGTGTGCCGGGGGCGGGGAACTATTCGCGTAAAGAAGTGGATGAACTGACAGAGTTCGCGCGTACCCATGGGGCCAAAGGACTTGTCTCGCTGGCTATTGGTGCTTCGGGTGAAATCAAGTCGCCGTTGACCAAATTTATGTCGCCCGAAGAGGTACAGGCTATTGTTGAGCGTCTTCAGGGCCAGCATGGAGACCTACTGCTGTTCGTTGCCGATAGCGCAAAGGTCTGTAACGATGTGCTGTTCCGCCTGCGCATCAAATTGGCAGAGCGCTTAAATCTGATCGACCCGAACGAGATGGCGCTCTGCTGGGTGGTTGATTTTCCCCTGTTCCACTATGATGAAGAGTTGCAGCGTTACGATGCGGAGCACAACCCCTTTTCAGGCATGGATGATGCCCATGTCGACAGATTGGATACCGACCCATTGCACATTCGGGCCAAGCAGTATGACATCATCTGCAATGGTTATGAAGTTGGCGGTGGAAGTGTGCGTATAAACGTGGCTGAACTCCAGCACAAAGTGTTTTCACTGATGAAGCTGGATGACGAGCAGATCAAGGAGCAATTTGGTCATATGCTCGAAGCTTTTGAATACGGCGCACCACCGCACGGTGGGATCGCGTTGGGCATTGATCGACTTGTGATGCTGCTGGCTGACGAAGACAATATTCGTGAGGTTATCGCATTCCCCAAAACACAGGCGGCAATGGACCTGTTAATGAATGCACCATCGCCTGTGGAAGAGAAGCAGTTACGGGAATTGCACTTGAGTATTCGCAACGAAGAGAAACGTTCCTAAAGAGATAAGATCAATAGAGCACCGGGCGACTTCAAAACTTGAAGTTGCTTGGTGCTCTGTTAGTACTACCTTCGCTTCTAACATTTGCATGTGTTAGTATAATGATGATAAGACCTCAGCCAATGGGGTTTGAAGTAAAGGCTACCCTAAACATATTGTGATGAGCATCCGGTTGGGAGGATGGAAGGAGAAGAAAATGACATCGATTCATCAGAGTAATGTTCAAAGAACGACAGCAACAATGGCACCTATTGCCACATCAGCAAGTGCAGTTGGCGTACTAAGCCGGCAAGCGAGCCTCGTCAGTATCGCACCAAAGTTCGCACCTACGTTGAACGAAGACGAGGCTGTTGTACAAGCCCGTCTGCTCAAAGCTTTGGCAGATCCAACACGTTTACGTATTTTAAGTCTACTTAGTCGTCACGAAGGCGAAGTGTGTGTATTTGAGATTGTAGAAAGCTTTACTTTGGAGCAACCTACGATTTCGCATCATCTACGTATTTTGCGCGACGCTGGCCTCGTGGATTGTCGTAAGAAAGGGTTATGGGCCTACTATTATGTACGACGCGAGGCGTTGAGCCGCGCACGTGAAGTCATTAACGAACTCGCCTAGGGTGGTGGGGAAAAGATTAGTGTTATCACGCGTTTAGGGTACCATAACATAATTGCATCAGGGGATGAGAAGCTCAGCTTCTCATCCCCTGATGTGTTTGTAGGCTTGACCTATGTCCTGACTATCTCTATACTATGGGCAGAAATAGTAGAGAGAAGTGTGCCCTTTGTTTTTAGGGATGCATATTTGGATGTAGAATTTTAAGGACGCGTTGTGAAAGTTGTGATTCGCTGGCGACCACTTGCGCTGTGGGGTATTGTATTACTCGCTCTGGTGCTCCGCTTCTATGGGCTTAATTGGGACGCGGGTAATAGCTTTCATCCTGATGAGCGACAAATTATGTTTCACGTGACCGTGCTAGCATGGCCTACAAGCATGGCACAGTTTCTTGACCCTGTACACTCGCCGCTGAACCCGCACTTCTTTGCGTATGGTTCGTTTCCACTGTATTTACTCGCTTCATTAGGCAATATCCTCACTCGTTTCTTTCCGGTGCTGGGGACTTTTACCAATCTCACACTTGTGGGGCGTGTGCTTTCGGCACTGTTTGATAGTGGTACTGTGCTCTTTACTGGACTCCTTGCTTTGAAGGTGACACAGGATAGCACTCCGGGGAGACGATATGCGTGGAATGTTGCATTACTTGCCTCTGCTCTGGTAGCCTTTACGCCGCTACAACTACAACTCTCGCATTTCTATGCCGTTGATACCATGCTGCTGTTCTTTGTCGTGCTCACGATGTACGCGTGTGTGTCGCTGATCAATACGGAAAAACCGATACGCTGGGCACTCTTCGCAGGTCTTGGCTATGGTCTGGCGCTTGGTACAAAGTCTAGCGCGGCACCACTTGCTGTGCCGCTTATTGTGGCAGTAGTGCTGCGATGGCGCACGCAAGATTTCTTTACCTCGCTTACCTCTTTACTGATAGCAAGCTTTTCAACGGTTATTGTGTTTCTTATAGTTGAGCCGTACGCACTGCTCGATATGCCGAACTTTATACAACAGGTTTCGGATCAGGGTGATTTGGCGCGTGGCTTGCTTGACCTGCCCTATGTCCGTCAGTTCGCTGGCACGATTCCCTATCTCTATGAAGCGAAAAACATGTTTTTCTGGGGAATGGGGGTGATGCTTGGGGTTGCCATTTGTGTAGGTATAGGGTGGCTAGGTTTTCAAATTGTGCGGCACAGGGGAAATGATTTTAATGGCTGGTCCGTTGTGATATCCTGGGTGCTCACGTATGGAATTATTACGGGCGGCTTCTATGTGAAGTTCATGCGCTATATGTTGCCGCTGTACCCTTTTTTAACGCTGATCGCGGCTTCAGTACTGATAGCCTGTACTCGGCTTGCATGGAGCTATCGTGCGGTACCCGTGGTGGATAGTAAAGTGAAGAAGATACGAGATAGAGTATCTCTTCTACGAGTGCTTAGTGTGGGAGCACTGGTGCTCGTACTAGGTGGCACTATCTTTCAGGGTCTAGCATTGCTCAATGTGTATAGTCAGCCAAATACGCGCATTCAAGCGTCTCGGTGGATATATGCTAATTTGCCTCCGCGCTCGGTGCTTACGTACGAGCAGTGGGATGATGCCTTGCCGATTGCCGTTGATGGGCATGATCCTTCTCTATACACGCAGTTGACATACACAAGTTTTGATGGTCAGCCGACTACTGGATTGGACTTATATGGTGATGATACGATGGCGAAGGCTCAACTGTTGGCGCGTCTCTTGCCACAGGTCGATGCCATTACTATGCCAACCGACCGGCTTGATAAATCGATCCCACGCTTGCCTGATCGCTATCCTCTAACGGTTCGCTACTACCAACTGCTCTATAGTGGACAACTAGGCTTTCATCTCGCCGCGCAGTTTCAGAATCACCCAAATCTTTTTGGTATCACGCTCGATGATAGCGGTGCCGATGAGAGTTATTCCGTCTTTGATCACCCAACGGCGCGTATTTTTGTGCGCGACAATCCGTATCCGTATACATCGCAGCAGGTGCTGCAGAAGCTGTTGGATGGGGTGAAGTTGCCGTAGGATTATACGATATTCTTAGGCAAAAGTCGTTCTACAATCACCACGTCGCGCCATATGCCATCTAGTTTTGCGTGTTTGTGATAGATACCCACTTCACGGAAATGTATCGTTTGCAGCAGTGCTCGGCTTGCAGTGTTGTCAACAAACACACGCGAGACAAGCTTCCAAAACCCGGCTTCCTCAGCCGCTTGAATAATGGCTTCAGCCGCTATCTTTCCTGCTCCATGTCTGCGCATCTCGCGTTTGACGTACACCGAGCACTCAGCGATGCCTGCATAACATTCGCGG
>CAXTCR010000003.1:0-42596 GCA_964242555.1 uncultured Ktedonobacteraceae bacterium
CGCCAATTAATGCCGCTAGCGGAACAATACCCAGAGCAGCTATAATAAACAGAACAAGTGGTGGAACATGCAGCAGGTCTAGAATCGGGGCCAGTACAGCAAAAAGTAGTAAGAAGTATAACCAGCGTGGCATACGCATTTCTCCTATACAAATTCTTCCTTTGCATTGTACACAACTCACCGGATATATGATAGTACCTCATTTGCTTGCCTATCACTTGCTACCACATAAATTTTTTTGAGGAGCCATTTATGACACAGTATGAGGCAGGAGTTGATGAGGGTAACTCCTCATCCTTAACAGAGCGCAATGATTGAGCTAGGCGTAAGCGCGCTTGTAATTCTTGCATTAGGGATCACGCTTAAACTACTTGGTCGCATGGTCGAGATTGGGGCACACGACTAACGTAAGTATCCCCTATTATATTAGCGTAAGATGCGTTACAATAGGCGCGGGAAACGTCGTTTCCTACAAATATGTACGGGCTGCGTACAGCAATGGAGCAGCCAAAGGGGGAAGTTCATGCGCCATACCCGGTTATTTTTGTATTCGGCGGCCATTCTTTTTGCACTACTTGCCGCCACCATTTCGCTGCAGGTCCAGGGACCAGCAGCATATGCTCACACTACGCAGCGCACGATAGGGCAGGTCACATGCTCAGGCGATGGGTGTAATAACGTTGACCCCGCCCAGTCAGGGTGCTCAAACGATGCCTATACAGTGACGTATGTCACTACTGGCGACGTAACGGTCCAGTTGCGCTATTCGCCAACGTGCGCCACAAACTGGGGCCGTGTCGTCAGCGATGGCAACAACAACGAAACCTATCTTGTCCTGGTACAACGTGAGGACGGAGTAGCATACGGCACAAAAGGCTTAACCGGCCCTGTAGCCTGGTCAAGAATGGTCTACTCACCAGTAAAGCGCTCCCGCGCCTGCGTGAGCATCAATGGTGGCCCACAGGTTTGTACTCAATATGAGTAACTGACTTCGTAGTAGAAGACAACCGGGTGTAACGCATTCGGTTGTCTTCTGCGTGTTATAAAGAATATAGCCTATATTTACTAGTATCTTTTCTACTACCGCACTTTTGACGCATTATATATAAAGTACAGGCAACGTGTCTTAGGGAAGTACGTGTTGTACCAGGGGATTTCTGGAGGCATTCATGAGTTGTCCCCATTGTGGCAATGGACACTATTCTAATCGAGCAGGCTGCGAACGATGCGGGTATAGCACCACAACAGGTGCGGTACGCGTAGCGGAGTTACCTCGCGTCAACAACACATCTTCGCCCATCACAGCACCCATATTAAGAGGGGGCAACTTACTTGGACAAGGACGCTATCGCCTTGTACACCCAATCCCTGTGTCCGTAGGGAATGGTATTGTATGGCTTGCAATTGATTTGATTTCAAGTGAACGTGGGCACGTCGAAATACGCGAAGTTACATTGCCTTCAGCAGACATCTCTCAGCAGGAGCTGCTGCTGCGCACTTTGACCACACGCATGATGCAGTTAGGACAACATCCCAGTATCCCCACCACCTTGGGCGCGTTTCGCGAACATAACAAATACTACGTGGTGTTCCAACATATCGAGGGTATAAGCCTCTCCTCCTATTTGCGCCAAAAAGGGGGCACCCTACCAGAACGTACGGTCGCTGAGTTTGGTCGCCAACTCAGCGAAATTCTCTTTTATTTTTCGCGTCAGCAACCACAGTTTGTACACGGCAACATCACTCCAGACAATATTCTTGTTCGCCCCGATGAACAACACATCGCGCTCGTCAACTTGCCTCTCACTGATGCCGAAACAATGAGAGATAGGCGTCAGAGCAATAGCAACTACTACGCTCCAGAACTAGCTCGTGGCAGTCAGGGTAGTCCCGCCTCAGACCTTTTTTCCGTCGCGGCAGTGATGCATCACATGCTTACTGACTACAATCTACCTGACCGAACCACAAATTTTTATCCGCCAGTTCGCCGCCTCAATCCCCATATTTCGCGACGCATGGAAGAGATTTTAGCCAAAGAATTGTTCCTCTCGGTCTCACAACGCTACGTCCGTGCGCTCGATATGCAGGTGGACCTTATCCGTCTGATCGCGACATATCCACCACAAACACAAGAACATGGAGAGACTAGGCCCACCCCCTCAGTAAGACAGTTGGACCTAACAACTTCACAGCTTCACGAGTTAAGCCGCAGCAGGAGCCTTGTGACCTATGGTATTGTCGCCATCGGCCTTCTGCTGCTCCTGATTGGCGGACTCACTCCTGCTATTTTCGCCATGCTCAATTCGTCCTCTCCCCATGTCACCACCATCGGGAATACAACTCAACAGCAACAACAGGCGGCGTTGGAACGGGAGTTGTTGCTGGAAGGACAAACCTTCAACGCCAAGGGCATTGGCTTAAGTGATGGCCGCTTCGCGCTGGATGTCTATGAACGCTCCGATACTAAGCTAAAGCAACAGGCAGCGCAGGCTTGGCAAAAAGGAGATATGGGGAGCGCGGTCAACCTGCTGACACAAACGGTTCTGGCTGATCCAACCGACGCCGAAGCACAAATTTATAACGAGAATATTCACATCTTGCAAAGTGGTTCGCCCTCTGTAACAATTGTCCTGGGCGTTGCGATAGACAAGGGTGTCGTGGATCAGCTGGCGGCACGCGCGTATATGCAGGGTGCGTTTATCGCGCAACGCGAGATCAACAAAAATAACCTCCTGCCGAATGGCTTAAAGCTACGCATCTTCATCGATAGCTGTGGCGCAAATCATGGGGATATAGCGACTGTGGCACAATTTGTTGCTAATCGCATTCTCAAAACCGGCAACGGTGATAATATTATCGGCGTTGTAGGTTGGCCATTCAGTTCACAAACCATTCTTGCACACGACATTATTGCATCAGCACACTTGCCTATGATCTCGCCCACCTCGTCTAGCGTTCAATTAAGTGGTAGTAGCCCCTACTTTTTCCGCGTCAATCCGCCCGACGATCAACAAGGGAAAACATTGGGTGCACTGGCGGTCTCACAACTACACGCGAAAAAAATACTCGTGCTGCGCGACCCAACCGAGGCATATAGCGTCTCGCTTGCTAATGCCTTTGCCCTGAGTGTGCAAGCTCTTGGCGCAACGACAATGGCCAATACCTTCACCACATCCCAGACTTCCGTGACAGATTACGAGAAAATCGTCAATGGCGCGCTGAAGCAAAACGCGGACCTGATCTTTATCGCCGGCTTCGATGTTGATGGAGTACGTCTCGCCCACGCCGTAGGCGAAGTAGCACGCAATACCTTTCTGTACCCTCAAACTGCTCAGCTCCATGTGCTTGGCGGTGACGCATTGGCCACAAACCTGCTACTTGGTCAGGGAAAGAACGCAGACGCACAGCTAGCCGCGTCGTATCCACAAGATATGCGTCGTTTGATCTTTTCTGCCTTTGGCCATCACGACGAATGGACCTTTAGCGGCGTTCCAAAGGATAAACAACCACCATTTTTTGCCGATTGGGTAACAACATTTCAAAGCTCTTCCGACCCCAATTTGAACGCGCCCGCACCGGAAAATAATGCTATCCTTACAAATGATGCCCTACGTGTTCTAATACACTCAGTCAGCACGATAAAAGGCACAATCACTGGTCCACAGGTTTGTAGTGCACTGCTAGCTCTAGGCCACAACAATCTACCACCATACCAAGGAGTGAGCGGGCGCATCCTCTTCGATACATTGGGCAACCCCGTTAACAAAGCCCTCGTTGTCCTCTCAATCACATCTTTTAAAGGTGCAAACACAATTACATTGACGCAAATTGTCGGAAAATTTATGTAGCTTAGTAGAAGTAGAGGGTCCAGCGGCGCATACCTGCTGGACCCTCTACTTCTACTAAACTATTACAACATCAGCATATTAAACGAGTTTTACCCTGCGATCAACCATCGCGAGTGCTCCACTCGTCACACCCCACTTCTCTACAATCTTGGTATACGTGCCGTCCGACTTCACAGCGTTAAAGGCAGCCTGTAAAGGTTGCAACATACTGGTCTCGCCCTTACGGACCGCAATACCTTCCTGGGCTGCGTTTACGACCGAACCACCAACTTCAAACATTCCTGGGTTGAGTTTGTTGAAGTAGTCAGTGACGGGCGAGTCCTGGTAGGTCGCGACGACGCGCTTATTGGCCAGCAGCTGCACAACATCCGTCTGGCTCGCCAGGATGGTCAGGCTGATCGGCTTCTTGCCCTTGCTTACACAGTCTTTGCTCGCCGCCGTCAAATCATCCTGCTCAACGGTTGCCTTCTGCACGCCTACATTGAGTCCACATAGGTCCGTAACCGATTTCAAATTCATTGGATTGCCCTTTTGTACAAGCAGGGACTCACCTGCATTGAAATAGGGAATGAAATCAACTTTCTTCTTACGGTCATCATTGATGGTAACAGCCGAAATGACTACATCAAAACGCTTATTGGTAAGATTGTCAATGATGGTGGTAAAGTCTGTCTTGACAATATTCGGCTTCAGACCCATACGCGCCGCCATCTCAGTTATCAGGTCTATGTCAAATCCCGTGTATTTGTTGCTCGTCGTGTCCAAAAATTCCTGCGGTGGATACGTAGTATCGCTACCAACGGTAAGCGTGCCCGGAGTAATAAGATTCGTCGGGGGCGCGATGCTCGCCTTGATAGTGGGCGTGGCACTACCTCCACCAGAACTCGCGCTACCACAGGCCGAAAACAAGAGCGACATCGCCGTCAAGAGACAAAAGATAAGGACGGCAAGATGTTTCCTTGTGTGCGTAAACAATTGCATGAAAGGTTGACCTCCTCTAGTACACAGATAAGTGTATGCGGCTTGCGTTCGTATCGGGACCGCGATATGCGTTTACCTGATGGTGTAATATACGGAGATATATGCGGATGTCTCACCAGTTTTGTACACTGGGTACACTTTTTGCAAGAGGAGACTCAGCACGGCATACAGTTGTAGAGTATAATGAGCGCATCATGGGAAGAGGCGTCCTTATTTATCCGAACAGGAGTGGTTATGCAAACACACAGCAGGCAGACATGGTACGAGGATGTGCGGCGCTACACAAAGTTGCTCACAAACATTTCGAGTATCAGCCCTAGCAAAGGAGAATGCGACACTGCCAGAGCAATCCTTACCTTGCTCAATGAGGATATCGCCGAGCACACCTACACGCAAGCCGGCCTGAATCCGATCGAACACGATCCCCTTGAACGCCAAAACGTCTATGCCTTTTTACAAGGACGCAGCAAAGCAACGGTTGTTTTGCTTGGACACTTTGATACAGTCGGCATACAGGACTACGGCACGTTGGAGCCGTACGCGCTCGATCCCGATATGCTCAAACTTAAAAGCGCGGAACTTGGTCCAGTACTCCAGGGCACAGACCCGGACGACTGGATGTTTGGACGCGGTACCGCTGATATGAAAAGCGGGGTCGCGGTCAATATCGCCCTTACGCGCCACTTCGCACGCAGCGCACCAGATATCCCACTCTCAATCCTCTTTATAGCGACGCCAGACGAGGAAAATGAGTCAGCAGGCATCATGCAAGCTGTACACCTGCTCACACACCTGCGCGAACAGTACGATCTCAACTACATTGGCGCCATTAACACCGATGTGACGACTTCACAATATACCGGTGATCCCCATCGCTATATTTACACAGGGACCGTTGGTAAGCTTCTGCCCAGCTTCTTATGCATTGGACGCGAGTCTCATGTGGGTACGCCCTTCCAGGGACTCGACGCCAACTTGCTCGCAGCCGAACTTATCCGCTCAGTGAGCATGAATGCCGAGTTGTGTGATGTAGTAGCGGGACAAGTGACCGCCCCTCCGGTGACGTTGCGCTCGACCGATCTCAAAACACACTACAATACGCAAATTCCACTCACGGCCTATTTTTACCTCAATGTCCTGACCTTTACTACTACTCCCGAACAGTTGTTGGAGCGCCTGCGTCACTACGCTACAACCTCAATGACAGAGGTATTGACGCGCGTCGACAAGACCGAGGCTCACTGGCGCGCACTCGCAGACGTACAAGAAGCTGACCCCCGACCACGAATAGGCAGCGTGTTGACCTATGCAGAACTTTATTCAGAAATGGTCGAGCGCCTCGGAGAACAGTCGGTGGCGAGCGAGTTGCAACATCAGTGGGAACGCTTACCCTCGACAATGGATTCGCGGGAACGCAGCCTACACCTCGTTCACACCCTCTGGACCCTCAGTGGTAGACAGGGACCAGCAACAGTCATCTACTATTCCCCTCCATACTACCCGCATGTCTCCGCGCCACAGGGACTACTTCGCGAAACTATTGCGGAGCTTATGACTGCCCATCACGATGTGCCGCTTGTGCAGCAAGAATTCTTTCCGTACCTGAGCGACTTGAGCTACTTATGTCTGGACTCCAGCGTCAACACGTCCCTGCTGAAATCTAATATGCCCGTTTGGAGAGAGCCAGCGACACAGGCAACAGGTGGATACTATTTGCCCTTAGAGACGATCGAAAAGCTACACATACCAGTCGTCGATTTCGGCGTCTACGGACAGGGAGCGCACCAGCATAACGAAGGCGTCCTCATGTCCTATTCGTTCGGCACACTGCCCGAACTGATTTGTGATACGATCGAGCGGTTGGCGCGCCGCCTCTAAGCATGTCACTCCATACTCGCCCACAACCATGCTCTACACTATGTGTAGCGGAAAAATGGTACAATCACCAGGAGTCAGGTCGACATATTCGGCCTGACCCCTCAATTCTCTATCTTCTTCTCTTCAAACGTTGGGCGAATTTCACCTGTACCGCGTGGGACGAAACACTTGTAGGAACCACTATACTCACACATATCCCATACATATTGTCTGGTGGCAACTCTATCACCGGCGGCAGATAGTGCAGGTCAAGCACGTTTTTTAGCGTTTCTCTTCAAGCGTAAAGCGAGCAAAAATATGTTACACTGTAAGAAACGTTTGTTCTAAATTTGTCAGGAGTGTTATGTCTATCCTAGCTTCTCCACCATCGCCACAAGCACAGGACGAATATCTTTTCGGTTGGGAACCCACTCCTGGTATCGTCTCAGTTTGGGCGTCTCGCGATGGACGCGCACTTGTATGGCAACGCGTTAAGCACGCGCATGGTGAACGGGTAGTATGCACCGAGGAACGTTTTCGTCCGTGGCTATTTGCTGCCACGTTGGAAGACCTCAAGAGTCTGGGGCCCGCATTATTGCCAGCAGATGCACCCGGTGCAGGCAGTAGCCTTGTGAGTTATCGCGTCCTGGACGGTCCCACCGACACCTATCGCTACCTGCTCTCGGCCCGCGACGGCAGCTTTCTCGAACGCACGTTATGCGCTGGCGCCTCTCGCCGCCTCGGTCGCAAAATCACAAGCCTCAACGAACTGTCGGACGACTACTATCGCGTCGGTCCCGTCGAACAATATCTTATGCTTACCGGGCGCGTCTACTTTCGTGGCCTGACATATCACAACCTGCACAGGCTCCAGTTTGACCTTGAGACAACCGCGCTCGACCCACATCGCGGTCGCATTTTCCTTATCGCCCTCCGTGATAATCGCGGCCTCGCCACCATTCTCGAAGCCCCTAATCCCGATGACGAGGCACAACTCATCACCAATCTTTGCGCGCTTATTCGAGAGCGGGACCCTGATGTCATCGAAAACCACAATCTCTTCGGCTTCGACCTGCTCTTCCTGGAAGAGCGTGCCTCTCGCTTAGGCATACCGCTAGAACTGGGACGTAAGGGTGGCCCAACACGCCTTGAGCGACGTGAGGAGACGCTTGCCATCGGACCCGAAGCGCGCAAACGTGTGCGCTATAGTGTAGGGGGGCGCGAACTGATTGACACTCTCGATTCCGTCCGGCGTCACGATTTTGTGGTGCGCGACATGCCCGGTCATCGCCTCAAAGAGGTGGCGCGCTACTTTGGCATCGCCTCACCCGAACGCGTCTACATTGAGGGCGCGGCGATCTTCGATACCTATCGCCGCGAACCCGACCTCGTCAAACACTACGCTCTCGACGACGTAAACGAAGTCGATGGCCTATCGCAGCGTCTCCAGGGCGCACCATTCGCGCTGGCGAGCATGGCCCCACGACGTTATGAGCGTCTCGCCTCTGCTGGTCCTGCTATGGGCATTCTCGAACCCATTCTTGTCCGAGCCTACCTTCGTGCAGGTGCGGCCCTGCCCCGGCAATCGAGCAAGAACAGTAGCGGCGAGATGCACGAGGGCGGTGCCGCGTACCTGCTGGCAACCGGTATCGCACAACACGTCGTTAAAGCTGATGTCGCCTCGCTCTATCCCTCCCTGATGCGCACCTTCAAGATTGGACCAGCGTGTGATCGTCTCGGCGTTCTGTTACACGTCTTGGGCCTGTTGACAGACCTTCGTCTGTCTCATAAAGCCGCGGCACGTACAGCCTCTCCCGCCTCGGTTGAAGCCAATCATCATACCGCGACGCAGGCAGCGATGAAGATTTTGATCAACGCGGCTTACGGCTACATGGGCGCTGGCACAATGGCACTCTTCGCCGATAGCCGCGCCGCCGATGAGGTCACACGTCGTGGCCGCGAGATACTCACACAAGTCCTTGAGGCACTACGCGCACGTGGTATGGCTCTTATCGAGGCCGATACCGATGGTGTGTATTTCTCGGTCCCAGCGGGCTGGACGGAGGCACAGGAACGCGCCGTCGTCGAGGAGATCGGTGCCGAACTGCCCGCTGGCATTCGCCTGGAATACGAGGGTCGCTATCAGGCAATGTTGAGTCACGAGGTCAAAAACTATGCCCTCCTGACGTATGAAAATAGGCTCATCGTGCACGGTGTCGCCCTGCGTTCGAGTCGCGCTGAGCCATTCGGCGAACGCTTTCTACGACAGGCTTTGCAGTGCGCAATGCTCGGCGATACCCCCGGAGTACGACAGGCATATGTAGACACAGCGATTGCCCTACGTACCCGTGCCCTACCAGCGTCCGACGTGGGTGCACGAGTGCGGCTCTCGAAAACGCCCGAGTCCTACGCAGCGTCACGCGCCACACATCCCGAACCACAATACGAGGCCCTCTTGAACGCTGGTCGTACACGCTGGTATCCAGGTGAACGTGTGCGCTTCTACCGCGCCCAATCGAAAAAATACGTCTGGTTGCCAGAGGAGGCCGAGGAAGCCGCGATGAGCAACGACTGGGACAACACCGAGGAAAACGAACCCCAAACGAGAGAGCATAGCCCGTCCTCCTTACGCGAGGAGGTCGCGAACCGCCGCGACTACGACGTTGACCACTACCTGCGCGTCCTCGTCACCTCCTACGCCGCTCGCCTCCGCAAAGCCTTCACACCCGAAGACTTCGATCAGCTCTTCCGCGTCGAAGAACAGCTCAGCCTGTTCGACGCGCCAATCGAAACCATCCAACCGCGCTGGATTCGCGCGTAGCACATTGACAAGGTTGCTGTGACCGCTTTCGTAGGGACCACGTTCACGGCGTCCGCGTCGGCCAATTCATTGGCTCTCCCTTCGTCCACCTGTCCTGTGAGCGATGATCCATCCTCTCCAACGTAGGTCCTGCGAAAACGGTTCCTACGAAGATGGGCAAACTCGTAGGGACCGATGTATCACGTCCTTGTTCCCATATCCAAACGCGGCAAAGACATGATACATCGGTCGCTTCATATACTATTTATACTGGCTAGCATCAGCGCACGGCGTCGCTGTCGAGATGTATATACCACCCCAGTCGTCCTGCGGAATAAACTCTTGCGCGTTATCGGTAATCCCAACAACACAGGGCTTACGCGCAAAAACATTTGTGGCTTGATATCTAGGTATCCACGCGACATCGTTGACCAGATTTTGCTCCGCCTCGTTGTACTGCTGTAAGCGGCTTGCCTGATCCGTATTGCTATCTGCCTGCTCCATTAATTGCTGATTGGCCTGCTGCTTAACTGCAAACGAGGCTTTGTTCTGACCATAGTTCAAGCCATTCTTTGATGATCCTTTGCCAAAGATCAGCGTCAACCAGTCTTGCGGATCAGGATAATCGGCCTGCCAGTATAATGCCCACATCTGCAAACCATTGGGATTGTTGAGCGCATTGTTACGTTCCGTAATCAGTTTTGATATATCTACATCTTCAATGCGCACATTCACGCCCAGCGCATCCCTCCACATTTGTTGAGCAACAGCAAACTCATTTCGTGCGTCTGCCGCTCCCTGCGAAGAGGTGGTTAGAGTAATCGTAGGTAACGTGGCAAGCGTTAAACCTTCCTCCTGCAGTCCCTGCTGGAAAAGACTTTTTGCCAGTTGAGCATTGCCACTTGTACCCTTTGTATTAAGTGGCTCGGTCAAGTTTGGGTTATAGCCGGGCATCCCACTTGGTACCATATGGTTGGTGGCAATAACGGTATCTTTGTAAATGCTATGTACAATCTGGTCTTTGTTTAATGCTAACTCAAACGCCTGACGTATCTTAAGATTGTCAAATGGTTTAACCAGATAGTTCATCGTGTAGAATTGAACTTCCAGCAGAGGCACCTGATGATACTGTCCGTTAGGGAGTGATTTAGCATCAGCCGACTGCGACGATGACACAGGGGCCTGATCAACCTGATTGGCTTGATATGCCTTGTACGTTGTGTCGTTTTGACTAAAAATAGGAATGACTACCTTTTTTACCTGCGGAGGCGTACCAAAAAAGTTGGGATTAGGAACGAAATCAACTTCCTTACCACGATCATACTTTTGTACCTTAAAAGGACCATCGCCGCCAATACCCTCGCTCAGATGGTCCGCGAAGTTGTTGCCATACTTGTCGATCATGCTTTTTTCCACGATATATGATGTCTGGTACGTCAACGTCTGTAAGAAATATGCTGCTTTTTTGTTCGTAATCAAAATCACAGTTTGAGGATCGGGAGTCAGGATGCTATCATTTATGAGCGTCTTTACTGTCCCTGCACTACGCTTATCCGAGTCTTTTAGCAAACCGAGATATAGAGGCGCAACCGGTGAGTTAAGGCTTGGCGAAAGAGCACGGTCTATGCTGTACGCAACATCCGCCGAGGTAAGCGGCGTCCCATCACTAAACTTTAGGTTTGGCCTTAACTTGAATGTCCACGTCAAACCGTCTGCCCCTAGCGAATGCGAGGCCGCGAGTTCATCCCGTACCTGCAAATGATCGTCAAGTTGGACAAGACCTGTGTAAATGAGGTTATCAACGGTGATGGCAGAGATGTCCGTGGAAAGTGCAGGATCAAATGTTGCGATATCCGAGTACCCACTGATTGGGAGGATGAAAATTTGCTTGTCTGCTGAAGCCTTTCCTACTGTTTGCGCCGTCTGATTATTGCCACCACCACACGCGGCCACAAGCAACGCGACAAGACTAAGAAAGGTAAATAAAACTGTTCGGAAACTTCGCGCATTCCGTTGCATAGAGGATTCCTCTCTTCTCAAGAAACAAGGAGACAGTCTTCTTATGCAAACTAAGTGTAGCATAGAAATATTATTCTTTCAAGTTATTTCTCTTATAAAATTTTATTATGAGAATTATGAATACCACTGTTACCGGCCTTTTGTACTACATTCATGCACAAGGTAAACACGCCCACAGCTTGCTCATGTCACCTCTCTGCGTTCCTGTCATGCAACATACCTACATCCCTAATTACGTAGCTTCTGGTGTATAGTAGTGACTGCGGCTTGCCCCTGTCATGTCATACAACATACATCTTATACATTTGAGTACCTACTCGTTTGTTGCCCTTTGGACACATATACGCTACAATAGCTGGCGGTACAGTCACTCTATTTTTGAGGAATATCGCAAATTGAATACCACTACTATTGAAGAAACACTGAAACAACACTTTGGCCACGATACCTTTCTGCCCGGACAGCAGGATATCGTTGGGCATATGCTGGCCGGACGTGACGCGCTTATTCTTATGCCAACGGGCGGCGGCAAATCGCTGACCTACCAGCTCCCCGCCCTGATGCTTCCTGGCGTCACAATCGTTATCTCGCCCCTGATCGCCCTCATGCAGGATCAGGTGGATCGTTTAGTAGCAAATGGTATCGCCGCCACCTACATCAATAGCACGCTCAGCTCTGTTGAACGTTCGCAACGTGAACGTGCCCTACTCAATGGCGACCTCAAGCTGGTTTACGTCGCCCCCGAACGCCTGATGAGCGAAAGTTTCCTGACCCTGCTCGAGCACGCCCACGACAACATCGGCATCTCATTGATGGCGGTCGACGAGGCCCACTGTGTCAGCGAGTGGGGCCATGATTTTCGTCCCGAATACCGCCAGATCGGACGCCTGCGCGATCATTTCCCAACTGTACCAATGCAAGCCCTGACCGCCACTGCTACCGAACGCGTGCGTGAAGATATTCTCACCCAGCTTCGCCTACGTGATCCCCACATCCATATTGCCAGCTTCAACCGTCCCAACCTGACCTACGAAGTACGCCCCAAAAGTAAATCATCTTATGGCGAGATCGTCGAGTTCTTGCGCGAAATGCCTGATGCATCCGTGATTATCTATTGTCAGAGTCGCAAAACCGTCGATCAGATCAGCGAGGCCCTACAACACGATGGCGTTCGCGCCCTGCCCTATCACGCGGGTATGACGCACGAGCAGCGCACGGAAAATCAAATACGCTTCATCCGTGACGACATGCCCGTCCTGGTGGCAACTATTGCCTTTGGCATGGGCATCGCCAAGCCCGACATACGTGCCGTTATTCACTACGACCTGCCGCGCAGTCTCGAAGGCTATTACCAGGAGTCTGGCCGCGCCGGACGCGATGGCCAACCCGCCCAATGTATTCTGTACTACACCTACAGCGACCGCATCAAAGTCGAGTTCATCATTGACCAGAAGGTAAGCGAGCAAGAACAGCTTATCGCACGCCAGCAACTCAATCGTGTATGCGCCTATTGCGATAGCCGCGATTGTCGCCGCCGCATCCTCCTGGGCTACTTCGGCGAGGTCTGGCAGGAGGAAAACTGTGGCAACTGCGACAACTGCCTGCGCGCCCTCGCCCCCATCGAAATGGAGGACCGCACGATTGACGCGCAAAAGTTCCTATCCTGTGTCGGTCGCACCGAACAGCGCTTCGGCATGCTGCACATCATCGACGTACTCCGCGGCTCGAACAATAAAAAGATTCGCGATTTCAACCACGATCAGCTCTCAACTTACGGCATCGGCAAAGAGTACAGCATCGAGGAATGGAAGCGCCTTGGGAATGCCTTAATTCAACAGGGATTTTTAGATGTCATCCAGGAACTTTCGATCCTGCGCCTGAATACCCGTTCACGCGAAATTCTGCGCAAACAGTGTACCTTCGAGATGCCGGCCTTACCGAAGAAAGAAGAGAAGGTCAAGGCAGATCAACAAGAAGTTCTTGACCCACAAAGCGCCCGCCTCTTCCAGCATCTGCGCAACCTGCGCAAACAGATGGCCGACGATCAGGGTGTTCCCCCCTACGTCATCTTCTCTGACATTGCCCTACAAGGCATGGCCGAACAGCGCCCTCAAACGCGCGAACAGTTCTTGCAGATTTCAGGCGTCGGTAAAACCAAGCTAGACGCATACTTTACAACCTTTACGGAAGAGATTCGGGCCTACTGCGAACAACACACTATTCCAATGGAGCAAACACCTGAAATTGCTCCCAAGAGAAGTATTGCCGCAAAACCTCCTGCAGTTCTCGTTCCGCATACCCGATTGCAAACTTTAACACTCTACCAGCAAGGCTTGAGCATCGAAGAAATCGCAACCGAACGCGGCTTAGCGCCAAGCACAATCACAAACCACATCGCGGAACTCATCGAGGCCGGCGAACCGGTAGACATCATGCCCCTGATACCCGAAGGTCACTACCACAACATCGTCGACGCCATCGAGCAGTTCGGCGATGGTGCCCTACGCCCCCTCAAAGACTTCCTGGGTGACGACTATTCGTTCGACGAGATTCGACTGGTTCGGGCGGTAATGCGAAAGGGTGTGTAATACTTTTTCTCTGACGGCCCAAGGATAAGGGCAAAGACTACTAGTTGGAAGTGGTGAACAACTCTATACTAGAACTCACCCAAAAACCATGTAACAGAAGACGTTGACCTCGTGCCCATCAAGTGGTAATGTTAAGCATCAGATCGAAAGGGGAAGCCACAACATGACCTCTGGAAACGGCACGGACGCTGCAATGACATCCCAAACACCACACAATAGCCCTTTTAACGCAGCGATAGAAACAGACCCAGAAATCGCCTCAACCGTTATCACACTCACCCACGAAGATACACACGACCCGAAGCGCAACATCACCGTTTGCATCGCACCTGATCTCGGGAGCAACATGTTTCGTTTTCGGATCGGAGAACACGACATTATCTACTGCGAATCAGACCTGCTTAAGCGTAGGGCCTTTACCGGCAATTTCGTGCTCTGGCCCTTGCCTGGCAGAATTAAGGATAAAAAATACACCTATCGGGGTCAAGAATACTCGCTTGCCGACGTAAAAGTACCTCATCATGACCCAAATCTCGTCCACGGTCTCGTGTTCAATCAACAGTGGCAGTACGAGAAACCGGTAATCGCACAGGACTCCGTAAGCGTCAGAACATATATCGACGTTACTCCTCACAGTCCCTTCTACAAGTCCTATCCCTTCGAGAGCAGATTTTCCCTGGACTACGTGCTTAGCAACGATGGTGTAAGCATCAACTATACTGTTTCTAATCACGGCTCAAAGGATATGCCCTTCGGCTTCTCGCTGCACCCGTATTTCTCAACCCTATCTGGCAAAGAAAATACGCATGTGACGCTGCTGGCTGATGCCGTTATGGAAACGGACAATAGCCTGCTGCCCACAGGCCGAGTTCTTTCAGTCGACGGTATCATGTACGCGATGTTCGACCTGCGCCAACCGATGCCAATCGCGCAGTTAAAGCTAGATCATACCTACACAGGCATACACACTCATGAGAGCGCCATCATTGAGTACAAGGAACAAGGTATGGCCCTTCACATAGCAGCATCACCCGACTTCACACATGCCGTCATATTTACTGCCCCCTTCGAAGCCGGTGGCCCATTCTTCTGCCTCGAACACCAAACCTGTTCCGCCGATGCCGTCAATCTCCACGCTCAGGGCCACAACGACATCGCCCACCTGCTAGAAGTTCATCCAGGGGAGACCAGTACAGGCACTATAGAATACAAAATCACAATGTAGGGACAGTATTGGTCACATCCTGCTCGCACCCTCAATGCACACAGGACATAATCCTTGGACCGGTAGGAATCGCACTCACAATAAAGAATGGCTTCTTACCGGTGCATCCGTTGGACCAACCTACGCCTTCGAATATACATAATTATGGCGATGCTCACCACACACACACAAGACATCATCACCCAAAACGGTTTAACGAATTGCTCCCACACCGAAATCCTAGGGGTATTCAAGTTTGCGCCGGGAGGGAGCAATTGTGCCGCTGGTTTGGGTCTGCCATTGCTATCGAAGATGCCCATCGCTTTTTGCGGACCCTTTTGCCACGGCAATGCCCCCCCTACATTGGACGGCACATATCCAAAATCGTAGAGCGTCCAGGATAAATACCCTGCGCTATCAGTTTCTCTTAAGCTGCGCAAAATGGTAGCATAATAAGTAGCCTGCTCTGCCTCCGTATGTCCATTTGGAAAGAAGGGGCTATTCCACGTCGGCAATCCAAACTCACCTAGCACAATAGGTACGTGGGGGTGCATCATCCGCAGAGCTGTATATGCATTAGCCAGTTCTTGCGCGGGCGCGTAGTAGTGAAAGGAGACAAAATCAATAAGCGGTATCTGCGCTTGTGCTCCCTGTGGTGTAGCCCAACCTATAGTCAGCAAATGATGTGAATCATAGCTGCGCGCAAAATAGGCAATGTGTGTCAACCATGCATTGACAAGGTATTGACCCGCAGTCCGGTAGTCCCGGTCTGGCTCGTTTTTCAAATCCCATGCGAGAATTGTCGGATCGTTCTTAAAGCGTGAAAGCAGCACTTGCAGTTGTCGATCAGCCGTAGGCCAGTGAAGCAGCGTGTAGTCTGATCGAAAGTCGAACAGCGTCACAATCACATGCAAGTGGTGTTGCTTGGCTCGTTGCAGTAAATCGTTCAGTTTTCCCAATGGGTCCTTCACCAGCGCATCTTTATTTGTAGCAGTGGGTGTGGGCGTAAATTGTTGCCCTGGATTATCTTCCAGGTGAGAGCCTCCAAACTGATCAAACGGGATGAAGACACGCACCGTGTTCAGCTTAAGCGTTTGTATTGTATGAAAGTCATGATCAATAACCTTTGGATTATACCGGGTCCAGAAGTGATCCCATGAACTATCTTTTGGATAATAGTTGATACCCGCGATGTGAAACGGTTGTGTGTTCAGCAGTAAAGCAGAAGTAGTTGGGCTTTTCCCTACAAAGCCAGAAGGTGTCGTTAATGGTGCGACAAGGCTATCCAGATTCTGACTCTTGTCTTGCACCCAGTGCCGCACACGCCAGTTTCCATCCTCTAAAAACATCACCACCTGATAGACCTCTGTTGTCTGTCCAACGTAGACAACAGCCCCACTCTTGTTATGTACGATATTGACCACCGTCGCGTTGCTATCAGTAAAGGCTACGATAGAGCCATCAGCAGAGTAAAAGTGTAGCTGGAGCGTATGTGTAAGGTCAGCTTGCTCTATTAGCCACGCTTTTGCGGCACTAGCGTTAATAGCATTACTTACATCAGCCAGTGCTGGACCAACAAAGTAGGTTTCTAGGCCATATGGTTTGTTTTTCAGCAATGAAATATTCCATTGAAGCCAC
Source organism: uncultured Ktedonobacteraceae bacterium (assembly GCA_964242555.1). Taxonomy (GTDB): domain Bacteria; phylum Chloroflexota; class Ktedonobacteria; order Ktedonobacterales; family Ktedonobacteraceae; genus JBBQVS01. Next base: position 16,936 of record CAXTCR010000003.1, read on the forward strand.
GCGCGTAAGTAGGACGATTGAATATCGGTACGTGTTGCGGGCTCCAGCAAGCGCCCTGTATCGGCATCATCAGGCAGCCAATTCAGTTGCACGTCCAGGTCTAGCGGTACATTTGGCACAATATTGAGCGCGGAACCTGGATCACTGTCTTGCTGATAATACAGTGTAAGGGCATCGACTCCAACAAATAACTCCCAGAAGCCGCCAACCACTATAAGGAGCAGTAGGAACCATAGAAGTCGTTTCACCACATGCTTTGGCATTACGTCTTACCTCAATAGCACTGTATGCGTGACTTGTTGGGAACCGACAAAGATGTGTACTGTATACTTTCCCTTTGGGAATTGTACTGACAGTAACTCGATCTGGGCATAACCTGCTTCAGAGATGCTATCCAGTTCCTGCTGTTGTCCGTTTGCATTCACAATAACGAAGCGTATCGGCGTTCCATCGGGAATATACTGTCCCAGTGAGCCAAGCATCGGACCGGCCTGTAGCAAGTACCCATTATTTTTTGCATCTTGCTGCACCGAAACAGTGAATATGTTGACCGAGGGGCCAGCAGTAAATTGCAATACGGTCTTGTGGCTCGTAACACCAAGCACTGTTGCTTGCACGGTATAGTTGCCAGGCTCTATTGGTGCTTGGAACAATGCCTTTGCCCTTCCATCAATCGTATAGGCTGGAATGGTGCTAGTGGTACCATCGGGAGCCTGTACAACAAAGGTGATCAACGTACCATCTGGCATAACATTCCCAAATTTATCCACAATAATCGCAGTGGATAGCGTCGTGACAAGATTCCCATCGGCTGCAAGTGGCTGTGGATCGGCAGAGACATCGAAGGGCACAGGCCATCCCGCAACCTCTAACAACGTGCCCTCGAAGCCATGCACCTGCCCGATACGTGCTACAATTGAGGTCCGTCCAGCCTCGATACCGCTAAAAACACGCGTCCATGCTAATAGATTGCGGATGACAAGCAGTTTTGTCTCCAACCGATTGTCAGGATGTACAATGAGCACTTCAAGCTTTGTGCCCTCCATCACAGGATTGCCATAGACATCAAAGGGAACAAGAACCGTCATACTCCAATGATCCGCATCGGCGATGATTGCCCGCGCCCCAACAAGGGGTGTAAGAGGTTCTACTGGCGCGGATGCTTCGATGAGCATATGTGCTTTGCCTTGTGCCTCCCCTACCAACGCGGTCAGCATCACCATTCCTGACTGTTGTGTTTCTTTTCCTGATAAGGAGAAGTCGGCTTCTCCTTGATGAAACACTGCCTGGTAGATACGCATGCCATAACTTCCCTCGGCGATCAGCGTAACCGGTGTCGCATTCTTGACTGCAACGGGGCCAACATGCACTATCGTTGGCTCCCCTGCGGTAATAATTTGCGCACTCCTCACTGGCACAATGCCCTTGAACTCCATAGTTGCTGGCAGGCTACGACTGACTCGAATAAAACTTAGCAGGAGTAGACCCACCGACACAAGTATAAGGAGCCATGCTCCTTTTCTATTGTGTAGACTAAAGCTTTTTCGCTTCATCACACCACCCCAATAAGATAATTAAGACTGATACGTAGTGAACTATAACCGCTTGACGCCGGAAGGGGATAACGTTGAGACCAGGGCAATTGCGGATCAAAGGGTAGATGTTGCTGTTTCAAGATGTTTGTATAGGTACCGCCCATGTTTATAATAGGCGCGACACTACTTGCTGGAGTGAGTGCTATATCGAAGGCTTCGGTGTGTTCTGGCTCAACTGCTTGCTCTATAAAAGTGCTGTCCACCCACATAACCTCGTTCTGCGCATTGTAGTACGTCACCAGCAAATGAGGTACTGTGGCCTCAGAAGTGCTACCATTGTATAACAAGCCGACGAGATGGGGCTTACCATCTGCTTCATACTTCACAGACACATCCTGCTCCCCAACACCTCGATTAAGGTCGTGATCGGTAACAACCGCTTTGGCGTATACCTGGAATGAGTCAATAGGAGCTTTCAGATGCAGAGGCGTCTTCAAGCCCGGCTGAAACGATCCCATTAACGTTGATGCGTCAATGAGTCCTGTGCCAGCAACGCCCTCAAAATCGACCCGAAATGGCGTCGTTTCCTTTGGAAGCAGTTTGTGAATCATGCCCGTTTGCGCGTTGTACGTGGAAAGAATAGTGTGATTCTTGTCGAAAAGAAGTGCCGTAACCGTGACATCAGCAGGATTTACATCCGTATTGATTAGCTCACCAACAACACTATAGGTCTTTCCCACTTTTACTAATCGCGCGGACAAAATCTGAAGCTGGGGACGATCCAGTACGTCCCCAAAGCCAGTTGTGCCCGTTGTAACGACCGAACGCCCCTGCGCATGCCAGTCAACAATTGGATAGCGCAAAAACTTATCAGGTGGTACCGTGATATCGACACTCGATGGCATAATGTACCATTGTCCCTGTCTCTTGACCATTGTCAGCATATCGGTTGTCGGATAACTGGAAAGTGCTGTTACCCAGAAAGCATTCACTCGCACCTCAAGGTGATCCGGTTGGCTTTTCGCAATCGAGACATAGACAGAGTTTAGTTTTCCATAGGAGGCAACCAAACCATTGACAACTGATAGTTGTAACAGGTATTGATCTATGCTCGGACGCGTCAGCGGATCGAGACGGTCATAGGCGGCACCATAACGCCGGAAGTCGAGATCGTCGTAATAATTCTGTACAATAGTGATTGGATTATTATGTTGCTGCAACAAAGCGGAGATACCATAGGACAGTGAGGAGAGCAACAACAAGCACAGGATCGCTGTCCGCAGTTGCTGTGCACTCGGTGGTGCCGGTTTGGCTTTCTTAATATTCGCAACCCAATTACTCCACAACTGCCATCGTTTTGTTCCTGCCTCCCATTGGTCGTCGGATGGCAATTGCGACCAACGTAACAAACGGTTATGCATGTTCGCTGCCACACGTTGCTTAAGGTCCTGTACTCCTCGTAACAGGCGCAGTTTCTGGAAAGGTCCTCTTCGCAGACGGCTCCCCTGCCTCTGTAGAAATCGACTCACTCCTAGCAGGTTCAGCAACTTTTGTAGCGGGGATAACCATATGCTTGCACTGATGGCTAACAACGCGCAGAAAATGGAGGTCATCGGTACCGTGCCCCACATCACACTCTGATAGACAGGAATATCCCTGCGCGGCAATACCGCAGGCAAAGGTGGAATGTCAGCTCGCTCCCACACCATAATTCCGTTTTCCAGACGTTGGAGACGATGCCAGCCAGAGAAAAACAGCAGCGGATCATAGAACTGGTCATTAGAGAAAATATACTTCAGGTTGTATTTCTCTGGAATCGCGAGTATTTGTTGCAATGAACCTATACCAGGAATACCAGCATACTTCGCCCCTTCTAAGCGTTCAACAGGGGAGGTGTTTAATTCAGGAAGCTGACGCGCAGAATTGTAATCGCCGTCAACCGAGGTGGCAGTGGTCTCGGATGAAAGCAAGGACATCTGATCGCCGAAGCCAAGCGTAATGTAGCGCCAGCGTGCATGTTGGTCCTTGTTCAGAAAATTGACTATCGGCTGAAAGTTGATGGACGCAGGCTGAAATTGTCGAAATTGTGTCAGATTCGCTACATAGATAGAGACCGCTAGATAGGAGACTAGTAAGCCTATCTGCACGCCTCGCCAAGTAAACGTGCCGAACTGTTCGCGCAAATACTTTGCCAGACCACCATGTATCATACTGACAACAAACTCACCAAGAATTGGCAACTGAATGATGGTTGCCCAGAAGGTGAAACGGTCAAGTGTCAAAATATTGAATGAGTTGCCTAAAATCAGATGCGGTAATGGTGTAGTCCCACCCGTGCCAAGCAGTACGAGCAGCGAGTATGAAAGTGCTAAAGGCCACGCCTTCGTACTATAGGCTTTATAGAAGACGTAGGGGAAGGTGAGTACTGACAGACCATATGGTACAAGCCAGAACACAAGGCCAGCACTGGTATTCACAAGGAAATTATCACGCGACGCATGTGGTATAGGCACCTGCACGATAGGGTCCGACCTACTGTACAACCAATAAGGCAAGACGACGATAATCAGGACTATGACCAATCCTATTAGATACACTCCCGCACTCACACTAACTGGTAAGATACGCCGTATACGCCGGACAACGAGTGCTCTAAAATTTTTGCGCGTGATGCGTCCAGGACGTTGTTGCAGTTCATCAGGTAAAGGCTGACGAAACTTCTGCACAATCACCAATCCCACTACAGGCAACACAAAAAAGATTGCCCCAAAGAGCGTTGTTACATGATGCCCTGCTGTTGTTGCCGCATTGAACGCCCACGCACTGAACAAATACCTCTTTTTGCCTTCGTCTAACCACTTATGGGCATAGGCCAACGCATGGAGAAGAAAGCCAATCGAGAACGTCGTCGGCAGCTGCCCAAAGACATGTACGGTCTCCGTAATGCTAGAACAAAACACTATCAAGAGTGCTGCGTACCCTGCCGCCTCTTCGCTCACCCATATTTTTGAAGAACGATATGTTCCAAAGACAATGTTGAGGATGGCGAAGAGCTGGACCACAACAAACCCGCTCAACAAATCCCCACCAAATACATGGGCGACAAGCGCAATACTTTGCTGTGAGCCTGGAGGATAACTCGTCATAGGAAAACCCGTATACCAGCGATATTCCCACGGGTCCCACCAGTAACGGTAGTAGTGGTCCGCAAAAAAAACATGAATCAGTGCATCATAGGTGTGCTTGAAATCGCCAGAAAGCAGTAATACTCCATGATAGACAAAGGCGAGAGCTAATGCTATCAACAGGTGCTTGTTGACTGTGCCAAATACCACCCTTACATGTCGTAGCAAGGGAATAGTAGTACGCTGCGTGCGCTGGTGTAAGAGCTGGATAGACATTCAATACATCCTTGAGAGGCAATAGAGCACGTGTGTATGCTTTACCTCTAGTATACTTATATCCCCAAGTGTAACCGGATTTTAAAATTCTTAGAATTTTCTAAATATCTAAATATTTTTCTAAGGAAAGTATCTGCATGGCCGATATAAATAACGAGGCATAAAGCTTCCACTACAAAGTCAAGGATGCAGACAATGCTAATAAAGATTGGTAGGATGATATATTATGACGTACCAGGACTACACTTGCTGGAAAACAACATCGTTTGCAGAAGAGCCGTATCTCTCAATCGTCATTCCTGCATATAATGAGGAAGAGCGCATCATCCCAACGATTGGCGCAATCTCCTCATTCGTTTCTGATCTTGTACCATATTGGGAGTTGATCGTCGTGGACGACGGCTCAACCGATCAAACAGCCAGTCTCGTCGAAGAACTGGGATTAGTCAACCTGCGGTTGCTTAAGTCCCCAGGTAATGAAGGTAAGGGCAGTGCTACCCGGCGCGGCATCCTTGCGGCACGTGGAACATACATTCTGTTTGCCGATGCCGACAACTCAACACCAATCGAAGAAATTGGGGCGCTCATCACCAAACTTGAGCACGAGGGCTATGATATTGCCGTCGGCTCCCGCGCTATTGCTAATGCACAGGAAGCTTCACGCTCTCTCTTACGACGCACCCTCAGTTATGGACTACGTTCTTTGGTACACACCCTGTTTCGCTTCGGAATTCGTGACACTCAATGTGGCTTCAAACTGTACACGCGCGAAACCGCCCGGCGCTTACATGTAGCACAGACAATCAAAGGCTTCTCATTTGACCTCGAGGTACTGTACCTTGCCACAAAACTAGGCTATCGCGTCGCTGAGGTGCCCGTGCAATGGGTGAACGCCCCCGGCTCAAAAGTGGACGCTGCTAAAGAGGTACGACGCTTCTTGCATGACCTCGTTACCATTAAGCTAAACGATATGCGAGGTGTGTATGCCAAAGCCTAAAATGACTATTGCCATTGTTACTACTCACCCACCAGGCACAGGAAGTCTAAACGAGTACGCGTATCACTTCATACGCTGTCTCCGCCAAAAAGCCGAAGTCCAAGAAATCATCCTGCTTACAGACGATTTACCGCCGGGACAAACCTATCAGAGTGTACAGCAACAAGACAACATAGTAGATGCACCCGTACGCGTGGTTCCCTGCTGGCACTTTAACGCGTGGCGCAATCCATTGCGTATTCTCTCGGCAGTGCGTAAGCTAAAGCCCGATGTGGTCCTGTTCAATCTTCAGTTCGCGACCTTCGGCGATCAAAAGATAGCGGCAACACTGGGACTCCTTACTCCTGCCCTCGTGCACTTGACAGGTCAACCCACGGTGGTGTTGCTGCATCATCTCATGGAGAAAATAAATCTCGCCAGTGCTGGCTTTGGCAGCAAGATCGAAGGGCTGATCCGCTTCTTCGGGAAAATAGTTACACGCTTGCTGCTGGCAACTGACCTTGTTGCAGTGACTATTCCAAACTATGTAGAACTCCTGCAAAAGCACTATGGCGCCGATAATGTGCTGCTTGTTCCACATGGAGCATTTGAGGAGGAACCACAACCGGTTGCGAAACCGTTGTCCGACGAGGGACAAACCCTCCTGACCTTTGGCAAGTTCGGCACATACAAGCGCGTCGAACTCTTACTGGAAGCCTTTGCCCTGTTACAGGCTGGAGGCAAATATCCAGCGTTAAAACTGGTCATTGCAGGAACAGATAGCCCCAATGCTCCTGGCTACCTCCAACGCGTGCAACAACAGTATGGGTCTCTGAAACATGTTTCCTTTACAGGGTACATCCCTGAGGAGGAGGTAGCAGACGTATTTGGACGCGCAACAATCGTTGTCCTTCCCTACAATAGTACAACAGGGAGTTCAGGCGTCTTGCATCAAGCAGGCGAGTACGGCAAAGCGGTGGTCCTGCCGCACGTGGGAGACTTTGTAGAGGTCATTGCTGACGAGGGCTATATCGGCAGCTTTTTCCAGCTCGGCAACGTTGATAGTCTCGCCGGAACAATTGCGTCCCTACTCGATAACCCACAGCAATGTCGCCAACTCGGTCAACATAACTACATAGCCGCACATGGCCTACCTATGAAAAGTGTCGTAGATTGGTATCTTGTCCATTTTGGATATCTTCTTGATCAAAAACAAAAAAGACGGAGAAAAAACCATGCAGCTACATATATCGCATAATGACGCTATTACTGTCCTGACACTCAGTGGTCGCTTCGATGCCTACAATGTTCCCCCCGTAGAAACATGCTTAAAGACGGTTTCACAGCAGTCGCCGGCCTACGCTATCGTAAATCTCGCGGAGGTCAATTTTGTGGACTCGACGGGACTGGCAACGCTTGTTCAGGGCATGAAACGTTGCCGTCAGCAAAACGGCGATGTCTACCTCTGTTGCCTACAACAGCCTGTACGGGTCATCTTTGAATTAACTCGTTTCGACATGGTGTTCAAGATGTTTGACACGCAAGAAGCAGCGATCAGCGCGTTCTGCCTCGAAGTATAAGGGATTATGCCTGTGAATACACTCGTAGAGACACCACCATTGTGTAGAGATACATACAATGCCCTGTTCAACGTTCTGCGTGTCCATGCGGACGGCATTAAAATTATTGCCGAATCCTGGCACCTGTTAGGCGCGAAAGCTGTAGCTATCTGGGGCCAGGACAAGCAACTTTTAGCTTGCTCTCCAAAATCATTCGCACACACGCCAGCATGGACTGACGGTAGTGAAGTAACTATGTGGGCACCTTTAGTGGTAAAGGGTCAGGTAGTAGGCCAGATGGGTGTACTGGGACTGAAAGGAGTTTGTGAACAGGCACGTTTAGAGGCATCAATAGCATTGATTGCCCACCTACTAGAGCTACAGCTAGAATCAGAGAAGATGACGGCTGAACGCATTGCCCAGGCAAAGCTGAGGGCGGAACTAGACCTGACCGCAAGCATCCAGCTACAATTGCTGCCTAAGAAATTGCCAGCTATTGCCGGCCTAGATATACACGCACACAGCCGCCCCGCCGAACAAGTCGGCGGTGATTTCTATACCTTCACCACCCATAGTACAGGACATCTTGTACTCACAATCGGCGATGTCAGTGGGAAGGGCTTGCCTGCCGCCTTACTCATGACCATGACACGCACTGTGCTCCATGGTGTCGCACGCTTTATTCCTCTCCTGCACCCTAAAGCGGTATTAAGCAGAGTCAACGAAGACTTGTATGAGGACCTTACCGAAGTTGGTATGTTTGTGACAATGTTTGCAAGCTGCTATGATCCCGCGACAAGAGAGCTTACCTACGCCAACGCAGGCCATTCACCTGTAATATACTGCCCCGTTGATGGTCATGCCCATATACTAAAAGCAGATGGGCCAGCAATAGGTGTTTTACCCCTGACACAGAGTGAAAACATGGTCCTCTCGTTTGGCACCGGCGATATTCTTGTACTTGCCAGCGATGGACTGAACGAGGCTCATAACTCCTCCGGTGAACTCTTTGGCTTTGAGCGACTCCGTACACTAATAGAAGAGCTACGGCATCGCTCAGCAAAGGAGATTGCTGAGACGCTGTTTGAACGCATCACGTGTTTTGCAACCGGGTGCGATCAATTTGACGACCAGACGCTCATTGTCGTGAAAGGATTTTAAAGCATGAGCATCACAATTACATCAACTGACGCTGTTCGCTTGGAGCTACCAGCAAAGTTGCAATACCTTAATATCCTGGGCGTGTGTATAGAAGCAATCCTGGAAGGGCTAGACGCCCTGGAAGCCTTGGAGACTCTCTCGTACACGATCCAGTTAGGAATACACGAGATTTGTACTAACATCATTCAGCATGCATATGTGCAGGAACAGGAAGAGCAGCGCATCACTATAACAATGGTAATAAAAACTGGACCTCGTCGTCTGCTCGTCACGCTCTTCGATACCGGCATTGCTTTCGACCTGACTACAGTGCAAGACCCAAATCTGGATGAGGGACAGATTCACGGCTATGGTCTGTTTCTCGCAAAACGTGTGCTGGATGAGGTGACATATAGCCGTCAACCGGATGGCAACCACTGGCAACTAGTGAAAATGTTGTAGAAATGGAGTAGTCTGTGCAAATAACGACTACAGAAGCCAGAGAGCACCACGTCACTGTCTCGCTCTCTGGACGCCTCGATGCTTTCTCTGCATCAAATGTACAAATAGAGCTGGAGCAATTATGCTCCAAGGGTATACTTCACTTCGTGCTTGACCTTTCTAAGGTGGAGTTTTTAGATAGCGCTGGTCTCGCCGTACTCGTCACCCTGTTAAAGCAGGTGCAACAGCAGGATGGTAGCGTGAAAATGGTCCCGCCAGAGGCTCATACAGCGTATCGCATCCTACACCTCACACGCTTTGACCGCATCTTTGAGCTGGTACCACTACCACAAATCTGATTCTTTGAAACTTTTTCGGAAGCGGTATGCCCGTCTATCATAGGGTGATTCTCGTAATCACCCTTCTGGTCTCTCCCCTGCATCAGTCCATCTAAATACACAGAGGTGCCATTAATGTATAGTGCTGAAAATATTCGTAAACCATTTGTAGCGGAACGGCGAATATCTCCCTTTCATACATGTGTTGCCCGGCTTAGAAATAATCCTGTATTGCTCACTAATGCCCTCTTCTTTGCTAGTACGACCGTGGTTAACTTAGGAAACTACGTCTTTAATCTGCTCCTTGGCCGCACTCTCGGTCCCACACTGTTTGCGGACCTGAGTGTCATTATTACATTGTTACTCATCCTCACCTTTGCCACAACAGCTTTGAGTACCACGATCGCACAGTTTACAGCTACATATACGGCACGAGGGCAGGTGGACCAGGTAGCGGCACTACGTAAGTGGGGTGCACAACGCGCGTGTGTGTTGGGCGTAGGACTTTCCCTCCTCCTTGCACTGTGCTCCCCATTCCTGGCATCCCTGTTTCACATGCACTCGTCACAGCCATTTATACTCCTGGCATGCGGTCTACCACTCTTCTTCCTGCTGGCAATTGAGCGAGGTGTTTTGCAGGGACAGGCAAATTTCAAAGGCCTCGCCTTCAGTCAACAAGCCGAGATGTGGCTACGCTTACTAGCTGCTCTCGTGCTCGTATCACTCGGCCTGTCGGTGAACGGAGCAGTGGGCGGCGTCGTGCTCTCGTTCATCGCTGCTTGGTATGTTGCCCGTCTTGGGAAAAGTAGTTCAGCTGTCCCTGTAGGGCTAAGCACTGAGGAACAAATACGCTTTTTTCACTACATAGGTCCCGTTTTACTGGGCTTGCTAGGCCAAATACTCATTAATAATAGCGATATCCTGCTGGTAAAACATTTCTTTCCGGCACAGCACGCAGGTCAGTATGCAGCTCTTGCCCTCATAGGACGCATGGTCTTTTTTGCCACTTGGTCGGTAGTCATGGTAATGTTTCCGCTGGTAACGCGCAGACAACAAAGAGGCGAGGAGCATCGTTCACTCCTCTGGTACTCGCTCGGAATGGTGGCCCTCGTCTCGGCTGGCATTATCCTGGCAGCATTTGCGTTTCCTACCTTGACAGTGAATATCCTGTTTGGCAAACAATACCTCTCTATAGTTCCACTCCTGTGGCTGTATGCACTGGCAACGGCCTTCTACGCGCTGGCAAACGTCCTTGTCACATACTACCTATCATTGGGGAATGGGAAGGGCAACTATGTTGTGCTGCTTGCCGGTATCGCGCAGATCGTAGGTTTATGCTACTGGCATACAACACTGCTTGTTGTTGTACTGGTGCAAGTGTACATTATGGGCGGCTTGTTACTCACGCTAAGTATCTGGGATCGGTGCATAAGAAAGAGATGCGTATGAATGTTTCACCCAGAAAATTTGCCTTAGCTCTCCTGCTCCTGCTTGCAATCGCAAGCGTCATGTGCTCACCCTCTGTGATAGAGGCATCGTCTAGCACAGGCACAAAAACACTTGCACATCTTGAGAATACCCCATCCCGGTGGCACATCTTCCAAGATCAAGGTCATACAGAAGGCACTATTAGAGGCACCAAGCTGTCTAATATTACCGGCAATACACTTGCCATATCTCTTATAGGAGGACAGCCATACGCAGGTTTTCATGCATATCGTAACTTTGCACCCACTACCGCAAATACCTTTGAAGTTAACCTCTCTTTTGAATTTCCCGATGCGGCCCCTGTTCAAGCACTTGAGTTTACCACAAGTAAGTGGGAGAAGAATCAACGCTGGGAATGGGCGTTCCAATGGGAGCACGTTGGCGATGGTGGCCCACAACAAGGGATAGCACCTTCTTGGCGTCTCTGGTCGGGCAGCGTCTGGCTCAATACAGGCTTGACACAACAACTGACACCAGGGACGTGGCATACCCTACATTTTACAGGCACTATCGCAAATGGCAATGTTCTTTATACAGGCTTCCAATGTGATGATATACTTCTTCCTCTTGCCCAAACGTTCGCACCCGTGCCCTCGCAGGGAAACAAGGTTGCAATCGGCGTTCAGCTAGACGGCAATCGTAACGAAGATAGGTATCAGCTTTACGTAAATCAGGTGTCTCTTTCACTAGCCAAATTATAAAGTGACTGAGGCGATGAAATACCTTGAAAACTAGTCCCAAAAGAGAGATACCAAACAGAGTCAACTCCATTTGGTATCTCAGTTCCATCGGAGTCACATTCAAATGGTTCGTTTGCAGTAGAATATCGACGCCTTGGTCAAACTCTTCCCCATCCGTAAGGACCACGTTCACGGCGTCCACCCGCAATGTATCTCTACAGTGAAAGAGCTTGACAGTAGGACTTGGAGCCTCAGTCTTTACTAAAGCCCAAGTCCAATAGCTTTGCCGCGTCCGCAAAAAGTGAGTCATAGCTAGAAGCATGTAGCTCCACACCAATCAGATGATGCCCATTGCGTCGTGCTGAAAAGACGAGGCATACTCCCGCATCGTCTGTCCAGCCAGTTTTTACTCCGTCCGCACCTTGATAGGATGTAAGAAGTGTATCGGTATTGTCCCAGTGATAAGCATGAGTATATAAGGTTGGTTTCACATCATAAGCCATCTGCCCCACAATTTGAGCAAAAAACGCATTGCGCATCGCATAGGTTGCTAACGTCGTTAAATCGGTAGCCGAAGAGTAGTGATTAGTATCATTGAAACCATGAGGATTCTGGAAATGCGTATGCACAAGATGCAGTTCTTGCGCTTTTGCATTCATCAATGCAACAAAACCATCCGTCGAGCCTGCTACAGTGCGCGCAAGTACTATCGAGGCGTCAGTTCCTGAACGTAACAGGAGACCATACAGCAGGGTTCGCACACGAAAATAGTCACCCACTTGCAGTCCCGCTGTGCTCGCACCATAGGGAATCTGATCGAGATCAGCTTGCCGCACCGTAACCCCCTGATCAAGATTCACGTTTTCAATCGTAACGATGGCCGTCATAATCTTGGTCGTACTCGCGATGGGAAGTTGCCTCGCACTATTCGTGTCATACAGCACACGCCCCGTATCAGCATCAATCATATATGCAGCTAATCCCGTAATAAAAGGCGCCGGTGTTGGAGAGGGGGTAGGGAAAGGTGTGGGCGTAGGCATCTCAGTAGGCGTGGGAGTTGCTGTGGGCGCTGGTGGAGGAGAGAGCAGATTCCCAAGAGACAGCAGCCCTGGAAGTGTAGCAGAAACATACAAAATGGTGAGCACTACAAAAACAACCATCGCAATGGATGCAAGCGCGAAAACAATACGTTGTGACATTGTACACCTATCTCTCTATATTGTCGTAATAGGGACCGGTTATGCCGTTTAACAATGTAATCAGGTATCTGTAGGGACCGATGTATCACGTCCTCTTCGCGATCTCAATCGGGGCAAGGACGTGAGAATGCTGTTTCACGAGTACATCTGGATCTGCTTTTGGCGTATCATATCCCTATGTATTAGGTAAAGAGCATTACCACAGTCATGCACGATCGAAGCAATATGCGCGTCCCCATCCTTCTTACCAAATGTACCAACTAATTACTTCAGGTGCCAGTCAGTAGTTGTAACTCCCTGCTCGGTGATAGTCTTTTTCACGACGGTAGCGGGAGGACCAGGAAATTGCTGAATCGGTGCATTTCCCTCGGCGAGTAGCATCGTGTCATGCCAGATTTGCCCAGCTCCATCCTGAAGCGTGCCATTCACTGGAGGCGCAAAGTCATCGTTTCCTGACCAGACACCAACTGCATAATCGCTGGTATACCCAACAGTCCAGATATCTCTGCGATCATCAGTGAATGACCACATAGCTGCTGCAGGACGCACAGTACCAGGATTACCAGCCAAACATTGGGCTTGTGAAGTGCTATATAACATCATTGGACTACACACTCCTACCGATGAAACTGCAGCTCTGCTATCACTGAGCACATCGGTGATCATAAATGCCGCGGCAGGACTCAAAGCGGATGTTCCCCGAACCATCATCTGGAAGAGCGTGCGTCCGCTCCTATCCGTGACGTTCTCAATGGCACTTGGCGCAACATGAACTCCCCGATTTGCCATTGTTCCATAGGCAACCGTTGCATTTAAGGCTGTTGCCTCTTGAACACCTAAAGCTAAGGCGTAGCCGTATTGTGATGCAGGGCGTGACGAAGGTACACCAAGTGCTTCAGCTTTCTTAATCGTAGGGGCAAGCTGCGTACGTGTTAGCAGCTTAATGGCAGGAATGTTATAGTTATTTTGTAGAGCGGTACGATAGGACATCAGTCCATGAAATTGTCCATCATAATTCTGTGGTGTATAACCGTCTGGAGGAAATGTTGTTTGAACATCGTTCACAACATCCCCAGGACTGATGCCTTGTTCAAATGCTGTTGCGTAGACGAAGGGTTTGTATACTCCGCCAAGTTGACGACCATCCTGTGTAGCCACATTATAACCTGAACTTTGTTGTCTGTTGAGACTCCCAATGAGAGCACGAATAGAACCAGTATGATAATCGAGCACAACAATCGCACTATCATTGATATTCTTGACGTTCTTGACCTTTAAAATCTGTTGTTGCGCATCTACAAACGCTTTGTTTTGTAATTCCAGGTCAAGTGTAGTCTTGACACGTAACCCCATATTTGTAGTCTTTGCCTGTTCAATATGCAAGTCCTGTGCAAGCTGTTGTACCGCATACTGGACAAAATCAGCGGTATGCTGGTCGTTGCCAAAGGTGAGCGTTTTTTTGCCATCAGTTTGATAAAAGAGCTTTCCGTGGCGATCAAACAACTGCAACGGACCAGTCACAGGAGCGCCTTCGTGGGCAGGCGATATACCTCCACTCGTGTGAAATAGCAGGAAGGAAGCACCAATCAGCAGGATACTGACTGCGACTGCGAGAAGTAGGGTAGCACGTTGTCTCCATGTCTTGTTGGTCGTCTTCACATGTGTTGGTCGTTGCGGAAATGGCAGAACACGGAGAGGGAGCGATGATGTTGTAGAGTGTGGACTACCGACCTCTGGATGCTGTTCGCGCAGTCGCGCCCACGTACGTGCCATGATACCCTCTTCTGAACGGTACATCCCATCGAGTTCTTGTATCAGACGCGTTTCCACGGATGTAGGCGAATTTTGCTGGTTCCGTGTTTGCAATGCGTGTTGAATTTGCTCCTCCACATTTTCAGGGGTAATAGAGTTATGATCGGGTGTCATAGTTCCTCCTCATCTTCGCGATACAGAGTACGCAAAACATTCACGGCTCGCGAAAGGAGCTGGCGAATCGCCGTATCACTTTTGTGCAGGCGTTGAGCAATCTCTTTAGACGACAGGCCCTGCTGAAAACGAAGCCGTAGCACTTCTTGCTGTGCGGGAGGTAGTTGTGAAATATGTTCCCACAATTCTATATAGCGTTCCTGCCGTTCGGCCTGATACTCAGGACCACTTTGGTCTTCAGCAAAGAGCATTGGTGCACCTCGCTCTAGTGGCAACGTCTGTCGATAAGCTTGCCGTCGATAGAGATCAACCATTTTATTGTGAGCCACTCGTTGTAACCAAGCAGCTTGTTCTTGCTCTGAAAAGCTTAGTAGCCCTGGATACTCAATTGCTGCCGTAAAAACATCAAGCAAAAGGTCTTCTGCATCCTGACCACTCATACCATGTCTACCAAAATATCTTAGAAGGATAGGAGCATGTTTCTGAAAGAGGTCCGCCATTGGTGACGTGTCAGAAAGACGGACATGGTGCATAGAGTGCATCGTTTTCCTTCTTAAATAGATTTCGTTGTAGCTATCTCATCGTATGAAAAAGAAAAGTGTGACAAGAAAATTCTGTTAAGGCGAGTGTCTATAGCATGACCGTCTTAGAAATTCAACTAGCGTTTTCGGCCCTTGACCCTTTACTCAGAACTAAACCACATTCGTCAGATAGCCCAAAAAGAAAGATACCAAACAGAGTTCGACTCCATTTGGTATCTCAGTTCCACACGTGTCTGAGCGAAGCGAATACTATTCTGATGTTAGAACGCCGGGAGACTAAATCCTGATGTCGCTACTACATAGTCACGTGACTCTATAGCCTGTTTGCGTACACGATCAACATCGACATTCAATAGTTGCCCGTTGCGCTTCAAGGCTCGCCCAGCAATAAAGACCGAATCTACATTGCTCGTATCGGCTCCAACCACCACAGCGCCAATAGGGTCATTAATCGGAGTCACATTCAAGCGGTCTGTTCGCAGTAGAATAATGTCAGCCTCTTTGCCAGGAGTAAGTGAGCCTGTTTTGTGATCGAGACAATTTGCTCGCGCTCCCTCTATTGTGGCAAATTCCAGCACTTCTCGGGCTGTCACCAGTTTTTCGCCCTCAAAACTGCCTCCGTAAAGTGTACGTTGGTTGACCAGAGCGCGTTGACACTGGAATACTGCACGCATTTGAGTGAAAAAATCGCTAGGAGCGTTGGTTTCGACATCCACACTTAAACTTGGCCGGACACCTAATCGGAGCAGGCGATCGATAGGAGGCATGCCATGCTGCATCATCTGTTCCACGGCTGCAGAAACAGAGAACGTTCCGCCAGTATCTACAATGGCCTTCAATTCCTCGTCAGTGATGGTACAACAATGGACATACGTAGTGTCAGGACCAAGCAGCCCCTCTTCGTACATGCGCTTTACTCCACCGCCGAAACCATAGATAGAAGCACCTACATGTACAGTCATATGTGCGCCAATCTCGCGAGCAAGTGCCCAGTCATGCTTAACCACCTCCATCGTCGTAGCTTCTGGCCCACGAGGAGCCATGGCAAAGGTGATAAGTTGATCCTCTGAAGAAAAGTACTGTGTCCGTAGTCGCCGCACATCTTCAGGATGATTTCGGCTACTATTGATATGCCACTCAGTCAACGAGGTACTTGGGCTTCCGTGGGCAAAGACCGCTCGTATTCCTGACTCCTGCAGAGATCGAATGCAGGCATCAGAATGCTCAGGAGAATTTTGGATGTGAGACCAGTCCAACACAGTAGTAACACCCGCTTCGATAGCTCCCAGCGCGCCAATGAGATTTGCTGCATACGCATCTTGCGGACGGTATACGGGTGCAAGGACACCCATGATGTCAGGAAAATAATTGTCAAGGGTGCCATTAGCTGAGATGTTGCGCAAGATGCTTTCCCACATATGCCGATGTGTATCAACGAATCCCGGCATGATGATCATATTCGAGGCGTCGATGACCTCCGCGTCACTAACACTCAAGTCTGGTCCAACCGCAGCGATTTTCGTTCCTTCGATCAGCACATCTGCTCGTTGAAAGTTGCCAATTTGCTTATCAACGGTAATAACACATCCGTTTTGCAGAAGAGTTCGATTACTGGCCATGTTGTGTCTCCTTTGTACATGCTATTCTTTATAGTCCACATAGACTACTAGGGCGAAGCTGCTACGATGATGCCCTCCTTTTATTCTTCCGTTACTGGCGTTTTGAGCTGACCAAGACCCTCGATCTCTACGACCATCACATCTCCTAGGCGCAGGTATTCCGGCGGCTTCCTTCCGTGTCCAACCCCTGCCGGCGTCCCGGTGGCAATCACATCACCCGGCTCCAATGTCATAATTGAAGAAAGATGCTCTATAATTTCTTGCACCGAAAAAATCATGTTCGCGGTCGTCGAGTTCTGCTTGATCTGCCCGTTCACGCTTAGCGTAATAGAAAGTTGCTGCGGATCGTCGACAAAGGCCGCAGGAGTGATGAGTGGACCCATCGGAGCGAAGCCGTCAAAAGCTTTTTGCATGATCCAATCTATGCCTAAGGACGGTGCCTCCGCAATCCAATCTCGCGCGGATATATCATTGAGAAGGCTATAGCCCGCAATGCATGCCATTGCGTCCTCCCCACGTACATGGCGTACTTTTTGACCAATGATAACCACTAGCTCTGCCTCCCAATCGACCTGTTTTGCCTCCTTTGGAAGCTTAAGAGGAGTATCAGACCCAATCAGCGTGGTTGTTGCGGGCTTCAAGAAGCTATAGGGATATTTGGGTCGTTTGCTGGTCCCCATCTCCGCGAGATGATCTTGATAGTTCGCTCCAATACAAATGAGCTTGCGTGGATACAACAATGGAGCGAGCCAGTGCACTTCGTCTTGACTCACAGAACCTGCAACCTCTTGTGCTGCGCCATCGGCAAAAAGAGTGCTCACAACCTGCGTGAGTTTCTCACTCCAATAGGACCACTCTTCTATGACTTGGAGCAGTGAAGCCGGGGGTTCACGCACATCAAAAGAAGTATGCACTTTGGTGTTCTGCAAGAGACGTTGTAGGTCAAAAAATTTCTCTTGAGAAGCAAGTATAATGCGTTGTTTGCCAGAAATGAGGGCCGTTCCTAGCTGATAAGGTAGTGTACTGCTTGGACTCATACGTGTTCTTCCTTGTTGTTACGACAAAATCTCTTTTTCTCGACGTGAACCCACTGTGTCCTTTAGGAACGTGTACATGGCTGACATATCCTTGTCCCCTAACCCCGCTGAGATCGCACCTTCATAGTACTGGATTGCTTTATTAAGCAGAGGTGTTGGACTGTCTACTGCGTCTGCAAGCTCGTTGATGACGCTGATACCCTCATCTATTTGACCAATTGCACTTAATGCTGGCTCATAAACGTACTCGGCCATCATCTTTGCTCGCGCCACAAATTGCGCTGAACTTGCTACACTCGGACTAATCACCTGAATGACTGTTGCTGGATCAAGCCCCGCTTTGGTGCCCAGCACCATTGCTTCCGCCGCCGCAAGGATATGAATAAAGACTAAGAGGTTAGCAACACATTTCATTTTGGTTCCAGCACCAAACTCACCCAGGTAAAAAATCGTGCTGGTAAAGCCTTCAAGTACGGGCTTGCAGTGCTCAAACATGTGCTTTTCGCCACTCGCGAAGAGCACCGTCTTCCTGCTCAGTACCTGCGGTGGAATACCACTAATCGGGCAATCGAGCATGTGCGCGCCTACCCGCTCAAGCGCAGTGCGTGCCTGCTCTTTGGCGTGTAGCGATAGCATCCCAATATCGATAACCGTCAGGCCGGGATATGCCCCATGAATCAGTCCTTGCTCGCCTGAAACCACATCAAGCAAAGCACCATCACTTGGAAGACAGGTAAGCACAACATCACATTGTCGGGCCACTTCCTCACTTGAATGCGCCGGAGTGCCACCCATTGTGATGAAATCGTCGATCATATGGCGACGATACCCAACCACAGTAAAACCGTGTTCTAGCAGGTTTGCGGTAATGGGCAACCCCATTTTTCCTAAACCAATGAGACCGACCTTCTTGGTCATTTTCCTACCTCCTGTCTTGCCTCAACAGTGAGGCAAGACTCCATACGTTGCATATGCTCTGTTATTCGACAGAATAGCTGCCGTCAGAGTAGTGAAGCGTGAGGGAAAAACTACCCTCGTTGAGTTGCCATTCCCGTATCTCAAAGGCACGCATACCGGATGCATTGAAGGGGTCTTGCTCGGCCAGCGCTTTCGCTTCAGCAAACGAAGATGCGCGAAGAATGGTCAGACCACTTCCAGGAGCGACCTCCCCACTTGGGAGAAATGGACCAGAAGCAAACAACACGCCCTGTTTCTCTAACCCGATCATATACTCCAGATGCTCTGGTAGAACTGTTGCGAGTTCGCTCATCGGCTTGAGTGGCGTAGTGAGGACAACATAGAAACGTTTCTGAAGCATACGAGCTTGCAACTCGTTGACCTTTTCCTGCAATTGAGACATGTTGCTCTCCTGACATAGAACACTATCAATGAATTCCGCAATGCTATGGACGATGCAGTAGGAACGATGACAAAGGAACCATCCCTACAGGACGTACTTACTCCAAAAACTCATGCGGCGGCATTGCACCCCAGTGGTTAGTGGCATGCAGGTCCGCTTTCCACACCTTGGGCTTGAGAGGAAATTCTTCGTGCCACGGTCGAGGTTCAAAGTAGCCCAGATCCTCATTGAGCATGATATCTAACTCGGTGAACAGTTCGACAGTTTGTTTATCAGGATCACGGTGATAGGTAAAGATGTTGTGTCCCACGCCGTGACGACCTGGTCCCCAGACAAGTGGAATAGAATTCGTGTAGAGATGATCACAGGCACGCTGAATATGCGACCAGTCCTTCAATTGGAAGGCAATGTGGTTCATCTTCTGATACTTCGATCTCACAAAATTCATTGTATGATGGTCAGGATTGCATCGCAGGAAGACAAAGAAATCTTCGATCCAGTCCGAGACCCGAAAACCCAGGACCTGCTGATAAAACTCAGCCATCTTCTGCACATCATGAACACTCAAAGCAATATGCCCTAATTTCTCAGGGACAATACCAGCCTCTGGAAAAGAGTCGTGTACTTGCTCCATCGCTGTATACAAATGAAGTTCTGTTCCCTCCGGGTCTGTGAATTGAAGTTGCTTGGCGACACCGGGTTGCGCATCCGATTGTGTTTGGACTGCGATGCCATGTTCATGCAATTGAGATACTACATTCTCAAGGGTTTGCCCACCTTTGAGTTGCAAACCAACATGACGCAGACCCTGCTCTTTGGCCGGATACAAGACAATGGTGTGATGATCGAGCACACTCCGCAAATAGACTGCTCCATCACCCCCCCGTTCCACAAGAGTTAAGCCCAGAACATTTGTGTAGTAGGCGAGCAAAGCTTCTACATCAGGTGTGTTGAAGCCTGCATAGCCAAGTTTCGCTATCTGCATATTCAAACTGTCCTTTCTTCTCGCTCTATGAGACATCTGACGAGTGCTGTTCGGTGATGACGCTTTCATTGGCAGGTCGATACACCGCATTACGGTCAACGGTAGAGTAGATAGTCGGCGCGATAGGATGTTGCAACTCTTCAGCAATATGACCAAGCAATCCCGCGGCACGTGCAAGCAATGCTACTCCACGTAGCAACTCTGGCCGCAAACCAATATCAGCAAGCGCAGCACCGGCTGCGCCTGCACCATTAAGTGGTAGTGTGCGACCAAGCACCTCGGGATGGACACGACCAATTGCCTCGAACAAGCGAAGATGGGGTCCTCGCAATCCCTCCCTGTCTGCAAGCCCAATAAGGACCGCTGTCCTGGGATCGGCGGTCTTATGCACCGGGTGCCCTAGACCTGGAACAAAGTGCCCTGCCATACGCTGTTGGGAGATCGCTCGACGGGCTATAGCATCCCACTGCTCATTATTTTGAGGCAACTCATCCGCAACGGTTGCCAGTACGGTTGCGAGAAAGCGGCCAGTATCTTCGGTTACGCCAAGGAAACGTGAACCACCACCGAGGAGACCAGCAGCCATAGCACCCTGTAGTGCATCGGGTGCACTATATAATGTGAGGCGAGCGGCAATCGCCGTTGGCGTGAAACCGTGGTCAGCCAACGAAACAAGCACTGCCTCAAAGACGCGAACCTGTTGCGCAGTTGGTCGCTGCTGCATGCAGAGCCAGAGGGCAAGTTCACCAAAGCCGATATGACCTATGAGTTCGCCCGCAAGATTATGACCGAGCAGGGTAATACTGCTAGCGTCGGATGTTCCAATACTGGTTGGAAATTCCATATGTCTCCCTTCTCCACTGTAAGCGTTTTTTACCCTTGCAGCAGTCCTGCTGCCCGGATATTCTGGCTGAAACAGCCCTCGTTGCCTTGTTTGGTTCCGACTGTTTCCTTGTTATCTGAAACTTCTCCCGTCTATAGATACCTCCTGATTGAGCCAGGTACGAATTTGCTCGTTATCCTGACCAAGTGTTGGAGGTGCTAAAGTGTAGCGCGGAGGAGTCAGCGAGAAAGAAATTGGGTGACGAACAGTAGGTACAGCACCATCACCATGCCCAACTTCAACAATGGGATCAAGTCCAAGTTCATACGCGAATTCGATACCCTTATCAATAGTGTTGATAGGGCCGCATGGAACGCCAGCAGCACTCAATTGATGGAACCATTCGTTAGCTGTCTTCGTTCGTAGTCGCTCAATCAGCAGTGGACGCAGGATATCACGGTTATGGTTGCGCTTCTGGGGAGTCGCAAATTTGGGATCATGCGGCAATGCGGCAAGGTCGAGAACCTCGCATAGTTTGCTGAACTGTCCATTGTTTCCGGTAGCGATTATAAGCTCTACATCCGCTGTCGGCAGCGGCTCGTAGGGAAACAAGCTGGGATGAGCATTGCCCATACGTTCTGGTACAATGCCACCAGCAATATAAGCAGATGTCTGGTTGACCATAGCGGCAAGCGCCGAGGAGTAGAGATTGACATCCACATGCTGCCCTTCACCCGTTTGGTTGCGATGGTTGAGAGCTGCTAGAATGCCAAAAGCCGTGTGCAACCCTGCCATCACATCGAACACAGAAATACCTGAGCGGTAGGCTGGACCGTCGGGAGCACCCGTTAGGCTCATTAGTCCAGACATGGCTTGCACAATGAGATCGTAACCGGGTAGAGAAGCTCCTCGAGCCGTGCCAAACCCGGAAATAGAGGCGTAAATAATACTTGAATTCTTCTGCTGAACCGTGGCATAGTCTAGGCCGAAACGCTTGAGACCACCCGGCTTGAAATTCTCAATAAAAATATCGGTGCGAACGGCAAGTTTGTGGGCCAACTCCAAGTCTGTAGCATCACTCAAATCAAGTATGACCGAACGCTTATTGCGATTAATAGCCAAATAGTAGGTCGCAACGTTATCGCGCTCGGGCGGTATCCAACTCCGTGTGTCATCTCCAGCCGGACTCTCAACCTTAATCACAGTCGCACCAAGATCGCCTAATAACATCGTGCAGTAGGGGCCAGCAAGCACACGTGAGAAATCTGCGATTAAAAGTCCCGCGAGCGGTCCACTTCTGGTACTGTCTTCTTGCGTCGTTGCTCTGTTGCCGGCGTCCTGCTGCATGAAGTTCACCCCTTCAATCTGCATGAGTCAATTGAAACACTGGTCGATCTCGTTAAGGATGGTTAAGTACAGAATGTCCGCTTGACGGACACTCGTCCGCTATTGAAGAAAGTATAAACACTGAAAGGGGTCCTGTCAAGAGGGAGGACTCTGAAATGTATTCACAGCTCAAACGATAACACCATTAAGGACGTATTCGGACACTAGACACTCGTGTATAGTAGAGTAGTCCTCTCGTCTGCGTCCGTTGGGTTTCGTCACAGACCTGTAAGCACTGGACAGCAAGTACTATGTCTGCTACTATGAGCACAGAGAAAGCACTGTTGTACTCATTACGCATCATCTCCACAGATGGGCGTTTATGTACCCCTAAGGAGAAAAGATGCGCGGGCAAACAGGACCAGACTTTATAGAAGCACTTGCACGCGGCCTGGATGTCATTCGTGCCTTTGGACCCAATCGGCAAACGATGAGTCTCAGCGAGGTAGCTGCAACAACTGGTTTGGCCCGACCAACCGCACGCCGTATGCTTCTCACCCTTGAAGACCTCGGGTATGTTCGTACTACACAGGGTGGATTTGCACTTACTCCACGAGTTCTCGAACTTGGCATGGCTTACATTGGATCGACCAACATCTGGGATATTACACGACCACACATGGAACAATTGGTGAGATACACAGGCGAATCCTCCTCGCTCGCACAACTTGATGGCTCAGATATTGTGTATGTCTCGCGAGTGGCTGTGCCAAAGCTTATCACTCTCGCTGTCACCACCGGAACACGCTTCCCCGCTCTGCAAACATCACTGGGAAAAGTGCTCCTCTCCGAGTTGCCCTCAGACGAACTAGAACGAGTACTCTCCCAGCCAAGCCGCTCAGGTCTCACCCCACTCTGGCAGCCAGGAACCGAGGAACGAGATCGGGTGCTGCGTGAGGTTCGGATACAAGGCTGGTCACTCACCGACGAACACCTTGCCCATGGCATACGCTCGATCGCCGCACCGGTCCGCGATGGTAATAGTAAAGTGGTTGCCGCGCTCAATGTTACTGTTCATGCATCCGAAACAAGCATCGAAACGTTGACCGAGAAGTATCTTCCGCAACTATTGCAAACCGCTACGGCTATCAGTGCCGATTGGGCACTTTGGCAGTGTCGTCCAGAGATAACGTTGAGCAGTCGATAAGCAAGCATCGAACCCGAAAGATCCTCAAGCTTAGGAGTAAAACCTTTCTACCCTCGTTTTCGCGCTTCTTACATACCATTTTTTAGCAAGAGTGTTTTGCAAAATATATTTGCATATCTGTTGGTTCTCCCTCTTGACAGGACTTCTTCTAATGTTTATACTTTCTTCATGAACGGACAAATGTCCGTTATACGGACACCTTACACAAAACCATTCTTGATAAGATCAGTCAGTGTCGAGATATCTGTACTACAGTGGTTATCATATTTGCCAACGACCATAATGTGGTGTATCGACCTGCGCAGAGAAGCGACATCGCTAAACAATAGTAGCCGTCTGTATCCAAAAGGTGCCATACCAAAGGAGGAAACAATGGCAAACCTCGTTGCTATCCTCGCTACCACTCACCATCCATTTTACTACCGTGCCAGCACTGCTCCACCACACAGCAAACCTCCCTTTGCAGACGAGTGGGTTCGCAAGGTGACAGCGTATCGCGAGACACTTACACGTGCTAAACCAGATGTATTAGTCATGGTTGGTGCCGACCACTTTCATCAGCTCTTCTACGATAATATGCCACAATTTCTCATCGGCAAAGCACCCTTCTATGACGCGAATCATTTGAACGAGGAACGCGGATTTGGAATGCCACGCATGCTTCTGAAGGGACATGAAGAGCTTTCAATGTACCTCCTGCGTGGCGCGCTTGATGCCGATTTCGACTTGGCCTCCAGCAATGAACTGCGTGTCGATCACAGTATTACCTGCCCCATTATTACCATACGTCCACAAGCAGACCTGCCTATTGTGCCTATCTACACAAACATCTTCACACCACCACTTCCGCGCCCTCGACGATTTGTAGAGTTAGGCCGTACCCTGCGTCGCCTCGTTGAGGCTTGGCCCAGTGACCAGCGCGTTGCCATTATTGGGACTGGGCACCTCTCCCTCGAACTCGGTGGCCCACGCCACTTTGGTCCTCATGGGCCAGACCCCGAATTCGACCGCAATGCGCTGGAGTGGATTGCTTCGGGAAACATTAAAGACGCGTTGCAGGAAGTCTCGCTTGAGAGCCTCTATAAACCAGGCAACGCTACATATGGCTTCCTCGACTTCATGCTCATGATGGGGGTCGCTGGAGAAAACAGGGCTGATTATGCTGATTCACTTGATCTCTATCATACGATGGAAGCATATTTCACATGGTATCCCAAGGGAGTAAACGCATGAGTAAGTACCTTGTCAATAAGTTCCTCTTCACCATTGACCGTGAAACAGAATTGGTTGAACGCTACCGTGAGGACCCACGCAACACCGTTACCTGGTGGGAAGCTGAGCGAGCCAACATCATCTTGAACCTGCCCATTGAAGAACAAAGCACCTGGCAACGGTTTACAGACGAAGAGCGCGAGGCACTGGCAACACATGATCATGTCAAACTGTTCGAGTTAGGAGCACATTATTTTCTCACACTCACGCTCTTTACCACATTGTTCGAGCGAGACTATCCAGAGCCATGGGGGTTCCAGCATGAGTATGCACGCAAACTTCAGCACTGGTCGCCACCCTACCCAGACATCACCACTTAAGAGGTAGGTGATGCTTCCGAATGCGGACCATTGAGCAAAATGCACTCCAATCAAGCGCAGACTACTCGTAAGCTATGGTCCTATAAAAAGAAAAAGTGCGGGATGTGATACAGTAGTAACATCGTAGCCTCAATGCAGTTCTTTTAGATAGAAAGGCGATATTTATGACTACCACACCTTCACTCTCACATCAAAGCACAAGCGACCAGTATACTCCTAAAAAAGAAGATAAATTTAGCTTTGGTCTATGGACCGTTGGCAACCGTGGACGCGACCCCTTTGGCGACTTCGTACGCCCCGAGCTTGACCCCGTCTATAGCGTGCAACAACTCTCGAAGCTGGGTGCATGGGGCGTCAATTTCCACGACAACGATCTCGTTCCATTCGGTTCTACCCCCTCACAACGCGACCTCATCGTTAACAACTTCAAAAAAGCCCTCTCCGACAATGGCATGGTTGTACCAATGGCAACCACCAATCTCTTCTA
>CAXTCR010000004.1:0-39929 GCA_964242555.1 uncultured Ktedonobacteraceae bacterium
GGACAGCTGGTAACAGCTGGAGCTAAGCGGCACTAATGACCGAACGGCTTCTTTCAATTTAGCAGTCGTATCGACAGGTTTGACGATGATATGCGCAGTCTCCTCTGCTTCATACTTTTACAGTACAGCAAGGCGTTCGGCAAAATTGAGGTAGTTATTATTTTCGGAAAAGTGCAAACAGACAAGGGTCAACATTTCAGCAATGTTGGCCCTTGTCTGTTTAGGTATTACTGATAGCGTAGCGCCTCCGCCGGTGTAATCTTGCCAGCTTGCCACGATGGGAGGATCGCTCCAAGGAATGATGCCAGTAGTGCAATACCAACAACTACCCCTAATTGACTCCATGGAATCGAGAAGGTAAGACCAGTTTGGAATTGCTCGAAGAAGTTTGCGGCAAAGATATTGCGGGCAAGCAATATTCCCAGCAAGAGTCCAAGCAAGCCTCCTAATGTTCCGACCAGGAACGACTCAAGCAGGAATGCACTTTGAATGAGACGACGCTTACAACCCAGCGCACGTAGCATACCTATTTGTTGACGCCGTTCGATAACTGCACGAGTTCCTGTAATTGCCAGAGCTGCGACCCCTAGCAAGAGTGTCATACCAACCACCCCCAATAAGACATCGCTTAACAGGATGCGCGGCCCACGTATCGTCCAGACTGCATCCTCAAGTACCGTAGTCTCTAAGCCATCGTCGAGAAATGCGGAGCCAAGTGCTAGCGCGAGGGCGTGTTTGTCTTGTCCAGGAGCTACTTTAAAGTAGTATGTCTGCGCATTCGGTGCGTTTGGGTCAAGTGTATTCCCACCGCCAATATTTGCTATATCGTTGGCACTCGCCGTGATGCTTGAACTACTGTAGGTAGAACGGGGAATATACAGGCCAAAGTGTGAGCTATCGCTGTTGTCAACGACACCGATAATCGTTAATTTAACCGATTGCTTCATTGAAAGTCCTGTAACCCATATAGGGACAGCGGAGAAGCTGGTGTCACCTTGATACACACCACTGACCGAATATGTATAGCTCGCGTCGAAACCCGGAGGGGTTGCAGGTGCACCAGCAGCATTTGCGGATGGAGAAGAGGGGTCATACACACCGGAATTGCTTATGGCATTGGGATTATATGGTAGAGCACTACTGTCGATAAGCGCATAATCCGGGTGCGATTGCAGGGCTTGCCATAGAGCAGTATCGCTTGTAAAGCCTTTTGCACGTGCAACGAGGTGAAGTCCATTGCCCTGTAAAAATCCGCCGCTTACAACTTGCGCCGGATAGAGCGCCCAGCGAGGCGTATCCGCGCTGGGCTGTATCATACCAACGACGGTAGTGTTGCGTACCCCTATACTGGAAAATGCGTTTGGATTGATGCCATGTTGCGTGAGCGAGGTGTCCAGGTTCGAGAGAGGCTTAAAGTACGCGGTAGCCTGAATATCATAGCCACCTGTTTGCGTGTTGATATCTGCGTAGGTACTTTGCGTCGCGCTGGTGACAATAGACATTACCGTCATCGCGAAGACGACCAGACTAAACATAACCACGCTGAGACCTGTGCGCAGCCGCCTGTGAAGGGGATAAGCAGAGGCAAGACGAGTCATGGCATAGATGCCTGGAAGTCGTGAACAGAGTGCTAAGATTGGTCCTACAATGAGTTCAGCATTCACCACAACTGCCCAAACCGTCCCCAGCACCATCATCATACCGGCGACAAAAAAGACTTCGATGCCACCTTGAAAACGTGGTAGGCCAAAGTTTGCCAGCGCATCAAACGGTAAAGCCCAATATGCTGCTATAGCAAGAGCCACGAGGGTCGATACAACACGATTAAGAAACCTGGAAACAACTACTCTATTCCGTGAGCGTTGGAGACTCTGTAATTGTTCCCTTTGCTGTCTTAAGCCTGTGATAATGTGATAAAGCTGCAGTAGCACTGCCTTGAGCAGCAATCCACCGCCAAGGGCGAGCAGGGAGATGCCAAGCGAAAATGGAATAATGAGTGCTTGTTCCAAACCATATTGTGTGAGCCAATAACCTGCTAAGAGTGGCAGAAACCCGAGCGAAACGAGTGCACGTACAAACCCGATAAGTGTATCAGGTATGTGCTCCAGCACAATCCGGCGCGCACGCTGGAGATTGATGTGTGGACGCCTGAACAGCGATTGTCCTAGTTGTTTAAGCAGGTCGAGCAGGCGTACACCAAGTTCGCCGAGTGAAAGTGCATAGGAATTTGGCTCAGGCAAATCGCGCATGGCCTCTACAACCGTCATGCGGCTAACAAGCCAGGAGGAGATTGCCACAGAGCAGAAGGTGAAGATGACTCCTAAACAGTAGGCGATGATTAAACTACGGGGCTGGAAAGTAAGCTTCAATGGAAAGTTAAAGCGTTCCAGAATTGGACCAAGAAAGACAACCAGTAACGCACCAATGCCAACACCTGAAGCAAGCCCGATAATTGATGAAAGCAGGTCATAGATCGCCCCCTCGAAGAGAAACATGAGAATAAGGTGGCGGCGTTGGACACCGATTGCACGTGCCATTCCCATCTCCGCTCGGCGCTCGGCGGCCAGCAAGATAAATATGAGGAAAATCAGTAAAAGGCCAATCGCTAGCGCGAACAAGCTGAAGAGGCTGAAGATGCGCGAAAAGATATCCTCCGCTAATTGAGAGGCTTGCACTCCTTGTTGCTTCACCTGGATGACATGGACGCCATGATACAGTTGACTATTCAGGGTATCCGTCACGCTATCTGAAAGTCCTACACCATTCACGCCGCCACCACCACGATTCGCGATGAATATCTGGCTGATAGCATCGCCATCGCCCTCGATGTTCTGAAAGGTTTTCGCGTTGCTCAATAAAAAGGGATTGTCGCCAACCAGACCACCGTTTTGCACGAGGGCCGCGACATGCATCGTATATCGTTGCCCAGGCCAGCGCGAAGAGTAGAGATAAAGAGTGTCGCCCGGGCGAGCATTAAGCAATTGGGCCGCCGTTTGATTGAGATAGACCGAGTTTGTCTCAAGGTCGGCGATTGTGAGATGCCGCTTACCGTTCACATCCTGCATACCGCCAAAGCTCTGCTCGCTGCCCGGAATAATGCCGAGTGCTGTAACCTTCGAACGCACTTGACGCGATGTCTGGTCCGCCACCAGGATATTTTGCTCTCGTAGCGCGGCAGCTATAGCAGTAATATCAGGATTATGTTTGTTTTCTCTTACTAGAGAATAATAGATGTCATCAGGGTACAAGCCTAGAGGCCCATTTCCACCCTCGACAATCTCATCAATGTTACCATAGTTATAGATAGCAACACTCTGCACCGCGCCATTGATTACGTCGCCCGTTGCCAGGACGCTGGAGAGCAGCGTTGTCGAGAGCATAAGCGCGAAGACGATGAGCACCATTTGTAAACGCCGGCGCGGAATATTGCGGACTCCAATCTTGAAGAAGATAGCATTGCTCACTGCTAGCAGGAGTACACCGGCGACGATGACAAGCGTTATGCCTACGAGAACAGTTGTGAGCGTATCAAGTGGAATGCCAAAGAACTGGGTCATTTCGTGTTTTCCTGAAGAACCTTATTGAAAATGTTTGCTATAACCGAGTACCCAAGGGCATTTGGGTGAAAGCCGTCGTTACTGATGTAGTCGGGATGGCTAGCTAAATCTTGCCAGCGTGTGTAGAGGTCAACGAGCAGCGCATGGTGTTTTTGTACAAGGGACGCAATAACTGTGTTGTACGCCGAGATGCGCTCGTGCAGAGCCTGTGCGTTTTGTGCCTGAAAACGTGGTAGGAGTGTAATATCAGGAACGTTTGCTACCGCAATACGTGTGTGTGGCATTAGAGGCTGTAGTCGTGTAAGGATGCTATCAAGGCTTCGAGTATAGCTATCGAGCGAGACGCCATCGGCAAGGTCATTGACGGCTAGCCAAATCGTAACAACATCGGGATGGCTATCGAGGGCAATTGGTACTTCGACGTTGAGCGCGCTATCAGCGTGTACACCAGGAATACCAAGGTTGATAAGGTGAACACTATTGCCTAGTTTAGTAGATAGGTCAGAGGGCCAGCTTTGTGTTTGCGGGTCATCGGTACCATATCCATAGGTATCAGATGCGCCGATTGCCACATAGGTAAGGCGAGCTTTAGAAGCTTGTTGTACCGGCACATTACCGGTCGAGGTTGTGGCTCCCTGACCGCTCAGTAGAGAACTGCAAGCTGTAAGGCAAAACGCAAAAGCACATAGCACTACAAAAATTGTAGAGCGTATGTGCCGAATGCGGAATTCTTGCTTTGAGAAAAGCACTGTTTTTCTGTCTAGTTGATTAGCGAATTGCTGCACTTAGTATTGAGATGAGGCAGAAAAGCACCACAAAGACGATAGTGGTATTGAAGACGAGGCGTTCGACACCCCGTCGAGTTTTGAACACTGAACCAGCACTGCTGCCACCAAAGGCACTGCCCAGACCAGCGCCACGCGCCTGCAAAAGAATAAATGTTATAACGGCAACGCAGAGAATAATCTGTATGATGCGAATCGCTGGAAGGTATGCGCTAAAGACCAAGGATTTCCTCGCTTTCGTGTGTCAATACTGCACGTACACACTACTTTTTGTTTCATCGTTGACGCGATTATATCATAGTGAAGAAGAATTGTCACCCTCGCGTCTTTTCTCTAACCACTGTTTGATACTCGTCTCTTTCCCTTGTAGCCCCGGCTCGTAATAGTGGCGCCCCTGCAAAGCTTCGGGCAGGTATTCTTGCACGCGAGTGGGAGGCGGCCTATCGGGGTCCTCGATCCGCATCTCCTTGTAGTACTCATGTGCGTACTTGTAGTCTTTGCCATAGCCAAGGTCCTTCATTAACCCTGTTGGCGCATTGCGGATGTGTAGGGGAATAGGGTCGTTGCGCGTTTGCTGCACGTCTGCCTGTACGCGTGAATATGCCTCATATAAAGCGTTGCTCTTTGGAGCAGTTGCAAGATGTATCACCGCCTGTGCTAGCGCAAGATTTGCCTCTGGAAGACCTACAAAATGTACTGCTTGCTGGGCCGCGACGCAAACTAGCAGCGCTTGAGGATCCGCCATACCAACATCTTCGGAAGCAAAACGAATCAGCCGGCGTACAATGTAAAGCGGGTCTTCTCCGGCCTCGATCATACGCGCTAGCCAGTACAAACTCGCGTCGGGGTCGGAGCCGCGCAACGATTTGTGCAATGCTGAAATCGTATCATAGTGCTGATCGCCGCCCTTATCGTAGAGCAGTGCCCGGTGCTGCATAACCTCTTCGACAAGCGAAAGCGTAATCCGCTTGTCAGTACTTCCTACGCTGCCTTGTGCCGCGAGTTCCAGCACATTCAGTGCCGTTCTCGCATCGCCATTAGCGAAGACGGCAATAGCGGCCAGCGCGTCATCGTCAATTGCGAGATGCAGCGTCCCTAGACCCTGCTTTTCATCGGTCAGGGCACGACGCAGTATATTCTGTACCTGTTCCTCGCTTAACCCTTTGAGCGTGAACACACGACAGCGCGAGAGCAAGGCGGCATTGACCTCAAAGCTAGGATTTTCGGTTGTCGCGCCAATGAGCGTCACCACGCCGCTTTCGACATGAGGCAACACGGCATCTTGCTGCGCCTTATTGAAGCGATGGATCTCGTCAATAAAAAGAATGGTGCGTTGTTGCGAGAATTGCCGCAACTTATTAGCCTCATCCACGACTTTACGCAAATCGGCAACACCTGCCGATACCGCGCTCAAACGCACAAAACGCGCATGCGTAGTGTGGGCAATAACCTCGGCCAGCGTCGTCTTGCCACTGCCAGGAGGTCCCCATAGGATAATCGAAGTGAGTTTGTCCGCCTCGATTGTCCGTCGTAAGAGTCGTCCCGGTCCCACCAGATGCTCCTGTCCCACGATTTCGTCGAGGGTGCGCGGACGCATACGTGAGGCAAGCGGTTCAGTAGGCTTTATAGTAGTTGATTGTACGGAGGAAGGAGTTTCATCCGACGCAAAAAGAGATGCTTGTCCTGTCATCTGATATTCTATTTCGACTTTTTTTGACAATAGTAGTTTTCCTATAGTTGTCATAGAATATCACAGAAACTCTATCTGGTCTAATATCTTTGTTATTGAAATCAGGGCACCCGCAAGGGAAAAATGCCTCTTGCGGGCGCCTTGGTCCTTAGTCGCTTACCATAGGGGCTTGACGCAGGTATGTGTTGTCAGTAACTTGTTTGAGCATAAAATCGGCAAGGTCGGCACGAGAAATGATTGTGCCAGTATTGACGCCAACCCAGCCCACGCGATATTTGTTCGTGCGTGCTCCCTCGGTGAGTCTTGGACCACGCACGATGATCCAATCGAGATTGCTTGCCTCCAGTGCCTTTGCATGCTGCTCACCGTCTGCCAGCACCGCAGGAGACAGTGTTTTGAGCGCGAACTTGATGACATGGTTGATCAATTTCGGCTTGTCCTGTGGCGCATCGACGCCAGCTCCGGTGAGGCTGACGATGCGAGTAACACCGTATTTTTCCATTGCGGCAATGATATTTTTTATGCCTCTAGTTTGCAGGTCCTTGGGCGCATTCTTTGTTTGTCCAATGACACTAAGGACGGCATCAGCACCCTGTACAACTTTATCAACATCGTCGGCATTGAGCACATCGCCCTGTACCACCGTTAGCCTATCGTGCTTTAATGGGAATGTTGCTGGTGTGCGCACCAGCGCGATAACATTGTGACCAGCATCCAGTGCCTGCTGTACTAAGGGACGACCACTACGCCCCGACGCTCCAAAAACGGCTAACTCCATTATGCGTACTCCTATTTTGACAGAGATGAATAAAATGGTAGAAACATGTAGAGTGTACGTTCTGAAACTCCTTTGTGCAAGTACACAAAATATTGTGAGTTAGTATGGAAAATAATACCCGTCTGTACAACTGGTGGAAAGATAACCCATCCGATCCTGACAGAGCGACACCCGACAATCCTGATGTACAACATGTGATCGCTCAAATAGCGCAAGGTGCACAGGCGACCGATCTTGGTGGAGTGATGAGCCTGAACGTTCTGCTCCATCCTGCGGAACTGGTGTTAAGAGTGCATCAATCATATATCTCACGTCAACGATTGCTTGCCGTTCAAGAAGTACGGCAAAGACTTGCAGAACGCGGCTTGACTGTTCCAACAGCCTTACATTGGCGAGATGCAACCCTGTTTCGCTGTGGAGTGCGATGGGCGGAGCTAGAGAAATATATCCCACATAATCGTTTAAAGCATACCTTTGATTCGTATCTCTGGCTCTTCGAGGCTTTAGGAATAGTGCATCGTTCGTTGGCAACTCTTGACACACCCGTTCCACGTCCTCTATTCGCAACATACGCGCCGCCAAGTTCGTTGTTTCGATGGCTACCAGCCACTGAAGCGGCTGTTCAAGGAGATGCTGAGGGTAGAAATACTGCGCGTCTCTTGCGTGGACTTGTCAGAAGTTTGCGTCGACAATGGTTGTCCGCGTCTGAGCTACCGCGACAACTAATTCACGGAGACGTACGCTTAAGCAACGTGTGTCAGACAGCAGAGAGCAAGACGCTTTACCTGGATTTTGGTTTCATGGCGTATAGACCGAGGATATATGATGTTGCCTATTCACTGGCGTTCATGTTTCTTGCGCTGCATGGACAACAACATCCAGAAAGTTTTGAGTGGTCAAGAATTCGAGGTTTCATAGAGCAATACGAAATTGCGGCAAACACTCGTCTCTCAACATTAGAGAAAAGAGCTTTAGCCCCATATGCCGCTGCCGTTCCGCTTTACGCCGCGGCACTTGCTGGCTTCGGCAATCATCCTGTAGAACTTTTGCTTAAGAGAGTCCCGTTTATGCGTTTCAGTGAGTGGCTTCTAGCGCACCCAGAAGCACTATCTGCCCGATAAACACCAGAACTACTGCTCTGCAAGCCCTTGCAAAGCAGTAGTTCTGGTGTTTATAAAAATTGGCTAGTATTGCCCAATGCGATTTTGCGTTTCCTGGATTTCCGAATGCGTTGATGCAAGCTCAGCCTGCAATGCTTGTAGTTGCTCTCTCAAGCTTTGCAATTGCTGTTCGCGCTCGCGTGCTGCACGTACTTGCTCCTCGCGGTCTTTCACGGCTTGCAACTGCGCCTTTGCCTCTTGCAATTGCTGTTGCAGAAATGCGATTTGTGCTTGCAGTCCTTGTATCTCGTCGTTGGCATCGCTAGACATTCCAACTGTTCCCGTAACCGGCTCCTGTGCCTGCATTACTGTCAAGGTGTTACTGTCGTTCTCTGGAAGTTGCTGAGCCTGCATCGCTGTCTCATTGGAAGTTGAGTTGCTCATTGATAGAGGTTCAGTTGGTGCGTTTGCCATTGCCTCTTGAACGTCAGCGGATTGCGAGTCGGACGAATAGTCGGATGTTGTTGCAACGGGCTGAGCCGTTTGAATGTCAGGCATACCAGCGGCCTCTGACTCCTCAGTATAGCTTTGTACAGCTTCTTGTGGCTTATGCTCTGTCGTATAAGATGGTGTTTCCGACTCAATCATGATATCAGAGGTTGCGTGTGGATCAGTAACGGTATCGCTGGCGAGCGTAGAGTGAGTATTTGCATCGGTATACGTATCGCCCGTAGCATCAGGACTTGACGCTTGGGTGTCTGCTGGTAAGTAGGTATCACTCGCACTGCCAGTTGTTGACGATTGAGTATCAGTTTCTGATACTGTATCGCCTACAGCATCACCAACTGTTGATGGTTGAGTGTCCTCAGGTGTACGTGTAACGATGATATCATTCTGGGTTGTTACTGGCTGGCCGTAGGAGATAGTGTGTGTATCAGTTGTGCCATCTTCAACTGCCATAGGTTGAGTGTCAGTAGTGTTGTTCCCAATTATTACGGGTTGAACATCAACGATTTTCTGTGTGTCAGTGAAAGCATCTCCGGTTGTATTGTTCGTTGCATGTGAAGCGGTAGCGTCTTCTATTGAAGCGGGAGACGTAAATGTGTCAGTAAGAGGATCTGTTGTTGCTGACGGTAGAGCATCGTGTGTAGGTGATTGTTCAGGTTCGCTGTAGGAAGCAGGGCTAGCGGTTTCATTGTAGCTGCCCGTCGTCATAGCATGCTGTGATACATCACCACCGGCATCAGTAAGATATGCTTCCTCGCTGCTGGTCCCCTGTTCCACATATGCAGCATCGTTTACGTTATCATGTGTAATCGGAGGAGTGTCGGATGCCGCAGCGGGAGCCTGTTGCTCTGTATCACTATGGGTTGTGACAGATGGTTGTAACTGTTGTTCACTGCTGTCGATGTCGTGTGTTATGGTGACAGGAGCCGTTTGCCCCGTGTCGTCATGGTAGGTTGAGGACGTTAGCTCAGTGGCCTGAGTGCTTGTCTCATCTGCAAAGGAGGCATTATGCGAAGAGGAGGAGTAATTTGTGCCTGTATCGGGGGAAGAGGTTGCGTATTGTGTAGTTTGTGCTGTGCTGTCGTTTACGGGAGTTGAGTCTGTATAGGTTATGTCTTGTGAGGAAGTCATTGTTTGAGGTTGAACGTTGAGTGCGCCATATTGCTGTAGAATAGTTTGCGTTTCTGCGCCTCGTCCAGGAGCCTTGACTGCTAGGATAACATTCCCTCTGTTATGTTCGTTTGCATAGTAGTTCGCCTCTTCGTCTGAGAGGCCCCAATCGGCGAGATCGCTTGCAACGTTGTTACTTGCAGTCTGCCCTGTCAAAAAGTTTTTAAGTTCGTCGAAAAAACCACCAGCGTTTTCCGAGCCGGAGTAGCGTACCTGTTCGTGTGTAAAACCTGCATTGTATAGCGCGTCAAGTGCCTGCTCTGCTGCATTATGATCCCGAAAAACGCCCACGATGGTAGAGGATGGTGTCACCGACATGCTTGTGTGCTCCTTTTTGTGCTAGCCCTATTTTGTGCCGCATAGATAAAACCAGGAGTATAAGAATAAGTATACCTCAAAATATGTATACTTGCGTTTGGCACGAGCCGCTTTGTCAAAAAGATGCATGCTGTGCAGGTTATACGACACCACGCTCCACTTGAACCCAAATCTGCGTCTCTCGCCTCCGTGTTGACTCAGCTGATAAGACAGAGGAGACGGATTGCAAAAATGCTTGGATCGCGAAGGGTTTGCGAATAATTGGCAGCGTTGGAAAGCGATTGTGCAACGACTCTAGTTGCTCAATACTTGCTGCCGATGCGATAAGAATAGGTGGTACATGAGGCGCGAAGAGGTGGTTGACGAAGGCGATCACCTCCACTCCTGTTGGCTCACCAGGAAGGTTAAGGTCTACGATAAGCAGATCGTAGGGAAATGATGACGCAGTTAAGGGTATATTCTTCTCAAGGAAAATATTTAAGAAAGATTGACCTCGTGTATGCGTGAAAGTTGTATGCCCAACCAATTCGAGTGCATTTTGCATAAGATGCAGTATAGAAGGGTTATCCTCTAAAATACCAATCTTCATATAATCTTTACCTTTTGGCTTCCACTTACTATAACTAGACGACATTAAGCTCTTGCCGCGCTAAAATACGTATGCGCACCTGTTTCCAATATATCTTTGAGTGTGAGTAGATCGTGTCTGGCATCGCGTCGTAAAGCATTTGTGATGATTTGCTGTATGCTGTCTTTCATGTCTCCGATGAGAGATACCATGATGTCCTGGGCGACACTCGTTCGTTCGTTGTCCAGACGTTCAAATTGATAGTGAAACATGCATGGCGCAACACCGGAGATGCTCTTGAGTGTTAAGACGCGTGCTGGCTCACATTCGACTACTTGTAGCGTTATTTCAGACCATGTGCCAAGGAAGCGAAGCCTGCTGCTTGCCATTGTTCCCAAACCTTCGGAGGAGATAATCTGGGTAGAAACAATGACACTTGACCAGTTTGCCATGTTTTCGAGATTGCTCATGTAAGCAAATACATCTGTAACTGGCAGATTGATAATAATAGCTTGCTTTACAGAAATCTTTGTCATCATTGCTGTATCTCCTGTGGGATAACTTTATCCCGTACGCTAGTCTGATTGAGCGGCAGACCTGAGAAATTTGTTTCCTATCTTAGCTTCTGTATGAGAGTTTGACGCCTTGCATGCATTGCCCTTGTGTAGGGCGTAGCACGATGTCGTCGAACTGCACATCCACGAACAGTTCTTTGAAAATAGATGAAATTCCCTGTGCAATTGAATATTTCATTTCCTCTTGTGAATGTCTCGTGAAGCCTTCACAAAAGCATTGAGCTTGAATAGACATAGAACAGTGATGTAGGCGCGTAGGCAAACCAGAAGTGCATTGAATGCTCACATCATCGACTATCGCTTGCCCAAAGAGGTTAAGCAGAACATGCCCAACAATATCTTCCACGAAGAGTTCGGCATGTTCTCTCTCGTCAAAAGCGATTTCATAGAACTTGTCATAACACTGCATAAAGATTTGAAGTGTACACATAATTCCGGTCCTTTTATTGAATTTGTCTATATATTTCTCTTGCTTTGTAGAAACGATATAAGTATACTTGTACGAGGCCTCTTTTTCATTCTTTTCGGTAACTCAATGTCTACTCAATGTCTACGAGAATATGGTGTGTTTTGGATGTACTAGCGTGGAGAAGGAGAAGGAGTAAGCATACGTATGGGTAAAGGAATACATGCTCATGGGGGTACGCTGAGTGATTTCATACAATCGCTCCTACGTTCTAGTGGATATTCTCAAAAGGAACTTGCCGATGCATTGGGTCTCCATCCAAAAGTTTTGAGCCGTAAGCTCAATAGCAGTGGAAATTCACATCTCACTCATATAGAAGTGCGCAGTATTGTAACCATCCTGACGCGCTGGCATGCTATGACAACACAGGTCGAAGCATACCACTTACTTGCTCTGGCGCAAGTTGGACCATCCCTTTTTACGAAAGAAGAATGGCTATCTTCGCCACTTAATCAACTGCAAGGACAACCTTCGTCACAAACGTTGTCCGATGCTCCCAATACTCTTATAAGAACTGCATCCCAGTATACCTTTCCGGCGCCCACCACACGATTGATTGGACGTGAGTGGGCTGTAGATCGACTCCAACAACTGCTAGGGCAACATGATGTGCGTCTTGTGACCCTTACAGGATTAGGAGGAAGCGGTAAAACGCGCCTTGCTCTTCATGTCATCCAACACTTCGCTCATTTGTTTGAGCACGGTATTTGCTTTGTGTCCCTATCAAGCGTACATGACGCTGCGCTTGTGCCAATGAGTATTATTGCCGCGCTAAATCTGAAGCCTCCAGCCGGTTTGTCCCTCATGGAGAGTCTTTGTACACATGTACGCAACAAAAATTTGTTATTGGTATTAGATAATTTTGAGCAGGTCAGTACTGCGGTAGACGTTGTTAATGAATTGCTAGCGGCTGCCCCTGGACTAAAAATACTGGTGACAAGCCGTTCTGTCTTGCATCTTTACGGCGAACGGGTGCTTAATGTCCCGCCACTTGATATTCCCTCTGCTAGCATCGACGTTGATGCGTCAGACCTCTTACATTTTGAAGCCATCGAGCTTTTTGTTGAGCGTGCTCAAGCGTTGATGCCTTCCTTCACCCTGACAGAAGAAAATAAGGATATCGTTGCTCAGATTTGTACGAAAGTTGATGGACTTCCTCTTGCTGTGGAACTCGCAGCCGCGCGTATTCGAGTATTGTCGCCAACTCTTTTGCTTAAGCGGCTCTCGAATGCACGTCTTGCGATTTTAACTGGCGGTGCCAAAAACCTACCAGGCCGCCAGCAGACGTTGCGTAACACGATTACCTGGAGTTACGATTTGCTCTCCGCCTCCGAACAGAGATGGTTTCCGCGCTTAGGGATATTCAGTGGAGGTTGGTCGCTTGAAGCGGCTGAAGCTATGATGCTGCGAAGAACTGCAGAAGAGACAGATTTGACCGGTGGGGATGCCGTCCTCGACATGATTCAACGACTGGTAGACAATAGTCTGCTCGTCCAAATGACAGGGATGGCAGACCAGA
This sequence comes from uncultured Ktedonobacteraceae bacterium, assembly GCA_964242555.1. Classification (GTDB taxonomy): domain Bacteria; phylum Chloroflexota; class Ktedonobacteria; order Ktedonobacterales; family Ktedonobacteraceae; genus JBBQVS01. Next base: position 13,034 of record CAXTCR010000004.1, read on the forward strand.
CACGCTTTATGATGCTAGAAACATTGCGTGAGTATGCATGGGAACTACTGGGTGCGCAGGAGGAGTTAGAGCAATGGCGGGATTGGCATGCATGCTACTTCCTGCGCATCGCAGAGAACGCCGAGCTAGGATTGCGCGGTCCACAACAACAGCAGGAGTTAGACAAACTGACACAAGAGCGCAGTAATGTTCGTGCAGCCCTCGAATGGTCGCTTTCACAGGCTAAGGCGGGTAGGCGTATCTCCCTGCCTTCATCCTTTGAGCAACTTGAGGAGTGTAGGGCTGTTGCTGGCAGCAGTATCCTAACGCATTATATCCCTCCTTGTACAGGACGTTCAGCCCTCGAAGTGTGTCTACGCCTTGCCTCTGCACTACGTCCCTATTGGGAGTGGCAGGGCTACTTAACTGAGGGACGCGAATGGTTGAGTGCTGTAACCTCTATGCCACTTCCCGACGATTGTGACGAGACGTTGCGCACCGCACGCGCCAAAGCATTGAGCGAACTTGCCCGTTTAGCATGTTTACAGCACGAACAAGAGGTCGCGGGAGCGTTGATCGAAGGGAGTATTGCTCTCTGGCGGGAACTGGATGATCCCAATGGATTGGCGACTGCACTCATGCATAAGGCATGGGTTATACATGTGCTGGGAAACTACGAGGGCGCAATGCGCCTCTATCAAGAAGGCTTGCAGGTGCTTGGACCTACGCGAGAGCCTTGGTTGTGCGCCCAATTGTATTGTTTTCTGGGAGGGGCATATTGCTTCCAATTTGATTTCGAACATGCAAGGTCTGCTTATCGTCAGAGTAGAGAACTTTTTGAAGAACTGGATGATCAGACTTCGGTTGCAGACGTGTTGAAGGACACAGGTGGAATGCTGATTTTAGAGGGTAACTACAATGAGGGCATTGCATGTCTGCTCAAAAGCATTAGTCTATGCTATAAAATTGGACACAAGCAATTTGTGACGACAGGCATGAGCTGGCTGGCTTACGCGATTGGCATACGGGGAGAGCCAGATGAAAGGACCGCTAGCCTTTACACCGCACAATTGCAGGGAGCTGTACAACATTTAATGGAAACAACTGGTATGACCCACTGGGCAAAAACAAATTCTCTGGTGCAAGCGGTCCAAAAGCAACTGCAAATGCGCGTAGACCCCGCCAGTTGGGACAAAGCATGGAATGCTGGTAAAGAGCTTACAACAGAGGAAGCAATCGAACTTGCGTACCAAGTAAGCGAATTATAGAGGTTTCATTCCATTGCACCCTTGACCCTCGTCTATGCTCTTGTTCAACTTATGGAACTGAACAAGGTTGTAATCGAATGAGATCTCCTACAGCGTCTCGCTATCCAACCAGAGCGTAACTGGCCCGTCGTTTATCAACTCTACCTGCATGTCCGCTCCGAATATGCCACCTTCAACGTGTATGCCATATGCTGCTAACGCTTCTTTGAAACGTTCGACAAGTGGCTGGGCAAGGGTGGGTGCTCCTGCCCTGATAAAGCTGGGCCGTCGTCCCTTACGCATGTCTGCGTAAAGTGTAAACTGTGATACTACGAGAGCTTGACCGCCACTATCCAGCAGCGAACGATTCATCTTGCCCTCGTCATCCGCGAAGACGCGCAGGTGAACAATTTTATCGCTAAACTGTTTGATCTGCTCCTCACCATCTTCCTGCCCTATACCTAGCAAGATAAGAAAACCGTGCCCAATCTGACCAACAATCTGCTCATCAACTGTAACACTAGCTCTGCTTACACGCTGTAATAATACTCTCATATTATCATCCACCATCACTCTAAACGTCTTTACCGTCTCAATACCCAAAGGTTAACGCTTATAGTCGGCAATCGACACGAGCATAGCAATACCTGTTTTGATGCCCATGTAGAAACGTTCGATTTCCATATTTTCATTCGGGGCGTGATTTGCCTCATCTGCATTTGCGTAGGGAACGCCAAAGACAGGCATACCGAGCGTCTTTGTAAAGACATATTCTGGTAAGCTCCCACCCATTGCTGGCACAAGTAGCGGCTCCTGGCCCTGCGCTGCGATAATTCCCTGGCGAATTGGCTCTGTAAAGGGTGAGTCAAGCGGCGTCTTTGAAGGGTCCATCGCGCCCTGATGAACAATGGTAACATCTGGAGCGTGCTTCTTGACGTGTGCTGTAAGTTTAGCAAAGATATCGTCGGCATTCTGAGCTGCTACGAGCCGGATATCGCATTTAGCAAATGCCTCGTGAGGTAGTACCGTTTGTGAACCCTGACCACCATAGCCACCATGTAAGCCATTAATGGTAAATGTGGGCCACGAGGCAAGGCGTTCCGCGAAGCCGCGTTCGTGAGGCTGGTCAAGGTCCTGTAGACCGAGTGACCGCTTAATGCCCTCAACGTCGTAATTTAATGCCGCAAGTGCCTGACGCTCAAGCTCTGTCTGCGGCTCCACGTGCTCATAAAAACCCTCGATTGTCACCTCGCCGCGCTCGTTTTTCATTGTGCTGAGCAGGTGTACAAGGGTCCACAGGGGATTAGGTGCGACACCACCCCAATTGCCCGAATGTAGGTCACGATTGGCTCCGCGTGCCTGCAACTCAAATGAGAGCACACCACGCACTCCAAAATGCATCGTCGAACGCCCGCTGACATCAACCGGACCATCACTGATAATGCAAAGGTCGGCTTGTAACAGATCGCTATGCTCGCGCACAAATGCAGGCATCTGCAAACTGCCAACCTCCTCTTCGCCTTCGAGCAACACCTTCACGTTACATGGAAGCGTGCCGCGACAGGCAAGCAATGCTTCAAGTGCGAGTAGTTGCGCGAAATGCTGTCCTTTATTATCACCAACGCCGCGTGCATATAAGCGTCCATCACGAATTGCCGGCTCAAATGGCGGCGAGACCCACTGCTCCAAAGGCTCTGGCGGCTGTACATCGTAGTGCCCATACAGTAAGACAGTTGGCGCATTCGGTGATTGCATATGTTGCGCAAATACCATCGGCCAGCCTGCCGTCTCTATCACCTGAGCCTGCAAGCCCATCTTTGTCATTATGGCCGCGATATAGTCCGCTACTTCAGCGATACCCTCGCCATAAGCGCTAATGCTTGGGCGACGCAGGTAATCGATCAGTCTGTGGAGGAAGGTCTCGCGATGGTTGTCGACGTAAGTGAAGAGGTCAGATAAGGCCAATGCGCTAATATTGGAAAAAGGCATGGTAGATGCTCCTTTTCGTAAGTAAAAGAAAATCTTCCCTCATGATAGCACATGACCGATTGCTGGTTTGGCGATGCTAGAAAGAATAAGAACATGACACGAGATGTCAGTATTGATGTGGTACACTTGTTCCTATAACCGCACTAGTTAGGAGGGTCCCCTTGCTCAAACGAGAATTCACCGTCTCCGATGAATACCACTATAACCATGTAAATCCGGCGCGCTGGATCATCTCACATCTTGCGCGCTATCGTTTGATTCTCCTTGGATATGGGATTACATCGGTTCTAGCAAACATATTCCAGGCCGCGGTGCCAGCACTGACAGGTACGGCGTTCGATTCCGTAATTCATAATAGTAGCAGTCGACTCCTTATGGTGGTGATTGGTCTACTCCTGGCCATTGTACTGACTGGTGTCACCGATCTTGTCGCGCGTCTCTCAGCAGAGATACTGGGCAAGCGTTTTGCGCGCGACTCACGCGATGAACTATATCTTAGCCTGCTCAGTAAGAGCCAGACCTTTCATAACCGGCAACGCGTGGGTGATGTGATGGCGCGTACCTCAAACGATATTGGGCAACTGAGCGATATGGTTGTGCCGGGCTTTGACATGATCTTCGAGTCGTTTACCGCGCTGGTTATACCGATGGTCTTCATTGCCTTCATCAACCCGCAGTTGTTGCTTGTCCCGGTGCTCTTCGTGATAGTATTTCTGATCGCGTTGCGCGACTACTCCCGTAAACTCAGTCCCGTTTCCGATTCTATGCGCGAACAGTTTGGTACGTTAAACGCAGTCCTAAATGAGGCGGTCACAGGTGTCGAGGTCGTCAAAGCTACTGGACAGGAGGCACAGGAGCAGCGCAAGTTCAGGAGGAGCGCTACTTTGTACCGCGACTACTTTGTCAAGAATGGACAAATTCAAGGCCGTTATCTACCAACATTGCTTGCCACAATTGCCCTTGCAGGTGCCTTCCTGCATGGTCTGTATCTACTATTCCAACATCAACTTTCGGTCGGTGGACTGGTGTCGTACATGGGCTTGATGGCGATTATTCGCTTCCCCGCTTTTATGTCGATCTGGAGCTTTAGCCTTGTGCAGTTGGGCATTGCGGCTGCAGAGCGTATTCTCAGTTTGATGCGTGAAGAAACCGAATTGGACGAGAACGAGGGTGGTTACAGTGGGCAAGTGCGCGGCGATATCGTCTTTGAGAATGTCACCTTTAGTTATGGTGATACACCCGTGCTGAAAAATATCTCATTTCATGCGAAACCGGGACAAACGATTGCTATTGTTGGTCAAACTGGTTCTGGCAAAAGTACGCTGACAAAGCTTGTGAACCGCATCTATGATGTTGACTCAGGCCGCGTGCTGGTCGATGGTGTTGACGTACGCGAGTGGAACTTGGACGCCCTGCGTTCGCAGGTCTCAACCATCGAGCAGGATATCTTCCTGTTCTCGCGCTCGATCTCCGAAAATATCGGCTATGGACTGGGTCAGAAGGCAACCCGGGAGGCTATTGAGCAAGCCGCGCAGGATGCTCAGGCAGCGGAGTTTATCAATGGTTTTAAGGACGGCTACGAGACAGAGATTGGTGAGCGCGGCGTAACGCTCTCCGGCGGACAACGTCAACGTATCGCCATCGCCCGCGCCCTCCTGACCGACCCGCGCATCCTCGTCCTTGACGACTCAACCAGTGCGATTGATAGCGCGACTGAAGACGAAATCCAAAAGGCTATTCATCGTCTGCTGGAAGGCCGCACCACTCTGCTCATCACCCATCGCTTGTCGCAGATTCGCTGGGCCGATAACATCCTGGTCGTACGGCGAGGCGAACTTGTCGATCAGGGCACACATGATGAACTGATGAGACGCAGCGAGACATATCGCCGCATCTTTGCGCCACGTGAACGGAGTGTCAAGGACGCGCAAGCAGTACCAACCATCGTTGGTGGAAACTAGGAGATATTCTGCTATGGGCTTCATTATGGATGGTCTGGATGCTGAAGCATACGACCGGACATATAAAGATAGTCAGCTAGTAAGGCGCATTATCAACTACTTCAAGCCAAAGGCGAACATTATTGCCTTTGTAACGGCCTTGATCGTGCTCAACTCGCTGCTTGATACAGCTTTTCCAGTTCTTGTCTCGCAAGGCATCAATACACTGACCTCGCCAATGGCGACACAAAGGGCTATCTTGCTCGTCCTGTTCATCTTACTGGCAGGTACGCTTTCGTGGACATGTAACATGTTTCGCCAGTGGTATAGCGCGAAAGCGGTGGGCGATGTCGTGCTGCAGATACAGACAGACGCCTTCAACGCAGTCATGGAACGCGACATGTCATTCTTCGATGAGTTTTCGAGCGGCAAGATTGTTAGTCGTGTGACTTCAGATACCGAAAAGTTTGCCACTGTTGTCACGCTTACACTCAATCTGATCAGTCAACTCCTGCTCTTCCTGCTGGTTGGCATCATTCTTTTCACAAGAAGCGTGACACTCGCGCTGCTCGCATTTACCATCGCACCAGCGATTGTGGTTGTAGCATTAGGCTTCCGACGTATCGCACGCGTCTCAACCCAACGTTCACAACGCTCAAGCGGTCGCGTCAATGCCAATGTGCAAGAGGTGGTTAGTGGTATCACGGTGGCCAAGAATTTCCGGCAAGAGCAGAACATGTACAATGAGTTCAGGAGAGTTAACCAGCAGGCGTATCAGGTTAATGTACGTTCAGGTTTTCTCTATAATGGTATCTTTCCCATTCTGCTCATCATCGCCAATCTTGGGACCACTATCGTCGTGTACTTCGGTGGACAGAGCGTGCTGGGACATCATATCTCGGCAGGCGATTGGTTTCTGTTTGTACAGGGTATTGGTTTGCTCTGGTTTCCGCTTACAAGCATTGCCTCGTTCTGGAGCCAGTTTCAACTAGGTTTAGCGGCAAGCGAACGCATCTTTGCCTTGTTGGATGCGGAACCGCGTGTTCATCAGAACGACAATCAACCCGTTACAAACCTCAATGGCGAAATCGAGTTCAAACATGTCTTTTTTAGCTATGATGATCGGCAAATGGTGCTTACAGACTTTAACCTGCTGATTCGACCCGGGGAAACGGTCGCGCTGGTCGGGCATACTGGCGCTGGCAAATCGAGTCTTGGTAAACTTGTCTCGCGCTTCTATGAGTTTCAGGGTGGCCAATTACTGGTTGACGGGCGCGACATTCGTAGTTTTGACCTGACCGCCTATCATCGCCTCCTTGGTATTGTGCCACAGATACCGTTCCTGTTTTCTGGTACGGTTGCGGACAACATTCGCTATGCGCGACCAGAGTCCAGTGACGCGGAGGTGTTGTCAGTTGCGCAACGCATCGGCAATGGCGATTGGTTAGAGGCGTTGCCCAATGGCCTTGAAACACCTGTTGGTGAGACCGGGAAAGCACTTTCGATGGGCCAACGCCAGCTTGTGGCATTGGCTCGCGTGCTGCTACAGAACCCATCGATCATCATCCTCGATGAAGCTACAGCCAGCGTTGATCCCCTTACCGAGGCACAGATTCAAGAGGGACTTGACACTGTCCTGGCACGTCGCACCTCGATTATCATCGCACATCGCCTTTCGACCATTCGCTACGCTGACCGTATCATCGTGCTCGACAAAGGTCGCATCGTCGAGGAGGGCAGTCATGATGTCTTGATGGCGCGTGGTGGGCATTATGCGGACCTCTACAACACCTACTTCCGGCATCAATCGCCCGACTACAAGCCCGGTGAGGGCTTCATTCCAGTACTGTTGCCGATGGGCAAGGAAGCAGTATAGAGACAGAACATCCCCTCTACACGAAGCCCCAGCTTCGTGTAGAGGGGATGTTCTGTTTATGTGCGTCTTTTTGCTCGTTTTTAGCGTGCTAAGTGTAAGAGTCCTCCACTGAAGACTTCACTGCAGCATACTCACAAAAGAGGAAGGGCCGTATTATGCAAAGGCGAGTTGGAAATCTACGCTGGGGCATTGCCGTACTACTTGGTCTTGGTGTTATTATCAACTACTTCGATCGAACAAACATTTCTGTGGCTGGTGTTGCTCTATCGAAGGAGTATGGTCTCTCTGGTTTTCAGTTTGCATTTATTGCATCCGCGTATCTTTGGACGTATACACTTATTCAGGTGCCTGTTGGAGCCTTGTTGGACCGCATTGGTGTGAAATGGATGACGCGGGTGGGTACGATTCTTTGGACCGTTGCAACGTTCTTGACTGCTATTGTTAGTGGCTACGGACTAATTATCTTTGCTCGCCTTCTACTAGGTGTTGCGGAGGCACCTGTATTTCCAGCAGCTTCAAAGGCAACAGGTTATTGGTTTCCTATGAAAGAGCGTGGTCTCGCAACCTCGGCATTTGATGCCGCTGCGAAATTCTCGAACGTAATAGGTGTCCCCTTTGTCGCGTTTATTATCTCACTGTATGGATGGCGTGGAGCATTTTGGGCAACAGGTATTCTCAGTCTCCTTTATGGCTTACTCTTCTGGTTTACATATCGTGATCCCAGTCAGTCTAAACGTCTCTCGCAGGAAGAACGTACATACATCGAAGAGGGCGGAGCACAGGCCGACAATGTCGCACCTGCAAATACATTGGCTAGTTTAGGGTATCTGCTACGACAGCCGAAAATCTGGGGTATGGCTCTTGGTTTCGCTGCCTACGGCTATGCATTCTACCTGTTCTTGACATGGCTTCCCACATACATTCAGAAGCAGTTGCATGTATCTATTCTAAATAGTGCTGGTATTGTTGCTATTATCTGGGGGGTGGCAACAGTAACAGATATTGTTATTGGTGGTTGGCTTGTTGACTTTCTCATCAAGCGTGGCAATGACTCAACAAGAGTACGCAAGACGATCTTCATCGTTGGTATGGTAATGGGCGTTGCTATTCTGGGTGCTGCCTTTACCAAGAGTCTTCCTCTCATCGTTATGTGGCTCTCCATTTCTCTTGGTGGCTTAGCATTTGCGGCCCCTGTGGGTTGGAGCATTCCATCGCTGATCGCACCCAAAGGAACCGTTGGTGTTGTTGGTAGCATCATGAACTTCTTCAACAATCTTGCGGGCATTATTGCTCCACTTGTTGCGGGCTATGTCCTCGATACCACAAAGTCCTTTGTATTGAACTTTATTATTGCAGCAGTTGTCCTTGTACTCGGCATCCTCTGCTACCTTCTGCTGCTGGGCAAAATCGAGCAGTTACCAGCACAATTTGAGGAAAAGCGTGTAGAGGAAAGTGCCGCTGTTGCGGGGCAGTAGATATGCAAGAGGACCAAAAGGCATGCACTTCCTGACAGGAAAGTGCATGCCTTTTGGTCCTCTATTTGGTCCTCTATAAAGTGTGTCGTTTCCGACCTACAATGATCTGACGTGTCCCCTTCCCAAAGGGTTTCCAATCATAGCTGCCATAGATAGCCTCGATGCTGAAGCCCGTCGCGAGAAAGAGCAGTTGTAGTTCTCGTGGAAAGAAAACATGCATGTCAAGTTTGGTGAGATACCGTTCGTTTTCGCCCGTCTCAAAAAACTTCTCATGCGTCCAGGTGATGTGCTGGTTCTGCTCGATCTGATCATATCTACGAGTAGTATAGAGCAACATTGTAAAGTCCTCTTCAGCTGACGGAAGCTCATCTTCCAGATAAACGGTCGAGGGCCGGTTTAACGCATTGCTCAAGTAGTCTATATCAGGAAGAAAGGTATCAACGACGAAGCGGCCATTGGGCGCAAGATGAGCAAGCGTGTTCTGAAACGTATCTAGTTGCTGTTCCAATTCATACAGGTGGGAAATAGAGTTAAAGGGTAGAAATATCAGGTCAAAGGTGCCCTTATTCGCCAATTGGTAGTCGCTCATGTCACCTTCGTGCAGCGTCACACGCTGCCGCACCTCTTCTGGTTCGCGCTGGAGCTTGCGACGGTAGGCATTGAGCATCTCCGGCGCGATATCCAATCCTTCTAGCTCAAAATTGCCAGGACCACGGAGTAGTTCAATACCAATTCGTCCACTCCCACAGGCCAACTCTAATACGCGTTGTGGTGGATTGCGTAGGACGAGTTCGCGCCAGAAAGGAATGTCCTGCTCCGATTGACTCTGATATTCCAGGTCATAGTCGCTTACGTGCTCGTAGTATTCCCCCATGTCGTAGGGCATAAAAAATTCCTTTGTATATATACTTGAGAGGTAGATAACAGAAATATGTTGCAAGGATGTAACAACATTAGATCCCTGCAATTGGCCCTTATCGTAGCATAGGTTGAGGTTACAGAACAAGCTCTAGGGATTTTTTTCGTCCTCATCACTGTTGTAGTACGTATAACCTAGTAGCGTTGACGCATCATAGACGAGATTTGCTATAGTATAAGAAGAATGTCTTTCACAAGTAAGACATATAGCTATAGACATATGTGGCAGGGACCAAATTTATTGCGTCCGAGAGGAGCATTATTAATGCAGGACATTGCACCAGAGGTAGTATCCATCGCCGATGCTTGCCTCGGTGGTTTGTATGGCCGGTCAGCACTGCTGATTGGGCCACAAGAACAACGATCTCCATACGCAACGCTACTGCGTCGTGCAGGAATGACATACATTTTTGGAGAAGATACACCCGTTTATGTCTCATCTCTCTTATCACAGGTACAGCTTTTAATAAGTGTGCCCGCTCAGGATGAAGAACCGCCACTTCTCTCGGCGGCAAGCATTGCGAAGGGATGTGCTGGTCGCCACACACCACTACTAATTTTCGATCTTGCGCCAACTACCTCTGTTGAGGAAATCGCTGGCCTACTACCTGCCGTATGCCTCTACACGCCAGAGGACGTGCGCCGTATCCTGTTACAAGTTGGTGCACTGTAGCCAAGAGCACCAACTTATTCATGTGTCCAGCAGGAATGGGACGAGAAATTATTGCTGGGAAAATGTACGTCGTTGAGTGGGTGTGATAAAATCAAGCGCGTAAAGAACTCTAACACTTACACAATATCTTATGTGTATTCACCTGTCCTCTAAAGGAAGTATATGGAAGTTATAAAAATATCGCCACGTGGCTACTGTTATGGTGTTGTCGATGCCCTACAAGTTGCGCGTCAGGCAGCAAAAGATACGACGTTGCCGCGTCCAATTTATATCATTGGACAAATCATCCATAATCGTCACGCCATCAATGAACTCACAAATATGGGGATCATCACGCTGGATGGTCCTGATCGAGTTACTATACTAGAGCAGGTGCAAGAGGGAACTGTCATTTTTACCGCGCACGGTGTCTCCCCACAGGTCAAGCAACGTGCTAAAGAACGAGGACTGCATACTATCGACGCCACCTGTCCCGATGTTACGGTAACGCACGATCTGGTGCTCAGACTTGTGGCGGAAGGCTACTATATCCTCTATATTGGCAAAAAGGGACATCCAGAGCCGGAGGGCGTCATGGGCGAAGTGCCGGGACACATCAGTCTCATTGAGACCGAAGCGGATGTCGATGCTCTCGAACTTACTCCAGAGCAGACACAAAAGCTTGCGGTTTCCACGCAAACAACGCTTTCGAAGTGGGATACTAATCGCGTGATTGGGTATATTAAAACGCTCTATCCCCACGTTAAAGTTGAGGTTGATATTTGTGCTGCCACACAAACACGCCAGGAAGCTGTCGCGGAACAGGCAAAGGGTGCAGACCTCACCATTGTTGTCGGTGATCCAAAAAGCAACAATACCAACCGGCTCGTGCAGGTGTCCGAAGAACTAGCACATGTCCCTGCTGTACGTATCGAAGATCTCTCGCAGCTCGACCTCTCGCTCCTGCATGGCAAAAAACGGGTCGCGGTAACAGCGGGCGCCTCAACACCAAGTCAACTGACGCGCGAGGTTATTCGCTACTTAGAACAGTATCAACAAGAGTAAGGAACATGTTAACTCATGAAAATACTACGACAGGTACTAGGAGATGCGACCGATGAGCAACTAGCCAAAATCTTTCACCTGTGGACTTTGGCCGGAGAATTGGCTGATAAGAGCATGAAACAGCAGATAGATGCGCTTATACATCGTATGCGCACAAATCCTATTGCTGTTCGTTTTGCTTGGGATGGACTCACAGACGATGAACGTCAGATATTGTACCGCGTCTTACCCCAATCGACGCGCTACGGAGTAAGCTCTAGTCTTCTCCTCAAACAGACAAAACTTCCTCCTGCACGCTATGAAGCCGCATTACAAGCTCTCGTCGAGTATGCACTTGTGCAACAAACCGCTGACTCGTCACGTGTTGTTGTAAGTACCTCTTCCTCAACCAGAAAAGCTACCCAATCAGTTGACACTAGCACGATCACAGCTTTTACGGAAATCGCGGATGTTCTCTATATGGTTGCCCGTGAATACTTCACCCCATCGGGAGATCGCAGTAAATGGGATTTTGCTAGATTGCTGCAAGCAACGCTACCACAGCAGACAATATCCAATATAATGAACGGCTATGGTATACCGAGAAAGGTGTCTGGCTATTACTATCAAGATGATATTGATGTAATCGCTGATCAAATCATTGGTATGGGTGAGCCACTTGAGCATCTCCCCATGCTTGACTCTCAAGCTCGCGAGCTATTTATATGGTTGCGTCGTCATGAGGGTAAAGCAGATGTAGAGACGGTGAAAAGCGCGCTAAAGATAGATAATAAGACCTTGCTTACAAACATTACGACTCTTACGATGCTTGGTCTCGTTTTTGATAGTTTTTCCAAAGGCAAGCACGTCGTCTTTGTGCCACATGACCTGTATATTAACCTGGATTCTCTTGATGACTCCCAGATTGTAGAAGAAATCATAATCAACGCGTTGGAAAAAGAGCCGCCAGCGGTACGAACTGGTGAGCATATAGTAGTCTATGATATCGCTACATTAGTCAACACAATATACCAGCAAACGATCGAGCCGACGCAAGCCGGGAGAGTGCCAAAACGTATTGCTACTAAGGTTCGCACAACGTTGCGTGGACAGCCACGCATGAATTATGACGATAGCGATGATTACATCGAAATGTTGCTCAATTTCATGGAGCATATTGATATAATTGGTCTCACCAAGCCGACATTCCAAGAGGGGAAGCCAGCATATGAGGTAGTCTCTGGAGTTGACCAGTGGGCGAAGAAGTCATTGATTGAGCAAACACATGCGTTACTTTCCTACTGGCTCGAGGATTTCGCGTGGCGCGATGTGTATGGCGCTAAATACCGCTCATGGCAAACATATGCCTGGGATACTTCTAGTGGGCGTAGAGCTTTACTCAAACACCTGCTCAACTATAAATCTGGTGACTGGTACTCGGTTGATGCGCTCTTGGCGGAAATCTGGCGCGAGGATGCCTTTACCTATCGTTCTACGACAAACATTTATGGACGTTCGCGAAACATTGTGAGGGATGCCAACACAAAAGACAAGTGGGATTCTTGCGAGGGCGAGGTTTACCGTGGCATCCTATCTTCAACACTGTTTGAACTCGGAATTGTGGATATTGGCTATAAACATCCAGATGCGTTGAGTTCAAACATTCAGATCAATCCCGACTACTTTTTCGTGACAGAGTTTGGTCGTAAAGTACTCCAGTTAAGCATGCTCGCCGTAAAAGATGAGGATGTGCAAACGCAAAACTCGACCTCGGGTCTTGTCGTACAACCGAATTTTGAACTCTTGTTGCTGCAACCTGACCTTGCTACGCTCTATGCCTTGCTACCCTTCACACAGGCAAATGGACTTGGACTCGTGAGTCGTCTCACGTTAACGAAGGCGTCTGTGCTTCATGGTCTACAAGCGGGCAAAAACGTGGATGGAATACTGCAAACGTTGCAAGGGCATAGTCAGAAAGAATTACCGCAGAATGTCGAATATACACTGCGTGATTGGACAAAAACCTTTAAAAGCGCAAGCATCTCACAGGTGCTTCTGTTCGATGTGTCTAGTGAGGACGCCGGTAAAATTCTGCCGCTGATTCCAGCATTGCAGGAATACGGCATACGACAACTTGGGCCGTGCACCTTTGCCGTGAGTGGTGGCGTCAACCTGCAAACAGTGCGCAAAGAACTGGAAAAAGCAGGTATCTTTGTGCGTATTAGCGGTGAAATCTTTTCGCGTCCCAAGACTCACTACGATTCGTACACTATGTACGGCAGGTATTGATCAATTGTAGGGCCTGTTCGCGCGCATCCATGCGAGTAAGCGTTACAACTTGCTGGAAGATGGTGTGGCGCAACAGGCTAGAGCGCAGGTCGTACTCATTCGTGAAACTCTTGTTGCTCTTATGCGCTTGCTCGAGTCGTCTTAGCTTTAAGACAAAAAAAGCCAACCGCAACAACTCAAAGCGCCGTATCTGGTCCGTTGTTACTAACTTGCTCTCAGTTGGAAAGCTCTCAAGCGAAACAACGTCATCGGCAAACTGATCTGAACTCAGGGACATGCTACCCTCTCCTCTATATCGAACGAAGCTTTTTGAGGACCGATATGTCACGTCCCTGTAAACATCCTTCTCGTGTCGTCCGGTCAAATTATGTCAAGAAACTACCCTGTAAAAAATATACCTACGCCGGGTATGTTTTCAGTGGAGAGCCAGTAAGGGTTTGGTTGAGAAACAGGCAGGCGCTGTTATTGTTTACTCTGTCTCCTCTACTGAGGGCCAAGCAACGTATGGCGTATCAATGTGAGGTGGGTAAGAGGACCAAGGCCACCGGGAACCGGCGTTAGAAATGAGGCCACCTTTTGCACGGCTACAAAATCCACGTCGCCAACTATTTTACCGTCTACTTCATTGATGCCCGCATCTAGCACAATTGCTCCAGGTTTCACCATGTCCTTACTAATCAAGCCAGGACGCCCAACGCTTACCACGAGAATGTCTGCACTCCGTGTAATCTCAGCAAGGTTTTGAGTGTGCGAGTGGCAGATAGTGACGGTTGCATCGTTGCGCATCAGTACGAGCGCAATTGGCTTACCACCAACGTTGCTTCGGCCCACAATGACGGCGTGCTTGCCGGCTATTGGTATATTGGCATCGTGCAGGACTGTGAGCACAACATCAGCGGTCGAGGGAATAAAGCTGGGAAAGCCGAGAAGCAGATTCCCTGCATTGCTCGCGCCCAGACCGTCCACATCTTTTTCGGCACGCAACACATCGGTCACAACGCGCTGCCGTATGTGTGTAGGAAGCGGCAGTAACAGCACGACACCATCAGTAGCCGCGTCATTGTTAAGCACAGCGACTTCTGTACGCAATTCCTCCTCTTGTATCGCAAAAGGAAATGCAAGTGTCGCACAACTCAAGCCAATAGCACCACAGGCACGCACAATCTGCCTGCTGTAAACTTCAGCAGCAACATCGTGCCCCACGACAATTTGTGTAAGTCGGGCTGGGCGATGATGAAGCGCATGAAATTGCTTTGCCTCGCGACGTAATTCTTCAGTTAATTGCTCCCTTAAAGGACGGCTATCGTAAATAATGGCAGACATAATTGCTCGTTTCCATACTTCTTAATTTTGCTCAATCTTATCACAAAAAGGTAGAGATGAAGTCCAACGCCTTCTCCTAAGACCTATCGCATATACATTTCTATCAAATGAGGGCGTTCAGATGTCGTTCGGCAGTACACTATCTTGTTTCCTTCGAGAATAACCACTTGGGTGGGAAAGTGGCAATGCGTATCAAAATGCGTTACAATGGCGCAGGATAGGCAGTGGGGTGAGACCTGAGGAGAAGTTTACAAGTAGCCATTTTGTACTAGTTACATAAGACAGGGAGGATTCTATGGCGAGTGACAGTTCATTTGATATAGTATCGCAGTTCGATGAGCAGGAGTTGCTCAATGCCATCGATCAGACGAGACGAGAGGTGCAAACGAGGTTCGACTTAAAGGACACCAAGACCGACATCGTGCACACCAAAGAAAATATTACGATTACGACAGAGAGTACGATGACGCTGAAAAGCGTTCGTGACATTCTTGAGTCAAAAGCTGTGCGCCGCAATCTCTCACTGAAAATCTTCAAGATGGGCAAAGAAGAGAATGCCGCCGGCGGTAAAGTTCGTCAGGTGATCGAATTGCAGCAGGGTCTTACGACGGAGCAGGCAAAGGAGATCAGCAAATTCATCAGAGAGAACAGTCCAAAGGTAAAGCCACAAATTCAGGGTGACGCGGTTCGGGTAGTCGCGAAGAGTCGCGATGAATTGCAAACGGTAATCGCCCTGCTGAAACAAAAAGATTACCCTATGGCACTACAATACATCAACTATAGAGGATAAATTCTGCAGCATTTCTCCTGAATTGTCTTGTTCTCCGGCTATGCAAGAGAATGAGGCAATCCAGGACAGCATAAAGAACTTCTCAGGTACTTTAGTACCAAAGCTGTGTTCAAGCGGGAGAATTGTAGTACCCTACCCTTACGAGGAACTATCTGCATATTTATAAGAAAGTGACGTTTTCATGCCAGGGAACCAGCAAGCCTTCAGTACAGCGATCGACGCCGCCGATCGCTTCCGTTGGAATAGCCAATGGATGGAGGCGGCCCATGAGTATCAGCAAGCACTGGCGGAATTTCCTGATGATGCGACGGCACGCGGTGGTTTAGGCTTTTGCTACATGCAGACAAAGCAGTGGCAACAAGCACTCGATGAATATGAATATATTCTAAAGCACGATCCCAGCAATGTAATTGCGTTGAGTAAAACGGCGGAATTGTACGGCATTCTTGGGCGACGTGATGATGCTTACAGGGCGTATCTCCTGCTTGCGGACCTCTATTCACAGGCAGGGCAAGGGGCGCGTGCAGAGGCAGCCTGGCAAAAGACGGTACAACTGGCGCCCAATAACCCGGAGCCGCACGAACGCCTTGCAACCTACTATTTTGAGAAAAAAGATATTGGCTTAATGATACAAGAGCGTCTGGCCGCCGCGCAGGGCTATCTTGCTCGAAATGAGCGCGGGCTAGCACGAATGCAATGTGAGGAGGCGTTGCGCGCAGATGGAAATAATAAGCAAGCGCATCAACTCCTCGCCCAGATAACGGGTAGACAGAATTCTGAGTCTAGTCCATTAGCATCTCCTGAACGTCCCGACCAGTATATGGTTGAGCGGACGACAACAGGAACTATTAGCGGAGGGAATACTGGCAACATGGGTAACATGGGTAACGCAAGCAACTACGGTGGAGCGAATCATGCAGGGGCGTCTCCTGCAATGGCGGGGAGTATGGGAGGGCCAAATCAAAATGGACGTGCGCGCATCACCGCTAATCAAGTTACAGGTGTGCTGAAACAGGCTCAGGCTTTACAGGCTCAAGGACGTTTCAATGATGCTATCGACCTCTGTGAGCAAATCATGGAGAGTGGAATTGATCGCCCCGATGCACGCTACTTTCTTGGCTGGCTCTATCAGGAGCAGCAGCGCTGGGAAGATGCGATCCGCCAGTTTCAACTACTCCTCAATGATCCAGATTATGCACTCTCTTGCTACTACGCGCTTGGACAGTGTTATCGTGCCAAAGGCGACTTGCGTACTGCCGCCGTACACTTTGACGAAGCGGTTGATCGCGTAAACCTCGATGCCCTGACGGTTGAGGAGTCCGATCAACTCGTGCAACTTTGCCAGGAGGCAGCCGAAGCACACCGCAGCCTTGGTGAGCAGGAGCAGGCGCTTACTGTGTACAATGCGCTGCTGGGCTTCTTACATAGCCGGGGGTGGAATGACAAGGTTGCTCAGGTGGAGTTTATGCTGAAGCAAATGCAAAGCGCGCCTCCGCCTATACCTCCACAAGCACATCAATCTATGCCACAGGGCAATGGTGTATATACAGAGCAAACAATACAACAACCGCTCTCGGACGCCGCTACCCTGTCGTTCAACATGCCCCAAGGTGTAGCAAGTCAGCCCACAATTCAGCAGGCTCCCGCGCCCCAGCAACCAGTGCCCCCCGCGCCACCAACACAAATGGTGCCTGTTTCCAATCCAAATAATGCTGTTGGCGAACTTCCTGATTGGCTTACTGGAATACTCAGCGAGGCTGATAAGGCTCAGATCACAAACGCGCCTGCGCAAGCACCCCAAAATTCTCAGCAATCACAGATGCCGGTGACAGATATGCCAACGGTAGAACAACGCTACACACCAGCCGACGCGACAGTACAGAAGTCTCCATCTGCTCCGCTGCCAAACAATGTAGCCTCCGTTGAAGTTCCTGCTTCACCGCCAGCCTCTCCCCCGTGGCTGACAGATAATGGAAAGCCACCTGCAAACACGACGGGTGCACTGCGACCGGATGCACCTGCCGTATCGGGCGTAGAAGCTAGTCCGCAACAACCGCAAGCACTACCACCAACACCCGTACCTGCGGCCTCGGTTCCAGTACAGTCTGTGTGGCAGGAGCCAATTCCTGCTCCCTCGCCCGTCGTGCCCGCACCTGCGCGCCAGGAGTCGACGGTACAACCACCCGAGTCGTCTATTCCAACGATTACGGAGTCGTCCCTTGCGGAGCCAAAACCTCAAAAGCGTCAGGGCGCGGAAGACCTGCTAAATCAGATGGCAGGTAGTGACTCAGATGAGGAACTGAAACACGTTGCCAAAGCAATCCTCACAAGTACCTCTTCTCTGCCTGAGAATGTTCGTCTGCAAGTTGTGCGCTCCATGCAGGACATTCAAAAGTATATCAGCCACGGTTTGCTGAATTCGGCGATGGAGGAGTGTTTACGTGTCATAGATATGGCACCACAATATCTGGATGTACATCAGGTATTGTGTGAGATTTATGTGCGTCAAGGCAAGATTGAACAGGCGATCACAAAGTATGGCATTCTTGTCGATACATATATCGTGAATGGCCGCATCGATGATGCCATCGCGACCTATCGTCGCATCCTACAGTTAGAACCAAACAATCTGACCTATCGGACCCGGCTGATAAATCTGCTTACGACACAAGGCAACAAAGAGGATCTCCTGCGTGAACGTACACTTGCCGCTGAGTCTTACCTGCGTCTTGGCTATATGGACCGTGCGTTGACCGAACTAGAGCAAGCGTTGCAAGAAAGTCCAACTAGTGTACCAACGCGCTTAAATTATGCGCTGGCACTACAAAAGCTGGGAAGATCACAGCAGGCCGTAGCAGAGTACCAGCGCGTGCTACAAATTGATCCACGAAACCTGACCGCACTCGTACGCTGGCACATCTCATTGACAACAACCCCCGGTACCGCACGCTCAACCATCTATGAGGTACTGTCTCGTGTATGCTGGCAGCTACGTGGTGAGGGTCAAAAGCATCATGACATGGTTGTTCGTGAGTACATGCAGGCATCTGATATGTATCCCAACAATGCTGATGTGCTTTACTCGCTTGGACAGATACACCAGCAGGCAGGAAACTATGATAAAGCTATCGATGCATATACGCTGGCAATGCGGGATAGCGTTGTAGAGGTACTCGCTCGTACAAGTGCCGCGAATTGTTTCCTGGCACAGGGCAAGCCAGAGGCCGCTATACAACAGCTTGAGCAGGCGCTGCAGAGCGTACGCCGGGCGCCAAATACCCTTGATCCAAGCACCTGGGCCGCTCGTCCACGTGAAGCGGGCGAAGAGCATCAGGCACCAGAGGTTGAACTTTCTCTTATGCTGGCAAGAGCGTATGAGCGTACGGGTAGAATGGAGCAAAAAGAGGCCATTCTGCGCCAAATACGGCAGACTCGCCCCGGACAAGATGAGGTCGCCCCAGCTCTTGCGGAAATCTCAGCACGTCAAGGCGATGTGCAGGGTGCCCTACGTGAGTATGCCGATCTTGTAAAGCATTATCGTAACAATCGCCAGACCGATAGTGCTCTAAGTGTCCTCAATGAGATGGTGCGTCTGGCGCCACAGGACCCACGCGCACATGCAGACCTTGCAGATATCCACGTCGCTCGTGGACAATTAGACGAGGGTATTGCAGAGCTTCGCTTGCTGGCAGATATCTATCTTAGACGCAATCAGCTTGAGCAGGCGGCTGAAGCGTTACAACGAGTTGGCAACATTTACGCCGAGATTGGCGACAACGATGAAGCACTGGCAAACCTGCGCCGCGCCGTTGAGCTAGACCCTAACTCAATGGATTTGCTGCGCGAGGTAGTAAGTTTCTGTCTCCAACTTTCTCGTACTGTTGACTCTTCGTACTCGAAAGATGCGGCGAAGTATCAAAGCATTATCGCCCACCACTACTTCGATACTCAACAGGTAAAGGAGTCGGTAGCAGCATTGCAGCAGTTGATCACAATCGACCGCAGCAACTATGAGGCCTACGATTTGCTCGGACAAACGTACCAGTCTGTTGGTGAATATGAGCAGGCCAGTCGTGTCTACCGCAACCTCGCGAAAGTCGCGCCCGAAAGCAACATCGCTCGTGAACGTCTTGCCACCCTTCAAGAGTTGCGCACCAAGTAAGCGTCAATTAAAATACACTATGGCCAAGTAGAATACGCTGTCAGGCCGTAGTGTATTTTTTTTATAGCTTCATGCCGCCAGCAAACGCTCAACGGTATTGAGCAGATCGTCTAGTTCAAAAGGTTTATTTAGCCCTACGAGATTGCGTTTCTGTACTTCTTGCATTGGCAAATGTGCACTCATAATAATCGCAGGCATATTTCGAAACTGCTGTAACGACTGCAGCATATCATAGAGTTCAAGACCATTCATATGAGGTAAGCGATAATCGGTAATTACAAGACTTGGCATGACTCTATGAACAATTTGCAATGCCTGGAGACCATCCGTCACTAACAAGGCTTTGTATGGTGTCTCCTGCGAAAGCGCCTCTACGAGAAATGTACCAATGCTATCGTCATCTTCAATCACCAGAATAACAGGCTTATGTATATCTTTAACGAGTTGCTCGTTTTGTTGCTTCATCATATCAAAACTCCCGTATCTCAATACAACCACCACATGTATGTAACACTTACTAATACGAACCAGAACATTAGATAGTCTTGCTCCTTCATTGTAATTCCATTAATGTTTGCTTAATATACGATTGGAAACGGGAAAATAGAGCACGAGCACAGAACTATGAAAAGAACTACCTCTTCTTTTAGATATTTTACTATCACTATTAGTGCTAAATTGATCTTTTTAGTTTTGTTCGGTTCTAACTGTCTTATTCCTTAGGGAAACGATCGTAGATGCGACGTTGCTATTGATAATGATGTGTTCGAGACGTTCAAAGAGCTTTTGAAGGAAGCGAAGTTACCCAACATTCGGTTCCATGACCTACGTCATAGTGCAGCAACGCTCCTATTGAGTGAGGGCATCAATCCGAAAATAGTACAGGAGTTACTAGGTCATAGCACTATTGGTATGATGATGGATGTATACTCGCATGTGTTGCCAAGTATGCAGCAAGATGCAATTAGCAAGCTGAATGACGTTCTAAAAGAGTAGGCGCGTCAATTGTCGTAAGATTTGTCGTAAGTGGGTGTTTGTACCTAAATGGAAAACGTCTCAAGTGGCTTCTTGCCTTGCTTGAGACGTTTAAATGTTTGGGAATAGAGCCGATGAGGAGATTCGAACTCCTGACCAGCGGTTTACAAAACCGCTGCTCTACCACTGAGCTACATCGGCGCGCCACCTGCAAGACCCTTTGATCTCTTCGTGTGGTATGCTCAGTATACCATATTTTGTCAATAGTCAGTGTTGTAATTTTGGACCTTTAGGCTTATCCTTGCTACTATCAGCTCTTACAGTCTTCCTACCAACTCCTCAAGTGTCTCCACAACCATTGGAGGCTCTTCCCCTAACGTATCGAACAGGCCACGGGAGCGATTAATCCATGTAGCTTGCATACCCGCATTGCTTGCACCAGTTACATCGAATGGATTAGATGAAATCAGTCGTACCTCGCTTATGGGACGTTGTAGTTTGCTTGCCACAAGGCTATAGACCTTTGGAGATGGCTTATACATTTTAATTTCATCGACACTGACAAAGCCTTGAAAAAATGTCTTCAGGTGCGCCGTCCGCATAATTGCTCTCAACATGGACGGACTGCCATTGGAAAAAACCGTCATTGTGTGCCCTTTTGCTTGCAACTGTTGGAGACCGCTCCGCACGTCAGGAAAGAGGGGGAGATCATTGTACTGCGACAGGAGCTGCCCCTTCTGCTCGTCCTTAAGCTGTTCGTTCACGGCAGCCAGTGCGTAGTCCAGTGCCTTGCGTGTGACGAACTCAAAATCTTCGTACCGCTCCATCACAGTCAAGCGAAAACTGTATTCCAACTGCTTTTGTCGCCAGATTTCTGCTGCGCGAACTGCATTCGCCCCAGGTAAATACTGCTGTAACTGCGTCCAGATACCTATTGGATCAACCAGCGTACCATACATATCAAAGGCCAGTGCTTCCTGTGTCATACTTACACCACTTTCTTATATACGGTATCCTTCCGAAATAGCAAACACGTAAACGCTATCTCCGTCTCAAGCTCACCTACCCTCGCTATCTCCCTTTGTATGTTGTCTGAGAAATGCCAGTAATTAGGTGTCATCATCGCAATTTGGAGCATTTCTTGTTCAGCGAGTAATAACGTGTTGTGCACATGACTGGTCGCTATATAGCTTAAATGACGCGTGAACTGCTCGATCACATGCTCTTGTTTGTGTGCCTCAATATGTAAGAGATTGAGCGTCTCGCGTAACTGTTGCAAATGCTGAGGCGCGGGAATTACTACCAGCGCTACACCACCGGGGGCAAGAATTCGAGTATACTCTTCTATATTGCGCGGCGCGAAGATATTGAGCAAGATGTGCATAGAGTTGCTCGCAAAGACCATGTGCTCCTTAAGATTGCTCACCAGGAAGTGGATGTCTTTGTAGCGTTTCGCCGCCATACGCACCGCTTCTTTCGCGATATCTACCCCCATATAACTTGTCTGAGTATCGGGTACATCTAGTCGTAACGCCGCTTGCAATTGACCAAGATAATAGCCCTCACCACAGCCAGCATCTACTATGTTTATGTGAGGCAAATCACTCGCACTATCTATCTTCAAATAGTCATGGAGCATATGAGTCATGGTGGTAACAAGAATCTGGTAGTGACCCGCTTCCAGAAACGTCCGGCGTGCGAGCAGCATTTCTTTGGTATCGCCCATGCTTTCAGACGGCTTTTTCGTAAGCAGGTTGATATACCCCTCTTTTGCAATATCGAATGCATGATTGTTTTCGCATCTAATAGCATTGCCAACTTGCATAAAATGTGTGTGACAAAGAGGGCAGATCAGGAAACGCAGGTAATGTTGCTGTACGTGCATAATGGCCTCCTCTCTATTATGCCACGTTCATATGGGGCATGTATAATTGTGCCATCATCAAGGTTCTGTTAGAATGAGGAGAAAATATTGTAAGTGGTAAGGATAGAGAATATGGATTATGCAATTCTTGGTGGTGGTGCATTAGGATTGATGACCGCATACCGGCTCACACAGGCAGGTCATGCGGTGATGGTATTTGAACAGGAGCCTGTTGCCGGAGGTCTAGCAGCAGGCTTTCATGTGAGCAGCGACGAGCAGGTGTGGTTGGAAAAATTCTATCATCACCTATTCCAGTCTGATACAACGGTAATCCGTATCATTGAAGAACTGGGTTTAGGCGATCGTCTTGAGTGGTTGCGTCCGCGTTCGGTCTGCCTCATTAACAATAAAACAGAACAGCTTGACTCCCCTCTCTCGCTGCTCCGTTTTAAGCCCATGCGTCTTAATGAGCGTCTACGGGTCGCGGCAGTGTTAGCCTTTCTGAAGGTTGTTCCTCCCGCATGGTTAGAAGGTAGAACTGCTGATCAATGGTTGCGGCGTTGGATGGGGAAACACTCCTATGGTATGTTGTTTGAGCCGCTCTTCCTAGGTAAATTTGGCATGATGAAAAACGAGATTGCGCTGCCGTGGTTCTGGGCGCGCATTCATGATCGCACAACACGCCTTGGCTACATCCGAGGCGGGTTTCAGCATGTATATGAACGCCTTGTAGAGCGCATTAGCCAGGGAAATGGCAAGGTTTTGCTTAATACACGCGTTGAGAACGTGGAGGAAGTCAGGGATACGGAAAATGAAACACAGCACTGGCGTGTACAGACAAGCAAGGGAACGTGGACATTTGATCGCGTCATATCGACGTTGCCCACGCGTCTCTCCTGTAAACTCATTCCTTCGTTACCAGAAGAGTATCGCGTAAAATATGACTGGGGACAGGCATATGGGGCACACTGCTTGGTACTGGCACTGAAACGACAGCTAACAGATAGCTACTGGATTAATATCTGTGATAATGGCTACCCCTTCACCGGTCTGTTTGAACATACAAATTTCCGTTCGCCGGACGAGTACGATGGCAAGCACCTATTGTATCTTGGCAATTACCGCCCGATGGATGATCCCCTGTTCAACAAAAGCAAAGACGAAGTTATTGCTGATTTTATTCCACATCTTCAGAGGCTTGTCCCAACGTTTACAGTAGAGGATATTCAGGAGAGCTGGTTATTCAATGCACCATTTGCCCAGCCGATTGTGACAACAGAGTACAGGAAGCACATTCCGCCACTTAAAACTCCGCTCGAAGGTTTATGGATTGCAAACATGTTTCAGATTTATCCGCATGATAGAGGACAAAATTATTCGTTTGAACTTGCCGAGCGCCTCGTAAAACAACTGTAAGAAATTATCCCTCGCTCGTGCAGCTTCTTACTCCTATAAAGATCAAAACGAGCGAAGGATGACTTTCGGCTTATACAATTCTTGCAAAAAGATCGTTCTCACCAGCAACATCGGGACCGACGCGTGATGTCGCAAGCTGATAGCACTCAAGGCTTCGCCAACGGCGTTGTAGCTCTTCTGGAATCTGGGCCATCACGGTATTTGGATTCATCTGCGTGCGATGCATTGCCCATGACCGCGCTTTCGCCTCTTGCCACTGCTCTACATTGAGCCGGACCGTGATCTGATCATCTGGCAAGCCAAGCGTATTAGGATCGATACCTCTGAACACATTGCCATAGTCTTCCTGAGCATCCATCCATTCGGAAATGGTCACAATTGCGCTCCGTGGAAATGAAGCGTAGTAGAGTTTGGCCGCAGCATAAGCAGGCCCTAGTTCGGGGTAAAGTGCAGCGTCGGCGGCGGCATGAAAAGCACTAGTCGTGTACTGGTAGATTGCAATATGATCAGGATGTCCGTAGGCGCCCGACTCATCGAATGTCACGACTACCTGGGGACGAAAATCGCGAATAATTGCTACAAGCTTGCCAACTGCATCGGCCATATGCACACGTATAAACGCTCTCGGATCCTGGTTCTCAGGCGTCCCTGCCATACCTGAGTCGCGGTAATCAAGAAACCAGAGCTTTTGTACATGTAGCACGTCTGCTGCGGCCCGCATCTCTTGCTCACGGACTTGCCCAAGATTTTCCGGTGTGGCAAGCGCGGGATCCGCTATCTCTCCTACCTCACCGCGCGTCGCATAGACCAGACCCGTTTCTACACCAAGGGTATTGTACTGCAGCAGGGCACCACTTATCATCCCCTCATCATCAGGATGCGCGAAAACACCCAGTAATCGTTTTGTCGACATTGTTCTCATCCCTCATGTATGCATTCTCGTCGAATGAAACCTCAGCATCAATGTAACACCTTATCTCTAGCATTGTCAATTTTTCTAGAAAGGTTCCCAAATTGTAAACTCTTCTACACATCACTCCACATAGCCTTTAAGCATAGTAATACTACGTAATGCCTTTGTCTATCTTTTCATAAATAAATGTGTTACAGTATCCTTGTTGTAAGTATGGGGAAAAGCAGTGGCGCGTACATTGCAATGGATAGTATTCCGCATTTTTCTATGAACCTGCTTGGAGGAGCGATCTGCTGATGGCAAGAACAGTTTTAGATAGAGAACTTTATGAACTAGACGGACAAATAATTCAGCTTGGTGCGCTGGTCGACGATGCGCTGGCAAAGGCGCTAGAGGCACTCGAAACCGGCGACTTGGCGAAATCAGGCATCGTTATCGAAGCGGACGCGATTATCGATAGCCTGCGCGCCGCGGTCGAAGAGCATACCATCCGTTTATTAACGTTGCAGCAACCGCTGGGCGGACGCGACCTCCGGTACCTTGCTTCTGCGTTGTCAATTGCGGGCGACCTCGAGCGTACAGGAGATGGTGCGGCAGGTATCGCACAAATCTTGCTTCGCATGGCTCCATTAAAGGGCAGTGCTATGCCTCATGTGAAGATCGATGGTGCTGCAGACGTGGCTGCCCATCATGGTGCTGTCGAGATCACTGAAGCGTCGATTATGCACGGATTGCTAGAGTTAGGGAAAGAGGCGCGCCGTGTGCTGCAGGGTACGATGAAGGCATTCGCGGAACGGAACGTAAACGCAGCTCGCTATATTTGGGAAGAGGACGATGTCGTCGACGTGCGTTATCATCTGGTCCGCCATGACCTGATGGCGATGATGGCCGGTACGCGTGCAATTCCCGCACTACAAAACGACTCGCTTATCTTGCAGCGTGCAACCTACTTATTATGGATTGGTCATAAGTTAGAGCGCGTCGGAGATCATTGCCAGAATATCTGTGAACGTATTGTATTTATCATTGAAGGCGAAACTTCAATCGCTCGCTCAGAGCCACAATAAAACATCCCAAGAATGCCATATCACATGCTAGCGACATAGGACATTCTTGGGATGTTTTATTACGCTTTTATCGCATCCCAGAAGTAGTTCGAGAGTTGAACATAGCCTGAGGGACTGGGGTGGAAACCATCGCCACTAATATACTCAGGATGCGCGGTAAGCTGGCTCTCATGACTAAACAAATCCACAAGCGTCACCGAGTATCGTGCAGCAATCGTCGCTATAGATGCATTCCAGCGTTTAATCTCAGCAATAGTCTTCGTTTTTTGTGTAGAGGACTGACCTGCAAGGGCTGGTAAACGGGTCAAATCTGGTAGGTTAGCCATAACTATGCGCGCTTTTGTACCTGCCCTTAACTGCTGCAATAAACTATCCAAATCCTTCATGTAATCGTTGTAAGGAACACCTCCAACAAAATCATTGACGACGAGCCAGATGGTAATGAGGTTCGGCGACGTACCTAAGGCCAGAGGCAATTCTTGCGTTAATGCCCCACGCAGGCGAATACCACTTACACCAAGATTTAGTAGATGCGAACCTTTTTGTAAACGGGCCGCGAGCAAAGGCACGTACCCCTGCGAACCCGGCTCATTGCTGCCAACTCCAACGGCATCGGATGCTCCCAGTGCCACATACGTAACGGGTGAGGTAAGGACTTGTTGTCCTGTTATGACCTGTGTTGCCGTCGCTGTAGGCACTATTGTGCGCGTTGCGTTTGTCGAGCTATCTCCGCAGGCTACAACAAGTAATGCAAGCAGGGAGAGGAAAAAAAGTGTGTGTATAGAAGTTTTCATGTTGTGTTTCGTGCTAGTAGTCAATATTCTTCTCTTATTGTACCATAGCACAGGGGAACAACAATCGGCAGGAGAGTCCTTTCTGAAGCATTCTACCTGCCAACTGCTATTTCATCACGACATTCTGCTTTGGTAAGCGCGACGGAAGTAGGTAAAGGCTTCATGTGCCTTCCCACGTGCTTC
>CAXTCR010000005.1:0-38390 GCA_964242555.1 uncultured Ktedonobacteraceae bacterium
TGCGTGAGCAAATGGTACACTGGCCCTCTCAAGAACGGCATCATCGGGAGCAGGGAGTACAACCGCCACGCCAACGTACCACGCGGCGTATTGCGCCAGAGGAACTACCTACCTCTCCCATCGCATGGCCCGAACCAATCACCCATGTATCTGTGAAAGAGGGGGCAATTCCAGAAGGGCGTGGACAGCTTCAGGAAGAGCAAGTACAAAATGCGCCAGTGAGTACCCAGTCATCCGAACGCGAACTTCGGGTCAAGGTGTGGGAGCAGGATAACCCTCCCACACCTTTGCCCGATAGTGCAGTTCAACGTGACTTCGAATATACTCCGACAACTCCTCTTGAGGCAGCTGAGCCGAGTAATCTGGAGGTAGACAATATTCCAACTTCGCAACTGGAGATGCCAGAGCAACATGTGAACGAGCACGTGGCGGGGACAGAGAGTGATAGGACGCATAATATAGAATATATTGATACAAACCCTGTACCAAATTATGCACAGGCACCCCAGTCATCGCGCTCTATGCATGGAAATACTCCTCACCCTCCGCTTCCTACTGATGCTCAGCAGTATAAACTGCAACACAAAGGAAATACTCCACTACCCCAATCAGGTTTACGACAATCGCCTGTACAGGCAGCACAAGCTCACTATGCTGGATATTCAAATGTCCAGCAACGTCAGGATAGTCCAGCCGCTTATAGAAATTCTATACAAGAGAAACGAGTACCTCTTTCACCGGCCTCAAAAGCGCCAAAGCGTCAGAAAAGTCGTGTCCCCTTTATTATTTTATTGGCACTCCTGGGAGTACTTGTGCTTGGTGGTGGTGCATGGGCTGTGCTAGCACAACCATTTAGTGTCTCACCAGTCACGCAGCCAGTACAAGACTTTAATGATACGGGCTTAGGTGTGGCATTATCATATCCTACTGGCTGGACTGTGAAGCGTACCCCAACGAATGTCCTTTTTGCTGACAGCAGCCGTACCGCGCAAGTACAAGTTCAAGTTTCTAACGATACAGGTGATGCAGCGGCGTATGTACAGCAGCAAGCGAAGAAAAATAACATGACAGCGGTCAAGCCTCTTGGCACGACCTCTTTCGCCGGTCTAACATGGCAGCAAATCCAGGGGAGTGTGCAGCAAGACGGTGCAATTTACACGACAACAATGCTTGCAACCACCCGCGGTAATCGAATGTATGTTCTGACACAGATGGCGCCACAAAGCGTCTATGCCGACGAAGAGAGTGTTGTGTTCTCCGCGATGCGCAACTCTCTGAAGTTCCTCTAACTTCTCTGAGAGCATCGCTCAAAAGCGAGTATGATATAATGCGTGTGTCTTTGTAAGATGCGATAATGCACAGGTACATCTTGACGATGAGCAAAAAGCTTTTCCAGGCTATACGGGGAAACATATGAGAAAGGAGCGCGTGACGACGCGTTTGTCACGCACACATGTTGCATGGATGATATTCATTTCGAGCGTCATTTTCGTACACCACACTCCGAGGGATACTACATTATGCAGGGAAGCAACCTGCAAAGCAATAATCGTCTTGGCACAGTAGATATTCATTTTACCACGACGGCGGTACACGGCACACTTATTTTGGAGCGGGAATTGGAGGAGGCGGACCTGACAAAACTCATCGAGCAGATTGACGAAGACCTTGTGCTCTCCGCAGACATGCCACGTGATGACTTTCTTGTAAGTGTCTACGTTGGCAAGGATGTTGGGTTTTACAGCGACGAATATTTCGCTGAAGAAGGCGAAGCTGCCATTGACTTTGACGCAGACAATGAGTAGTGTCCTTGCGTCTCTCTCATTCCCCACCAAGTGGAGAATGAGAGGGACGCTTTAATCTTCAAGCAGACCTCGACGCATAGCATATTTTACAAGTTCGGCGCGGCTGTGCAGATTAAGCTTATCCATAACGTGTGTACGATGTGTATCCACCGTCTTAGGACTAATGATGAGGCGTTCGGCAATTTTGTTATTCGTGTAGCCTTCTGCAACAAGCTTAAGTATCTCTCGTTCCCGTTCGGTCAAGCTGCTGTAGCTATCCTTTTCCTCTCCGGTGCGAACGCGTTGCAGGTAATCTCCAACCATAACCGATTGTGCAGTTGGCGAAAGGTAAAATTGCCCATTTTGAATAACCCGCAGTGCCGAGATCAAATCGGTATCTGCAGCCTCTTTAAGCATATAACCAGATGCACCGGCACGCAGCGCTTGAAACACATATTCATCATGTTCGTGCATCGTTAAGATAAGCACCTTTATATCGGGTAGTATCTTTTTAATTTGTCGTGTGGCCTCAATGCCATTCATATCGGGCATGGTTATGTCCATAAGAATGACATCGGGTTGTAGCCTTTGAGCCTCTTGAATAGCCTGTCGACCGTCCTGGGCCTCACCCACGACCTCGAAATCGGGCTGTGCGTTGAGCATCATGCGCAGGCCCGCGCGAAGGATTGTGTGGTCGTCTGCGAGCAGAATTCTTATACTCATATAAAACCCCTCTTCCCTTGTCCTCTATTACACGCCAAGCGCGGCAGGTACACTTCTATCATAATATGAAGGCATATGCAGTGGAATATGCACATTCACAACGGTCCCTCGTCCTGGTCTGGACTCGATTGTCGCAGTGCCGTCAAGCAAAAGAGCGCGCTCCTGCATCCCAACCAGACCAAGGCCACGATCTTTGTCGCCCATCTTCTCTAATCCTTCTACATCAAACCCCCGCCCATCGTCTGTAATGGTTGCGTTGACAGCATCGTTCTCCTCACGGAGCATAATGGTGACTTTGTGCGCCTGAGCATGCTTCGCGACATTTGTAAGGGACTCCTGCACAATGCGATAAAGCGCGGTCTCCATCTCAGGTGAGAGGCGCTGACGGTCCCTAAAGCCGGCAGTATGGAACTCGACCTCGATATTCGTTTTTTGTTGATACTCCTTGACGTACCAGCGCAACGCAGGCAGCAGACCAAGGTCGTCTAGTGCACTTGGACGCAAGTCGATACTCAAGTTGCGGATAGCACGAAGCGTCTGGTGCGCTAATTGGCGCGTCTCCGTAATGCGGTCTCGTGCCTCTTGAGTCGTGATAGACTCTTCCAGAACAGCAAGACTAATCAGGAGTGAGGTAAGTACCTGCGATGTTTCGTCATGAAGCTCGCGTGCAATACGTTTGCGCTCTTGCTCCTGTGCTTTGATAATCTGGCTCGCTCGGGCACGGTTGGCCTCGTCGATTGCCTCAAGCATCGTATTAAAGGTGTTTGCCAGTTGGTCTGCTTCAGGGTCGACACCAGTGAGCGACGCTCGTAGGGAGCGTTCACCATTCTGCACGCGTTTCATTACCCTGCCAAGGTCCATAAGAGGGCGAAAGGCGATTTGTAGTACCACGAAATTGAGTATCACGCTGACAAGCCAGCCAATAGTGACAAACACGATTAATGATATCGGTGCATACGTGGTGCTATTTAACCGTGATGCAAGCCATGTTCCACCAGTCGCGCCTACAAAGATGATGAGGCTGTTGGCGAGCAAAACTTTATAGAAAACAGGAATACCGAGGAATGGGCGGAGGAGCTTGTTGTTCTGGACCGCCTCTTCATAATTAATACCGGAATCACTCATTTTAAACGTCTCTTTGCGCTACTTATGTTCTCATGTTCTCTTTTTTGTAACTGTTGTAATTGTAGCGGCTTTTCTTTTCTAGTGTCAAACAAAGTATCTCACTCTTTATAACAAAATTTTCAGGTAGGACATGCCCAAAAATCAGGTGTGTACCTGATGTTAGAAGGACGCTGTGGGGGTAAGCTTCGTATATGGCACTATGCACTGTGCACGACGTACTACTAAATTGCGTAACCCTTCTCGTTTGCGGCCTTCATACATTATAATAAGTAGAAAGAGTGCAAACGTTCCAACATCACGGTCAGAGGGGTACCCATCATGGAAGTTCTGTGCTATAATCTGCCACACAGTGTTTAGAATATTTGCAATCACATTATCTTTTCACACAAGTTCCAATCATTTGAGGAGGCACAGTGAGCTCTACTAGTAATAAAAGCTTACTTGACGTGGCGACGCAGAAGATTGTCGAGAGTACCGTCTGGCGTTCGATATTTCGACACGGTTATCCCGACACTCCACTTAACCAGTCCCTGGTCATGATGGGTAACGTCTTCCTGCACTTGCACCCTGTCAAAATCAGCCGCCAGGCCATGAAGATCACCTATACATGGTGTATGGGCGGTATCTCCTTCTTCCTGTTCCTGCTGCTGACAATCACGGGCGTATTCCTAATGTTCTATTATGTTCCCGACACACGCGCAGCCTATCAGAATATCAATCAACTCAATAGCGCGGTCTCATTTGGACACCTTGTGCGTAACATGCACCGTTGGGCGGCCCACTTGATGGTTGTCTCGGTCACGCTTCATATGATCCGTGTGTTCTATCACGGCGCTTATAAGCCACCGAGGGAGTTCAACTGGGTTGTTGGTGTACTGCTTTTCTTTGTCACACTGTTTCTGAGTTTCACCGGCTACCTGTTGCCTTGGGACCAGATTGCGGTCTGGGCTATTACCGTCGGTACGAACCTTGCTCCATACACCCCACTTCTGGGCGATCCAGCGTACAAGGTGCTCGTAGGTGGCGGCGCAGTTGGACAGGCGACGTTGATCCGTTTCTACGTTGGTCACGTTATACTGCTGCCACTCGCAGGTGCGCTACTCATGGCGGTACACTTCTGGCGTATTCGTAAGGATGGCGGCGAGGCTGGTCCTCCACCTCCCTCACGTCGTGAATTGGAAGCTAGAGCAGAGCGTGCAGAGGGACGTGCTGTTGCTGGCACCACTGCTCGTTAGATGACCTGTCTGTTCTACAATTTGAGAGGATACGAACATGGCAATTGAACAGAGAGAACCAAAGGCTCAGACGCAGGCAACTGCGACACAGCGTCGCTACCGCACGCTAGCTGTAGTAAAGCAGGAAGCAATCACGCGTGTTGAGAAGCCACTCGAAGACTCCGTCTTTGTGTGGCCTCACCTGCTGGTTCGCGAGTTTTTCTCAGCTACCATCGTCACCGTGATGATCACCATTCTGGCGATTAAGATCGATGCACCACTGCGTGCGCCAGCGAATCCAAACGTGACGCCAAACCCGGCAAAAGCACCATGGTACTTCCTGGGACTGCAGGAACTGTTGCACTACTTCCCACCTACAACGGGTGGCGTGCTTGCCCCTGGCTTGACCCTGCTTGCTCTGGCTGTCCTGCCGTATGTTGATCGCAACCCCAGCCGTGCTTATGCGGACCGCAAGGTCGCAATTGTCACCTTCACAATGTTCCTGGTGTTCTGGGCTGTGATTACGATAGCAGGAAGCTTCTTCAGAGGGCCAGGTTGGGTCTGGGTATGGCCCTGGCAGGGATTGTACTTCGACCTGTAATCGGGTAGGGAAGTCGAGAAAAAGAGGACAATTATGAGTCTTGATACACCACCAATTACACCGCAACAATATGAAGTTCTTCATGGTGGTGGTGCGGAAGCGGCAGAGATAGCGCAACAGCGTGTATCTCGTCGCCGCTTCTTACGCAGGTCTATGCTTGCAGTCTGGGGCCTGTCCGCAACATCAGCCGTTGCCGGTGCGTTATATATGCTTTATCCAAACCTTGCGGGACAATTTGGCGCTCCTATTACCGTTGGTAAGAAAACCGACTTTCCTGCCGCAAAGACACTAGAAGAATTTGCGAAGGATGCGAAAGGTGTGTTTTACAATCAGGCAGCTAGAACATATCTTATTCACATGGACGCCAACTTCAAGTTCCGCCCCATTCAAGGGCTTGCAGGTCAGTTAGATTCTGAGTCCGTTTTGAAGGATAGCGATGGTTCGTTCTGGATTGGCCTGTATCAGAAGTGTGTTCATCTAGGATGTACTGTGCCGTTCCGTGACGATTGCTCGAGCTTCAAGTGCCCTTGTCATGGCTCGCACTACAACGTGACAGGTGAATGGTTAGACGGTCCTGCACCTATCAGCTTAAACCGATTCGAAATCACCTTTAGCGGTCAGGATGTGATTGTTAATACAGGCAATCTTAACACGAAGGTGCCGCATCCCGATAGCACAACACAGTTAATTGACGCGCCAACAAAACTCTGTAGCGCAAGCTAACTTCTTGCTCCCTATAAATAAGAGCAGAGGTGTTCTGTACTTTTTATAACTTATACACACATGCTGTCTCTCGCAACACTATCCGGTGTCGAGAGGCAGTATGCTGTTAAGGATGGGCTTATGGTAAATTTTGTATATGCTGCCCTTGGCATCATTGCCGCATTACTAGCGACAGGCGGCTTGCTATACATATTCTACTCGCGCTCAAACGCTGTTCAGAAGGCGGGGTCGACTGCTGTTACTATGCTCGCAATCGTCTCTGTAATGATCCCTATCTTCTGGATTGTCGAAGGAAATAACCAAGCGAACGCGAAGGTAGAGCAGCACACGTTAGCAGTACAGCGAGGCATGGGTCTTTATGCCCAGTATTGCACGTATAATTGCTATACTATTGTAAATAACAAAGTGGTCAATCCAAAATACAATGGGTACACAGTTGACGAACTCAACAAGATGAGCGATGACGATCTTCATCGCGTCATTGATGGCGGTGTTTATAATCCCGCAGTACCCCAACCAGCAAATAAGAGTGCTATTGTGTATGGTCAGGATTTTAATGGGCCACTTGCTCCAAACGATATCGAGTATCTCTTCCAGTTCATTCGCTCAGCTGATCAAGGTTATTTGAGGAAAAACGGTTTTGCCTATGGTCCCTCGGCAAATGGCTTTAACCAGTTGCCGGACTTCCTACAAAATGGTGCAACGGATCAGGCGGGTCAACCGCTTACCGGCAATCCGGCTGCTTATAAAACGGCAGTTGCGTTGGGAACAGTGGGTCAATTCGGCGTACCTAAAGATATGACGGCGATGAAGGCTATCACGATTAATATTACGAACACCGCGCCAAATCAGGTGTGTAACCCATCTTGCTATGATCCAATCAACATAAAAGTAAAGGTGGGTACAAAGATTACGTGGGTCAATCAGAGTTCGGTTGGTCACACGATTAGTGCGTTATACGGTGATGGTACAAGTACCGCTAAGGTAGCGTCACAGATTTTCGACTCGTCGAAAGGTGGCTCTTCGCTGGTGGGTACAAATGAGTCGTACACATATACGGTGACAGCAGCTGCGTTTAACTTCAACAAAAATCATACGGTTGTATATTTCTGTAAAGTGCATCCGTCGATGCTTGCGGAAATTACGGTCGCTCAGTAAAGTGAAATGTCGCAGTGTTTACACTGCGACAGCGTTTCTTTTGTGATCGCTACATCATATTGAAAGGGTTTGCGATCTTATGCAACAAACACAACGTCGAGATATAGCAGAGCAGATGTCATGGGCGCGTGCAATGGTTTTTGCCGTAGGCTTCTTTTTCATCGCCGCTCTGCTCGTGGGTCAAGTACCCAGTTATATCTATTTACAATTGACGGCTGCATCTCTTGTGGGTGCGGAACAAGGCTCGCTAGCAATGGGCCTTACCTGCTTAGCCGGTTTTGCAGTCATTCAGGTTATTGTCTTGCTCTTCGATCCAAAGCCAGTCGTACCACCTATCATCTTTACTGGGCTTGGTGGAGTTCTCTCTCTTGGCGGACTGGCGGTTATGTTACTTGCTGTCACGACAGGATGTAGTAAGAGTGAGGCCGAGAATGGTATCGTTGTTTGTAACCAGTACTTTCCGAGAACCGATACACATATTGCATCACTGCTGGGTGGTAACTTCCTCTGGTTCCAGCCGCGCGCATTCGATCTTGTGATGATCGGTGCTATCGTGTTCGGAGTTGGTGCGGCTATGGTGTTCTATAGCATTCTGGCACTCGGTGAAATGCGTAATCCAGACCGGCGTGATCTTGGCACAACTCCAATGATTCGCTGGATGATTATTATCGCAGCTACTTTGTTGGTTGCATTTGTCATCTTTTATACTTACTATAGCGACTCAGGTCTTGGAGTATCACTTTTCCCTGGACATGTAGTTAATGGCAAAATTGTTGATAATCATCCGTTTAGAGGCGAAAAGATTGTTTCCCTCATTTTAAGTACGATACTTGGCACGGCTGTCTTTCTTGTACTAGGTGCGTTCGCATTACGTCTACACTACCTGATGCGTCCTGTACGTAAGCGCACAATGGCTCCTCTGTATGGGTTCGGCGCGCTTGGACTTGCGCAGATCGGTGCAATTCTCGTCCTGTTTTCTCTACTTGCCTATCCGCTTATTGCCTGGATACACTCCTGGAGCTTTATTGGTCTCGGTGATTTCCTGACAATTTGTGCGAAGCAAACTGAGATTCCTGCGAGTTGCGCATTCTCTCCACAGGCAGGCTATCTTGCCGACGCTATCATCTCGGTAAACTTCTTTGTTGCGTTGGCTGCTGCGATATGGGCCTGGAAATCACATCGTAACGTTGTGATTATCGGGAGCGTTTCTACTGCTGCTGTGCTCGCGTTGACAACACTGCTGATTCATATGCATCCAGAGGAATTGCTGATTGCGTTACTGCTCTGCGGTGGCGCGCTCATACTTGCTGCTGTATGGACAAGTGTTGCGCGTCGCGAATTTGCGGTCGTAGGAGAAAACAACTTGGGATGCGTCGGTATGTGGCTTGTGCTTGGTACGTGTCTCTTCATCTACATTGGCGCGTTTGCCTTCTTCTCGCTTCCTGGTTTCCGCGAGACTGAGCCGAATATTCCTTTCATTCCGGGTCTAAACGTTCCGGCACCCGCAGCCGCAGGACAGCCTCCAACGTTAGGGCAAGCTGATGCTGTCGTCTTACTCGTGCTTATGGGCATTCTAGCAGGTATACAGTTTGTATTCCTCATTCGCAACCGTTATAGAGTCTAATAATGTATCTCGTAATAGCGGGATGTGTGCTCCTCTTCATCAATGTTCTTGGTGAAGAGGAGCACACATCCCGTTTTTTGTTTTTCTTAAGTGCTTTCTTAGTGTTATAATGAAATGTAATTTACCAGACTAGAAGGATGATGTATGCAAAGCGAACAACCTCTTAAGGTGTACATGCTTGCAGCTGAAATCGTGCCGTTTGTGAAAGTCGGTGGACTGGCGGATGTGGTAGGTGCGCTACCTAAGGCTCTTCAAGCCCTCGGTCACGACGTTCGACTGGTCATGCCGCGTTATCGACAAGTTGACCCGGAACGGTTCCAACTGACAACAATTATAGCTTCTCTTTCAGTTCCAATGGGGACGTATGAGGTGCAGGTTTCTGTTTGTCAGGGGATAATTGGAAGCGATATTCCCGTCTATATGATTGATGCCCCGCGTTACTTTGATCGCGAAAATATCTATGGCTACACTGACGATGGTGAACGTTTTATCTTATTCTGTCGTGCAGCATTAGAGGTGGTGCGTGCGTTAAACTGGTCGCCAGATATCGTTCACTGCAATGATTGGCACACAGGCATTGTGCCAAACTGGATGCATACCGTGTATAGGGATGATCCATTTTTCGCGCACACAGCGACGGTCTATACCATTCACAACTTGGCCTATCAAGGCATCTTTGGCTATCGAATTCTTGAGGTGGCAGGCGTTGCAGCCAACGGTTTTGTCTATCCACAGATCGCGGAACTTGCCAACGTTGTTGACATCATGGGGCGTGGCATCCTCTTTGCCGATGCCATTACGACAGTAAGTGAACGCTATGCACAAGAGATACTGACGCCGACGTTCGGCGAACGTCTTGATCACATGCTACGAGCGCGTCGAGACCGTCTTTTTGGAATTCTAAACGGCGTCGATTATCAGGACCTTGACCCGGCCCATGATCGACGCATTTTTGTGCCATTCGATATAACCACATTGGACGATCGGGCTAAAAATAAAACAGCACTACAGGAACAGGCTCACTTACCCTTACAAGAAGAGATTCCTCTCATCTCAATGGTTTCGCGCATTGCCGACCAGAAAGGCTTTGACTTGCTCTCGCAAATCATGCAGCCGTTACTCGCTCAGAATGTGCAGTTTGTCGTGCTGGGGATTGGAGATCAGCACTACCACGAGATGTTTCAAAGCCTTGCCGCCCAGTATCCTGAGCAGGTCGCAATATTTCTTACCTTCAACACAGAATTAGCACAACGTCTCTATGCAGGTAGCGACATGTTCTTGATGCCCTCACGTTTCGAGCCATGTGGCATCAGTCAGATGATTGCTATGCGCTATGGGAGCGTACCAATTGTACGCAGTGTTGGAGGACTCGCGGATACAGTTCAGGAATATAATCCACGTACGGGTGAGGGCAATGGCTTCGCATTTACGAACTATGATCCTTGGGAATTATTCGCGGCCATTGTGCGGGCGCTCGAAGTCTTTCGCTTCAAAGATATCTGGCGTACGCTCCAAATTCGCGGCATGGGAGCAGACCATTCATGGCATGCATCTGCTCTACGTTATGTCGATGTGTATCGCAATGCACTACAATTTCATGAAAGTGGCAAATGAAGTAGGGGAGGGTACTGTCGAGGTGGTAACTTCGTAATTGGGGAGAGAAGCTACGTTCGACAGTACCCCGTGGGGGATGTGAGAATTACCTCTTATCAGAATAAACTATAGTAGAAGGCTTTTTCGCGTATGTCATACATAGCCTATCTCGATTGTTCTGGTGGTATTGACGGGGAAACATTCCTCGCAGCCTTATTTGATGCCGGTCTCTCGCTCGATGTACTCCGACAGAAGCCATCGCTTTTCCCCTTACACGACTACGATATCTCCTTGGAACACGTTCCGCAGAGTGGTGTCCTTGCTGCTCGTGTTGTGGTGAGCAATACTTTGGAAAAGCAGACAACATATACATGGACAGAACTAGAACATATAGTAGCAGCCCAACAAATTTCTACACATATATGGGACACAACGCTCAAAATCTTGCGTCATTTAGCCAAGGCACAGGCGATAGTGGAACAAAAAACGGTTAATGAGCAAGTGTATGAAATAAATGTTTCTGACCTTCTTACTATCATAAGTATTGTTATTGGCCTGAAAGAACTGGATATTGGGCAGGTGTATGCTTCAACACTTCCTCTAAGTATTAGAGATGTTTCGTATAGTCATAATGCTACAGCATTTGCCACTGCAATAGAGATCCTTCGTTCCACAAAAGCTGCATGGAAGCCTACTAACGGCGAGGATTTTCTAGTTACACCTATAGGGGCGGCATTGTTAGCTGTACTTGCACGGTTTGATGCGCCAACTATGACAATCGAGCGAGTAGCGCATGGCGTAAGTGGGAACGTGCAAGCAGTAGGAAGCATGCTTCATCTCTACTTAGGAAGCTTGCAACAGCAGGGATTGCCGCAACACATACACGGTGATGCCGAGACTGATTGGATAACAGTACTGTCGACCAACATAGACAATATGAGCGGCGAGATACTGGGAGGTCTGATGGACCGGCTCCTGGATGCTGGCGCCTTAGATGTTAGCTATACGCCTATGCAGATGA
The DNA here is from genome assembly GCA_964242555.1 of uncultured Ktedonobacteraceae bacterium. GTDB lineage: Bacteria > Chloroflexota > Ktedonobacteria > Ktedonobacterales > Ktedonobacteraceae > JBBQVS01. Next base: position 11,567 of record CAXTCR010000005.1, read on the forward strand.
AGAAAAACCGGCCTGCAACTATGTTGATGATCGTCTGCCCACTTGAGAAGGGCGATGAACTCGCGTATCTACTGCTCCGCGAAACTACAACACTTGGCGTAAGAGTTCAGCAGGTGCAACGGTTGAAGGCACAGCGCTTTCAACAACAAATAGTTACGTCGCTTGGACCTATTCTAGTTAAGGTCAAGCGTCTTGGGACACAAATTATCAGTGCGGCGCCAGAATTTGAAGAATGCCAGCGTGTCGCCCGCGAACGTAATATGCCGCTTGCCGATGTGTATGCTGTTACCCAAAAAGAGATTGCGAACACTCTATTTGACGGGCTTACAAAACCAGAATAATATCGAAGAGATTTTCCATCCCACAGTACGAGAGTTGTAACGCGAATGAGGGCTTTTTCGTCATTCACTAAGCGTATAAAGGATAAGAGAATGAGAGCAGTAAGCATGAGTTCAACAAAGCGTACAATCCTGATTATTGAGCGGCTCTTCTTTGGTCTCCTGACGTTGGCTGCTATTCTTACTCAACTGGCTATTCAGATACAGATGCGTTTTAGTATAGCAAACTTTTTCAGTTACTTCACTAATTTGTCGAACATATTTGCGGCGATTATGCTGCTTGTTGGGGTGGCTTTTTTGATACAGCGGCGAGAACCAACACTCACATATGAACTTTTTCGCGGAGCTTCAGTGGTCGGCATGGCTCTGGTTGGTATTGTATTTGGCGCATTGCTAAGGGATGAGGATTTGGGTTCGCTTTTACCGTGGGTAAACTTCGTCCTGCACTATCTGATGCCAGTTGTGGTGGTGATTGACTGGGCGTACGATCCCCCAAAGACGAGACTCTTTTTCGCGCAAACATGGAGGTGGCTTATTTTCCCCTTCCTCTACCTGGTCTATTCGCTAGTACGTGGCGCTATCATAAATTTTTATCCCTATCCTTTTTTCAATCCTGCTAAATCTGGCGGTTATGGTGGCGTTGCGCTCTATTGTATAGCGATTTTGGTTGTCTTCTTGGTCTTAATTTGGCTCATTATGCTTTTAGGCAACTGGCGCAAGAGAAGTGCTGTACAGGTGCAGGGCTAGAATTGCACAAACAACGTGTAAGCGATATAATGTGGATAGATAAAGATAGCGAAACATAGTCTCTTCCAAGCAGCACTCCTCCTCGCTGGTTTGGAATAGAGAGAAGGCACATGGATTTTATAGATTGGCGTAAGGGGCCACAAAAGGTCAAAACAGAGACACAGAAACAGATTGAGAGCAGTGCGCGCAAGAAGGCGCGCATGCATTATATCGAAGAACAAATTCATGACGCGATGGAACGTGGTTTGTTTGATAATCTCCCCGGCTATGGCAAACCGCTGAAATTTGAGGATGACTTTTATGCTGGTGACAAGGCAATGGGCTACCATCTGCTCAAAAATAATGGGTATGTGCCAGCCGAAGTACAACTCATAAAGGATATTCGGACAGACCGCGAGAAGGCCGAAGCCAAGGTCGCGAAGGTTAAATGGAGAAGCAAAACGTTGCGCGCCCGTCGCGTCGCACCATTTCCAAGCGAAAAACGTGCGTTCAATGCATCGGTAGAAAAAGCAGCGGCAGAGTATGAGACAGCACTGCGTACCATCAATAGTAAGATATTGACGCTTAATATTCAAACGCCACCAGTGCTTCATCAAGATATGCTGAACGTTGAGAAGCTAGTGGCGGAGTTTCGTAAGGCATGTCCCCTTTTTGAAAACATTTCACAGACACGCACGCATTGGTTTTATTAGGATACATCGGTCCCTACAGTTGTTGCTGTTGCTGTGGTTGCTGCTGTTGAGGCTGTGACTCCTGCTGCTCATACCCAGCGGTAGTGACAGAAAGCCATTCTTCCTCCTTCTCCCTTTGCACTGCTAGTGCCTCGTATCCCGAGGGAAGTGTCTCAGATTGTAATACTTTGACGGTAACGGCAAGTTCGCTGGTCGCACGGCCTCGAAAGATACCGCGTGTTGGAGGAACGTCCGCATAATCGCGTCCGACTGCAACGCGTATATGTCGTCCACTTGCCAGTGTGTCATTTGTTGGGTCAAAACCGATCCATCCAAGTCCTGGCAAGAGTGCCTCAACCCATGCATGTGTAGCACTATCCGAGGAACGATCCCTATGACCACCTTGCTGGAAGAGATAGCCACTCACGTAGCGGCAAGGGATACCGAGCGTGCGCACGAGTGTAATCATAATATGCGCGAAATCCTGACAGACGCCTCGACGTGCTGTTAATGCATCGTCTATCGGAGAGTCGACTTTTGTGATGTCTGGCTCATACTCAATGCTTTCGTGTAGTCGAGTATTGAGGTCTCGCAGCACCGTCAACGGGTCGTCACGTCTACGGACATCAAGCTCTTGTGCTAGCGCGTACAGCAATTCAGTCGGGTTGGCGAAATGACTGGGTACAAGCCAGTCCCAATACTGATCGTCTGCGGTCAGTGCGTCGAGTTCCCCCCAAGCTCTGAGGTCCAATGCTTCAGGAGGCTCTGGAGGTGGGATCAGTTCGACGAGCGAGTGAGCGTTAATTGTAAGTTGTGTATGACGGTTTGGGACATCGAAATGATGTATCTTGTTGCCTTGTCCGCCTCGATAGTCGAGGATGCGTGCGCGTGGAGTGGTTGTTAAGCGAAAATCCAGACAATGCTGGGTGCCTTCCGTGCGTGGCTGAATACGTACCTCCATTATGCTCTCGCTGATGGGAGCACTATAGCGGAAGCGTGTGGTATGGCGAATGCTGTAGTACATAAGCGACATCCTTACGTGGCGAGTGCAACATCAATAGGATAGGTGATGTAGACCTGATAGATCGCGTCGTTGATTTGCCGACACTGAAATTGAATGTTTTCTAAATAGGAATGCAAGCTGCCACTCATAATCTCGTCAATCTGGTCGTAGTCGAGTGATGCACGCAAGCGTCCGGCAAGTCGCTCTACACGTCCAGCATTGCGCACTCCTGTGATTTTTGTGACGGACTGCAGGGCACTTTGTATCATCGTCGCCGCAAAGCGAATAGAACGCGGCGTCTCTGCATTGAGCAGTAGAAATTCGGCGATACGGTTTGGCTGTATATTTGCGGTATAAACCTTACAGTAAGACTCAAACGAGGCGCATGAGCGGAGCAGACCAACCCAGATCAAATAGTCTAGCGAGGCACTTGTAAATGGCTCCTGTATCTCCATGAGTGAGTGGAAATGGACATCGAGTAAGGTTGAAGTTTGTGAGGCGCGTTCAATGTAGCAGCCCACGCGAATAAAGTGCCAGCCTTCGCTGTGGTTCATGGTGGCATCGGTAACGCCTTGAAACAGCTGAACGCCTTCTTTAACCGCTGCAAGGAAGACATGAGGCTGTCCATGCCATATCGCTTCAATGTTTGTACGTTTGACACGCAGGTAGAGCCGGTTCAACTGCTCCCACATCTCCGAGCTAATTTGTTCGCGCACCTGCTGCGCATTTTCACGCGCGGCTGCGAGGCATGAGACAATAGAGTTATTATTAGATGTATCAAACATCAGATACTGCGCAATGCGATATGCCTCATCTGACCCACCTTCAAAGGTCGCAACGCGCAAACTTTTCGCGAGCCGTTCCCAGCGCAAATCGGCATACTGCGCGGACTCCAACATCTGATTGAGGTTGACATCAAGCAGGCGCGCTGTATGTTCAGCTCGTTCTAAGTACCTGCTCATCCAATAGAGACTATCAGCGACACGCGACAACATACCCCATCTCCTTTATGCTCATTCGTGATTTAGTACCCATGTATCCTTACTACCACCTCCCTGAGAGGAGTTAACCACAAGCGATCCCTGGCGCAGTGCTACACGAGTGAGGCCACCGGGAACGATGGTGACACTGTTGCCATTAAGAATGAAGGGGCGCAGATCAACGTGTCGTGGTTCGATATGACCATCCATTACACAGGGGGCACTTGAAAGCGCGAGTGTGGGTTGTGCGATGTAGTTACGCGGATTAGCCAGTATTGCCTGACGAAATTCCTCGCGTTGTGTTGCTGTACTATATGGACCAATCAGCATGCCATATCCACCTGACTCACCCACCGCCTTGACAACCAGCTTATCCAGGTTCTCAAGCACATAGCGTTGTTTTGACGGATGTGTAAGTAGATGGGTTTCCACGTTTGGCAAAATCGCCTCTTCTCCCAGGTAGAAACGGATAATGTCGGGAACATACGCATAGAGTGCCTTATCATCAGCGATACCTGTACCGATTGCGTTCGCAAGTGAAATATTGCCGGCGCGATAGGCATTGAGCAGACCAGGTACACCCAGTGTAGAGTCGGCGCGGAAGGCTAGCGGATCCAAAAAGTCGTCATCAATGCGCCGGTAGATGACATCGACTCGTCTCAGTCCAGCTGTAGTGCGCATATAGACGATGTTGTCGTGTACAAGCAGGTCACGACCCTCCACCAGTTCTATCCCCATCTGGCGCGCAAGAAATGTATGCTCAAAATAGGCCGAGTTATAGACGCCAGGGGTGAGGAGGACAATGGTGGGGTCGGGACGCAGCAGGGGAGTGAGTGACGAAAGGGTAGTAAGCAGAGCCTGACCATAATGGTCAATTGGGCGCACATCATAGCTGCCAAAGAGTGTGGGAAAGACATTCTTCATGACTTGTCGGTTCGCAAGCATGTAGGAGACCCCACTAGGAACGCGCAGGTTATCCTCTAGCACAGCAAAGGAACCATCTGGTAAGCGTACAAGGTCAGTGCCGACGATTGAAATATAGGTATCGTGCGGCACATGTAGCCCTTTCATCTCACGTCGATAGTGCTTACAGCTATATACGAGAGCGCGTGGCACAATCCCTTCGGCGAGTATACGTCCATCGTGGTAAATATCCTTCAGAAACAGATTGAGTGCGGTAATGCGTTGTGTCAGGCCGCGCTCAATGATTTCCCATTCGCCGCTAGTAATAATGCGAGGCAATAAGTCATATGGCCAGATGCGCTCGGTTCCCTCATCTCCTCCATAAACAGTGAAGGTGATGCCTTGATTAAGAAATGCGACATCTGCGGCCTGTTGTCGCTGTTGAAGCGTGTCCATCGACAACTCTAGCAATCGTTGGTATAATTCCTGATATGGTGGACGGGCTGTACCTCCTGTAGCGAACATCTCATCATAGGCAACATCCAAATGATACTGTGAAAACGGTGGAGGCAAAGTGGGTTGCTCAGATGTGCCGGACCTATCGGATCGTATCACGCTTTTTTCCTGTGTGCTATGTGCAACAATAAGCCAATAGCCAAAACCTCACATGGATGAATGTGAGGCGCCTTTGCCCAACGTGTTTTTCTGGAGAGGTTATTTGTACTATACAGCTTATGATATCAGGCTGTAAGAAGGTCTGTCAATTGCAAGGCTATGATAGAATAAACAAAACGTATATCACGATATCTTGCTATACAAAAACACTCTACGTGGCGAGAGGAAGCTATGCAAACTACAACACTACCTATACAGCAGCGAAGCCTCGTGGGAAGACTCCGTGGAGGTCTTATTGCGCCTATTAGTTTACTCCTGCTTGGTCTAATACTTTGTGTCTCAACCGGCATCTACGCATCTATAAGTCAATACAATCTTGGCGTGCAAAAGGTCACTATCCAGGAGAGCCTGGATGGTATGCTCACCTCGATGATCGACCAGGAAACGGGAGTTCGTGGCTATATAGCCACAAATAATAGAACCTTTCTTGATCCCTTCAATAGCGGGCGTCCACAGTATCTTTCTTATCTGCAACAGCTGAAAAATAGCACAAACAACACTTCATTTAGTAATATCTTGGCTTCTATTATAAATGCTGACAATCGTGCATCTGATTGGTATAACAATTATGCGCTTGTGCAAATAAAGAATATGGAATCCGGTGATCTTGCAACCGCGCGTTCGGAGCGTTCAAGTGCTGATGGTAAAGCGGCGTTCGATGCCTTCCGGTCTTCCATAGGACAGTTGCAAGCGGCACTGAATACTGATATCGCAAGTGTGCAAGCGCAAGCAAATGCGGTCAATATTTTTGCAATCGTGTTTGTTGTCGTACTCTCCATCGTTGCCATCATTGTGCTATGGCGTGTTTTTACTGGCCTCACGAATAATTTGCGTGACCAACTCGCAACATTGCAAACAACCACGACACAGGTTGGTTCAGGAAATTTAGCGGCACGTGTGCCCGACCTGTTTTATAGCGAATTGGATCAGGTAGGACATACATTTAACACAATGACCACGAAACTCCAGGACCAGCAGAGCGCCTTACGTGAGCGCGATATTATGGAGAACGTACAAGAGTTAAACTCAGTTCTAACGAAAAGCTTAGAACTAGAGTCGTTGACAAAAGAGTTCCTTTCTACAACTCTTGCCCGTTTGAACTTGCAGATAGGCGTTCTCTACCTCTATGATGCTTCCACTCGCAAATTGAGTATGTTTGCTACTCAAGGCGTTGATAGCCAGCATGTGCAGGACGAATTTGGCCTTGGAGAAGGCGTGGTTGGGCAAGTTGCACAGAGCCGCAAAATACTGTATCTGTCTTCGCGTGAGGGAGGTGAAAGAGGACCATTTAGTATTAAAACCGCGCTAGGTACTGTCCTTCCGGCTGGACTCTATCACATTCCACTTGCTGACGGAAAAGACCTGCTTGGAGTGCTTGTCGTAGGTTCTGTCTATCCTATGAATGAGAATGCACGCAATGTGCTGAATGTCGTCTCTAGTAACCTTACTGCAGCAATAAGCAACACACAGGCGTATCGTCATATTCAAGAGCAAGCAGAGGAGTTAGAAAAGCGGAGCCACGAACAGGAAGCAACGAATATTGCTCTGCGTCGTCAACGTGATGATCTCACAGTGCTCAATGCTGCCCTTGAAGACGCGAACAAGGCGAGAAGCCAATTCCTTTCTACTATGTCCCATGAGTTGCGTACGCCGTTAACCTCCATTATTGGCTTTAGCCAGATACTGCTGCGTAACGGCGATAACGGGGGCTTTAATCAGCGTCAGAGGGGAAATATCGAGCGCATCCTAAAAAATGGGCAACACCTGCTCGCGCTGATCAATGATGTGCTTGATCTCGCGAAGATTGAGGCAGGGCGTATGGATGTCAATAATAGCGAGGTTCGGGTGCCAGAACTGCTTTCTGCGGTTGTGGAAGAGACGCGCTCAATTGCGGTGGAGCAAAAGCTCGATTTACGCTGGAGTGTTGAAGAAGGTATTGACTATATTGAGACTGATCCCGTCAAACTGCGTCAAATTTTGCTTAATCTGATCTCAAATGCGCTCAAATTTACAGAAAAAGGTTCTGTCACTGTTACCGCAAGACATGCCACGTCTCTTATAAAAGATGTCACTCCCGAGGCTGCGGAGGATACCAGCAATACCGACCAGATCGCCATTTCTGTAGAGGATACAGGTATTGGCATTTCGCAGGAAATGCAAGAGCGCATCTTTGAAGCATTTTATCAGGTCGATGGAAGCAACACGCGCAAATATGGCGGAACAGGGCTGGGACTCTCAATTGTGCGACAACTTACAGCACTGCTCGGGGGTAAGCTGGAACTACGAAGTATTCCTGGCGAGGGAAGTATGTTTACTATTTACTTGCCTGTACGTGCTCGTACGTTACGTGTTGAACAACAAGATAGTCGCCTCAATACTGGTGCTTTAGCTATTCAAGGAAGATCGTCGACGACCAACGTCATCGAGACGCTCGAAGAGGGCGAGGAGCAAGATCAGCATCTTGTGCTGGCGATCGACGACAACCCTGATGTGCTGAGTCTCATCAACAATGCTCTTGAGAATTCCCCTTACAAAGTCGTTGGTGTCAATGACTCCACTAGAGCCGTTGAGATGGTGCAGAAGTTGCAGCCGGTAGCAGTCACGCTTGACGTGATGATGCCAGAGGTCAATGGCTGGCAGATCCTGCACCAGCTGCGGTCCAATCCCACGACCTCCGCGATTCCCGTCATCATGCTAACGGTGCTTGAGGACCGCTCAGCAGCTCATGTCCTAGGGGCAGACGAATATCTGGTGAAACCTGTGGAGCGCGACTCGCTTTTGAACACACTGCGTCAAGTCGCGCAACATAAAGCGCTTTCCCCTCTCACAACTCCAAGTGCTGTTGCTGAGCAAGTGGTGGCACCAAACGCTCCTGCGAATGTAGCTACCGCGCAGCAACCATTTCTTGTACTCAATACCACGAACTCAACACGTGAGATGCTAGAGCGGGTGCTTTCCGAGGCGGGTTTAAGTGTAAGAACAGCGTCAAGTGAGTTACAGATGCTCGATATTGTACAAAACTCGAAACCAGATGTTATCATATTGCGCGTCGTTCCTGATGCGACAAAGGGGGAATAAAGACGTGCAAGAGAATACATCTATTCTCATTGTTGACGATAGCGAGGATATGCGTACCCTCCTTGGACAAGTCCTTGAGGATGAGGGATATACACTCTACTATGCAGAAGATGGCAACCTTGCTGTTTCACAAGCTGTAGAGCATCATCCTAGCCTCATTCTGATGGATATGTCGCTTCCTGGCATAACCGGATGGGAAGCGGTCCAACTATTGCGCCAGAAGCCAGAGTTTCAACACACACCCATTATCGCCGTCACCGCCTATGTCACCAAAGCTGACGAGGAACGCGCTAAAGCAGTTGGCTGTGATGCTCATCTTGGCAAACCCTTTGACATTATGCAGGTGCTCGATACGATAGATCAGCTCTTACAAAAGTCGTAACGAAGGAGTTCCTTAACAAAGGCAAGTGGAGCAATCCTTTCCACTTGCCCTTTGTTAAGGAACTCCATATTTACAGGGAATACGAGGGTATGACCATTTTCCGTCCGGCTCGGGAAGATGACCTCAGAGCGATGTATGAAGTATTCTATCTGAATGAAGTACATGGTGATCCCAGTCCTCCCGCGATGCGAAATACACCTGCGTACTTGAAACATGTCCTACAAACAGGGACGATGTATGTCGCTGAGCAAGACGGACAGGTGCTTGCCTTTGCTGGTGCCATTACTAGAGGGAATGTTACTTTCCTTACCGATGTATTTGTCAGACCAGCACAACAATCGAACGCTCTTGGAAAAACACTGCTTCGCGCTGTTCTCCCACAAAACGCGTCTGTACGTTGTACAGACAGTTCGAGCGACCCACGCGCGCTTGCGCTTTACATTCGAGAAGGTATGCAACCACAATGGCCCTATTTTGCATTGCGCTTAGATAAGACAATACGAGAGATGCCCCCAATTGGTGATGTAGAGATAGTTGAAGCTGATGCCGATGATCCTCAGTTGGTACAGCAGGATGCTCAAATAAGTGGTCGTCTCCGTCCCGAGGATCACAGGTTTTGGGTGCAGCAACAAGACGCTTTTCCTCTATGGTTTCGGAGGCAGGGGCGGGTTGTTGGCTATGGATATGTACGGGTGGGTGCGGGAACACCTGAGCATCCTGAGATGTGTATTTTAGGGCCTATTGGTGCCAGAAATCCAGAAGATGCAACGGCGTGTGTGGTTGCTACTGTGAACTATGCTAAGCAGAAAGCAGATGTGTTACGAATAGATGTGCTAGGACCTCATCCCTGTCTCGCAGCGCTACTCCAAATAGGTTTTCGTATTTCAGATGTCGACACGTTTATGTCTTCTGCCCCATCTCCATTTTTTGATGCACGATGCTATATACCCTCTGGTGGCGATTTGTTATGAAGAGAGTTTAGAAAGATGCTTCCCAATAGAAATACAGCGCCAGAAGTAGAGGTAGTGGCGCAGGAAGTAAAGCGCCTTCTCCCACATCTCTCCCTATCTACTATTGAGCGCGTAGAGGAGGGTGTTTCTACGTATGTCTATAGAATACATAGCACTAACGAAGTATTCTATCTCCGTTTACTACCAGAAATCGGTACCAGTTTTGCTCCTGAGGTATATGTACATCACATGCTGAGGGCTAAAGGTGTCAAAGTGCCCGAGGTGGTCTACTATGAGCACTACAACGAAACTTTGCGTCACTCGCTCATGCTTACAACAGAAATTCAAGGGAGCCATTTGGGTCATTGTACATCAATAGAAATCCAGAAAGATATTCTCAGAGAGGCTGGTAGAGACCTCGCCCTTATTAACAGTATACCCGTAAAACGGTTTGGCTGGATTCAGAGAAACCGTAGCGAGGTGTCCCATCTTCAAGCAGAGTTTCTCTTGTTGAGAGACTTTATCTATGAGCACTTTGACAGTGATCTAATGCTCTTAGAACAGAGTCACGTATTGAAGAGTAGTGATGTTGCAGCTATTTCTTCTATCATGGAGCGTTACGATATATGGCTCAACGAAGAACAAGCAAGGCTTGCACATGGTGACTTTGATGTTACGCACATCTACCAGCAACAAGGGCACTACACAGGCATTATCGACTTTGGCGAAATTCGTGGCGCAAATCTCTATTACGACCTTAGCCACTTCCATCTGCGCGATGGTGAAATACTCTCAAACCTCGTCTTACCTTCTTTGATAGAAGGCTACAAAGAGGTTGTAGCTCTCCCTGTTGATTATGAGCAGCGCATATGTTTCTCAAGTCTACTCATTACTATTAGAATGCTTGCACACATAAAGAAAAAGTATCCCGAACGACACCTTGGTCACAGCCTCAAAGTGTTAGCAAGAGACATAAGGGCGCTAGACAGTAAAGGATGAGACGGCGAAACGCAATGTTGTTTGTGTGAACTGTCATGCAAAACGGCACTGGCGAGAGACGCATGAAACTGATAGTTGGTTGGAGTTTTTACCAATGAGATAATAAAGAGGTTTTAAGCTACTTGCTTAAAATCTCTTCGATAAAAGAGCCGATAATCGGGCTTGAACCGATGACCTGCTGTTTACGAAACAGCTGCTCTACCACTGAGCTATATCGGCCAACCATTCATTAAGAACGTGCCAATTATAACCTTAACATATAGAGCTTGTCAAGGGTTGTCTTGACGTTCTCAGCATGGATAAAGATGTTAATTTTTTGTAAACTTGCCAAAAATACCCCCTGATTCTATTGAGTTCGGGGTGATATTGATGCTATACTTTGATTTGTGTGTTGGGAATTTTATTTTGACCTCAACTAAATACGCATCATGCCGATTAATTGTGTATATAAGAGCATAGACACATATTTATAAGCAGAGGAATATTTTTAGGAAGGTGCAGACCTTATGCCTCCTTCGGCTATCTGGCGTCATTGGCGTGCTCAAACTGTATTTCTAAAAAAACTACGTCCACCGAAGCGACAATATGCTGTCTCCGTATGTGGCCTATTCCTTCTACTTGTATTAGTTGGCGTTGAATTTACTACGTTTGTTCCACAGGTAGAAGCGCACAGCCATACCAGTCCAACGGTAGATAGTTCCTGCAAAAATGTAGGTTATTCTCCTGATGGCAACCCATTTCCCCTCTGTCCGGGTCCCTATCCTACAGGTGGAAACTGCGTCTGGTGGGCATGGGAGCAATGGCACCTGCTCGGTTACGATCTCCCCTTGAACTGGGGTAACGCTGCCGATTGGATCGTTGACGCGCAGCGCACAGGATTGCTAGTTGGAACGACGCCGCGTGTTGGAGCTATTGCCGTATTTCCACGTGCTGACGGCGTGTGGGCTTATGGTACTCCGGGACACGTTGCTTTTGTCACCTCTGTAAGCGACGATGGCTTGACCTTCAATGTGACTTATCAAAACTATGGCGACACAACTCCCATGTATGTGGGAACGGCCTATAATACCCCTACAATCAATCAAGCTCGTTTTCAGAATGGGCAGATGCGGTTTATCTACTTTCCAAAAACGATTGATCCCCAGCGTTTTGGGCAACTTCCCGGAATTGGTTCCACAAACATTACGCAGTCAGTCATGGCTGCGAACAGATCATTCGCTACTTCAAACTCGTCAACTTCGACAAACTCGACAACGCTGACTGGCAACCGCATTACACTTGGCTCTCAGGCAAACTCTTCCGACCAGGAATTCAATGCTGACTTTACAGGCAGTGGCTACAGCGATCTCTTACTGTACAATCGCCAGCAGGGGCGTCTAAACATACTCACGCTCAATCATGGGGAACCGTCTTATGTTTCACGCGCTACTGCTAAGGGGGCGCCAAACGGGAATGATACAACGCGAATTGTGAGCCTGAGCGATGGCACTACCGCCGTCGATAAGTGGGGATCAACGCTCGACGTACACCTAGGAGATTTTGACGGTTCCGGTCATTCACAAATACTCCTCTATGATCGTCAAGCCGGGACAATCCAGATCCTCAGTCTGACTCCTCAACTGACTATCAAAAAGCATGTTGTTATTCCTAATTGGGGACCTGATTGGGAATTGTATGTTGGAAGGTTTGATGGACTGAGAAGTGGCGTGTTCATGTACAAGCGTTATGCGTATCCTGACGTGTCTACGACTCCTACCGACACAACTGATGGGTCGCAGTCTAATACAACGCCAACGGTCACAACTGGTGATGGATCAGATACATCCACTCAGTCGAGTCCAACGGCAACACCGAAGGTAAGCTCGACAGTAAAACCAACGCATACGCCTACGACGAAGCCGAAGCCAAGCCCGACAGCAACACATAAGGCAAGTCCGACAGCAACACCAACCGCTAAACCGAGTCCGACACGAACACCAACAGTCACGCCGACACCAAAGTCGACACGAACACCTACAGTCACGCCGACACCAAAGTCGACTCCAACACTCACGCCGACGGCAAAGCCAACGACGACGCCAACAGTGAAACCGAGTCCAACGGTGACTCCGACTGCAACGCCGAGCAAGGCAACACCAACGGCGACACCTAAAGCGAAGCCAAGTCCAACGGTTACTGCGACTGTAAAACCAAGTGCAACGGCGACACCTAAAGTAAAGCCGACAATGACACCAACGGCTAAACCGAAATCTACAGGGACACCTACGGTAAAATCGAGTACGACTCCAACAACATCTGTCACAACTCCAACTAGCTCCAGTGCTAGTCTCGCTTACTTAGACACAATGCCCTCACCGACTCCAACGACGAGTGCACGCGATCTAAGTGGTAATGCTCCAGAGGACTGGGAAAAGGCGGGCCGTACGGCAAATGTGCTGCTAGTCAATTTCAATAATGATTTCAGTGTGCACATTCAACAACAGTACACTCTCTGGCATGCCAACTGGGAGGTCTATATCGGGCGCTTTGTCAACGCGCAGCAGGACGGTATTTTCCTGTATGATCGTCTTGTTGGCGAGGGGCGTCTTATGGACTTTGACACCAACCTGCTCATCAATCACTATCAGGAGTCACATAACCTTGATGGTAACTGGATGGTGTATAGCGGCGATTTCACAGGTGCTGGTCGTTCCCAATTGTTCATGTACAATCCAAGTAGTGGTGATGGGCAAATGCTTGCCTTTGCCCCTGACCTGACGCTTGCAAAACAGACCATCTACTCCAATCTGGGCAACAATCTGGTGCCCTATGTTGGGCACTTTGGAATGCAAAAAGAAGGCACTATGCTCTACGACCCGCAGAGTGGCCATAGTACTTTCCTTGCCTTTAATACCGCGCTGGCAATAGTACAGCAAACAACAGTACAAAGCTGGGGCCAGCAATGGCAGATACTTGTGGGGGCTTTCCTGGACCGCCAGCGTTGTCTGAGTAATGGAAATTGCTCAACTGGCGATGACATTCTTGTCTTGAATCGCAAGACGGGGCAAATAGAGCAGTATGTCTTCTCCTTTGGCCGTAAGTTCCAGGTCTACGACAACCGCTCACAAGCATTTACCCGTGAAGGTGTCGTTAGCGATAAACGCCTTAATCAGGTGGACACGACTACGTTCAGTCTGCTCACAACCCTCGTCACAAATATTCACGACGAAGAATTGTATTAGTCGTCGTAGAAAGGCTCAAGGGCATCAAGTGAGGCTAAGCCTTATGCGATGTCCTGATCTTTTGCATAATTAATTGCGACTCGTGATACAATAGGCGTGTATGCAACATATATTTTTAGTTGGGCTTTCGGGGAGTGGCAAGAGTACTGTAGGGCGTCTACTTGCACAACAATTGGGTGTACCCTTTCTCGATAGCGATACACTGGTAGAAACGTCTTGTGGTAAGCGTATTCCTGATATTTTTGCAACGTATGGCGAGGAATATTTCCGCATGTGCGAGCAGCATGTGCTGCTCGACGTGGTTCGCACCTACAAGCAGGGAGCCGTTATTGCTACGGGTGGTGGCGCTGTAATTCGAGACGAGAACCGGAAGTTGATGGCAGAGCACGGCATCCGTATCTGGCTACGAACAGAGCCAGCAACTGCTCTGGAACGACTTCAAGCCCAACAAACTGTTGCTCTCGCACAAGATAGTGTGCCCGAGATACGTCCTCTGCTTGCCGGATCAGACCCACTCACTACGCTGCAAGCACTTGCCATTGCCCGGTTTGCTTTGTATGCAGAAGCCGAGTATGTGTGCGATACAGCAGGTAAGTCCTCTAAACAGCTTACACAGGAGATAATAGAAATGCTCAATCAGTCGGGGGTAATCCATGACAATGATGTTGCGCCCATAGTGCGACATGTTCATATCGGTACAGGTTATGATGTGGTGGTAGACTGGGATGGAAGTACTCGATTGGCACACTATCTTTCACCGCTTTCTCTTCCCCCGCGCATTTTTCTGTTTGCTGATAGCAATATCGCACGCCTGTACGGTACAACACTGCTGCAGGACCTGACCGAGGCAGGATTTGAGCCACAGATGTATATTGTTCCAGCAGGCGAAGGGAGTAAATCGCAGGAGCAACTCTGGGCAATCTATGACTGGTTGGTAGAGAAGCATGCGGAGAGACGAGAAGCGATCATCGCATTTGGTGGCGGTGTTGTCGGTGATCTCGTTGGCTATGTTGCGGCAACCTATCTACGTGGCGTGCCTCTGGTACAAGTTCCTACCTCATTGCTGGCTCAAGTGGATGCTGCGATTGGTGGGAAAACGGGCATCAATCATCCTCGTGGGAAGAACCTGATCGGAGCATTTTACCATCCACAACTTGTCCTGGTCGATCCATCGCTGCTTTTAACCCTGCCCCCTCGTGAGCGTACTGAGGGATGGGCAGAAGTGGTAAAATATGGTATCATAGTCGACGCCGAACTCTTTGCCCTGCTTGAAACACACGCAGAAGCGCTACGAACATTTGAGCATCCTCCTGTAGCACTCCTCTGTGAGATTATCGCACGTTGTATCGATTTGAAGGTGAGCGTTATTGAGGAAGACGAGCGCGAGCAGGGGCGCAGAGCAATTCTCAACTACGGCCATACAGTTGCGCACGCGCTTGAAAACGTCGCAGGTTATGGCGAATGGCTGCATGGAGAAGCGGTTTCACTCGGTATGGTTGTGGCGGCGGCACTTGCTCATGAAGCCACTATGTTTTCAACGTCAGATATGGAGCGTCAAAACGGGCTTCTCGCCGCGCTTGGCTTGCCAATACACTACACTGGTCCTGTACAGGCCAGTGCTATCCTTGATGCTATACAACTAGACAAAAAGGTTGCCGGTAAGCGAGTGCGTTGGATTATGCCGCGACACATTGGAGATGTGATCGTCACACCTATGCCGGACGAACTGGTGCAGCGTGTGATCTCAACATTTTTTAGGGAGAGAAGTGCATAACCATGCCGGAAATGCTGCGCGTGCTTGTCTTGAATGGGCCTAATCTAAATACGCTGGGGACGCGGGAACCAGAGATATATGGAACTGTAACGCTCGCGCACATCCAGCAAGAGCTAGAGAGACGTGCTAAAGAACTGGATGCAACTGTGACCTGCTTTCAATCGAATTACGAGGGTGCACTGATTGATTGTATTCAGGAGCATGCCGCAACGCTTGATGGCATCATTATTAACCCGGGAGCCTTCACCCACTATTCAATCGCCCTGCGCGACGCATTAGCTGCTGTAAAGGCCCCCACGATAGAGGTGCACCTGAGCAATATCTACGCGCGCGAAGAGTTTCGCCATCATTCTGTGATTGCGGCGATTTGTAAAGGGCATATTGTAGGACTTGGCTGGCGTGGCTATCTGCTCTCATTAGAGGCGCTAGTGGCATTGGTACGCGAGCAACAATAAATGTAGAGCGAAGAGGAATTGTATGAGCGAGCAAAGTGTGAAGCAACTTCGTACATGGATAAAAGAGCAGGGAATAGATGTCTTTCTTGTCACCCAGCCGCAGAGTCGTTCCTATTTAAGCGGCTGGCTCAACGATGATACAGAGGGAGCAGGTATGCTGCTCCTCAGCCAAGACAGACAATTGCTCCTGACTAATAGCCTGTATCAAGAGGTTGCGACAAAAGAGGCAGTGGACTGGGAAGTGATTGTTCCCGAAGGGCGTGAATACGCACCTGCTTTTGCCAGCCTTGCTCAGAAATATAGCTGGAAAAAAGTTGGTTTCCATTCTATGGCCCTGCTCTACGGAGATTACGCAAAACTGCTGGCTGCAGGTGAAGGCAGGTATGACTTGCTGCCGTTTGATGAGGATGTTGTTGGAGCCATGCGACAGGTCAAGGAGCCAGACGAAATAGAGCTGTTAAAGCGCGCCATCGCAATTACTGACCAGACCTTTGCACATCTTTGCCAGTGGATTCAGCCGGGCATGACGGAGAAGGAGGTGCAGACTGAAGTCACGCGCAAGATGGTAGAATTAGGAGCCGAGGGTGTCGCATTCGAAACCATCGTTGCCTCTGGTCCAAACGGCTCGATGCCACATGCTCATGCAGGACAACGTCGCATTGGGCGTGGCGAACTGATTACAATTGATATGGGTGCACGATATAAGGGCTATTGTGCAGATATGACACGTACCATCTGCCTTGGTGAACCGGCTGAGCCGCGTATGCGTGAGATCTATGATGCCGTTCTGAATGCTATGAAGACCTGTGAGGATGGTCTGCGCGCAGGTATCTCCGGTAAAGCCGCCGACGCACTGGCGCGAAACGCGTTAGAAAAGGCTGGCCTTCATGAATATTATGTACATAGTACCGGACATGGAGTTGGCTTACAAATTCATGAAGGCCCAAGCCTTTCTGAACGCGCACCAGATGATGTGCCACTTCCCGCAGGTGCCGTTGTCACGGTTGAACCGGGTGTATATATTCCTGGCTGGACTGGAACACGTGTAGAGGATTGCGTGTTGCTCAAGGCAGATGGAGTTGAGATATTGACACAATCGCCAACCGATTTAGTGATACAGCGATAGAATAACAAAGCGATACAGAGATTGTACTTTATAAGTTTTGAGGAGTATATATGATTTCCACAGGCGATCTGAAAAAAGGTGTAACAATCGAATTTGAAAACCAGTTATGTAGTATCTTGGACTGGTCACATATAAAAATGGGGCGTGGTGGTGCTATTGTACGCTTAAAACTGCGCAACTTGCGTACTGGTTCGACATTTGATCGTACCTGTGATGCAGGTGATAAGTTCAAGCGTGTCTATCTGGACCGGACTACCGTCACCTACCAGTATCAGGATGGCGATCAGTATCATTTCATGGACACGAGCACGTATGATGATATTGTGCTTACCTCGGCACAACTGGGCGATGCAAAAAACTATCTTACCGATGATGTCGAGCTTGACCTTGTACGCTTCGAGGAAGAGCCACTCTCGGTTGAGCCGCCGGAAAAAGTCGTGTTGCGCGTCACCTATACCGAGCCTGGTTTTAGGGGCGATACTGCTACCGGGGGAACAAAACCTGCGACAACTGAGACAGGTTTTGTGGTACAGGTCCCACTGTTTGTCTCTAACGGAGATTTGATACGCGTCAACACAACGAGTGGAGCGTATGTTGAGCGAGCATAGGGGCTTGCTGTAACGCACCCTAGCAACGCAGCGGAGAGTGTTGTACTACTATGAATGAAGAACTGCACAGTTTTGACGAGCGCGAACTGGACCTGGAAAACGCACACGACTCCAATGAGCAGATGTCCATTGAGCAATTGCAACGATTGGTGCAATTGCTCGATGCGAGCAATGTGTCAGAAATCGAACTGAACCGCAAAAAAGCAGGTTCACATCTGGTCCTGCGGAAAGCAAAGGCTACTCCTGAAAGTACTGAAGTGCCTGCGCAATCAGTTATGCTTCCCCTTCCCTCAACGCCAGTACAGTCTGATGCACCTCCAAAGGACCAGACAACATTTCATATTGTTGCGCCGCTCGTGGGCATCTTTCACGCATGGGCAAAGCCAAAGGGGGGAACACTTGTCGCGGTGGGTGATATCGTCAAAGTTGGGCAACTTGTGGGCACGATTCAATCGCTCAATGTGATAAACGAAGTAGAAACGTCAAAAGCTGGACGTGTGGTAGAGATTCTCGTACAAGAGGGACAAGCTGTAGAGTATGGTCAGCATCTTATGACAATTAACATCGCGGAAGGGGCATAAGTACATGCTCGACTACACGGACGCTGCCGCGGTTGTGAGCGTCTCAGAATTGTCGCTGTATTTGAAAGAATTGCTTGAGCGTAACGATATCCTCCAGAATATCTGGGTGCATGGCGAGATTTCAAACTGCAAGACCTATAGTTCTGGCCATTGCTATTTTACCCTAAAAGAGGACGAAGCTCAACTCTCCTGTGTCTTCTTTAAACATGCACGTCTACGTTCAGCCGCTCCCAATCTACATGATGGTATGGCGATAGCCGTCAACGGACGCGTCGCCTTTTACGAGCGGGATGGCAAGTTGCAATTTTATGTCGATGCCGTCAAACTGCTCGGTGAGGGTATTCTCTTCCAACGCTTTGAACGCTTGAAAGCGCAGTTAGCTGCTGAGGGTCTCTTTGATGCAGAACGCAAACGTCCCCTGCCCTCTCAACCAGCACTCGTCGGTATCGTGACCTCGCCACAAGGGGCTGCACTGCGTGACATGGTCCGGGTGCTGCGAACGCGCTATCCGCTTGCAACCGTTCTGCTTTCACCATCGCTTGTACAGGGGGCCGAAGCTCCTGACTCGATCGCGGCTGCGCTGGACCTATTAAATGAACATGGTGAAGCCGAGGTAGTAATCGTCGGTCGTGGTGGTGGCTCTATAGAAGAATTGTGGGCGTTCAACGAAGAAGTGGTTGCTCGCGCCATCGCTCGTTCACGCATACCAGTAATTAGTGGCGTGGGGCACGAAACGGACTTTACAATCGCCGATTTTGTTGCTGATCATCGTGCCTCAACTCCTACCGCTGCCGCAACCCTTGCGGTTCCAGACATCGCCGAGTGGCGTGTGGATATACGCGACAAGCAGCAGGTGCTTTACGACACGATGGAAAATCACCTTTTTGATTTGGGAGAAGATCTGGAGCGCACACTGCGCGATTTACAGCGCTCCAGTCCTCGTTCCTTGATCGACAATCGGCGCCAGCAACTTGACGATACAGTGGAGCGATTACAGGGCCGCATGGAACATATGCTTGCGCTGCGGCGCGAGTATATGCGCAGTGCAGCTTTACAACTCCATACGCTGAGTCCTCTGCTCACGATCGCACGGGGTTACGCAGTGGTCAGGCGAGAGGATAATCAGACCATAGTGACAAGCGTTGAGCAAGCGCAACCAGGCGATACGCTGATGATCCAGGTACAAGACGGTCACATTCCTGTAGAGGTTCGTCCTACTACATAAAAATCTCTCATACATTCTCATATAGAGGAGCGAAAGCACTATGGAATCCTTGTCTTACGAAGAGGCATTCGAACAATTAGTAGATGCTATCACAGCCCTGCAAGATGGAAAATTACCGCTTGAACGCGCTTTGCAGTATTACGAAGAGGGCATGAAACTGGCACAGCATTGTGATGCGCTCCTGCAGAAGGCCGAGCTAACTGTTCAGCAACTGGGCGTAGCCAGTGATGGAACATTGAGCATCGAGCCAATCGAGATATAAAAAGGATAGCTATGTTGCACAATTCGTTGTTGGACAATCGCATACTCCTTTCATCCTTTCTTGCTTGGGCGATTGCACAGGTTTCAAAAACCATTCTTGACTTATTTCGACAACGTAAGCTTATCCTGAGTCGACTTGTTTCTTCTGGTGGCATGCCCAGTTCTCATTCGGCTCTTGTGACCGGAATGGCGACCGCGACAGGACGTGTTGCGGGAGTAAGCTCAGCATCTTTTGCTATAGCAGTGGTTGTTGCGAGCATCGTGATGTATGATGCCGCCGGGGTACGGCGTGCTGTGAGTATTCAGGCACGCATCCTCAACCAAATGATTGACGAGGCATTTCAAGGGAGTCCAATGGCGGAGAAGCGATTACGCGAACTTATTGGTCATACACCAATCCAGGTCTTTGTAGGTGCTCTACTCGGCTTAGGTGTGGGCTTGATCATAACTTCTTAACAACACCTCTATCTCTTGCCCCTTTACTTGTAGTATGTACAAATTATCTATTTTGTACGTCTTGAGAGCAATAGGGGTGTATTTTTTTCTGTGAGTAAAAAATGTGAAGGAATACCTACGCAAATATTGAAAATGATTATGTGATATATTATAGTTGTTTTGAGAGAGCTTGTGAGCCTACCGATAGTCCTATAAATGGTGAAATTACTGTAGTGTTTTTGCATCCAGATACTATCCATATGACGTTTTTTTCTCATATAGAACCATAGACATATGTGTAGAGTGTCTATTTCTGAACTGTTGATCGCATGTGGAGAGGGTTGTGCTTCATAGTCCATGTCTAAATATGGTTGTTATCAGTTTACATTGTAGGGTTTTCATGATGAGAACATATTCTGACAGACCATCGATAGAGGGGAGACACGATGAAACTACTCGTTATCGACAACGATCGTGATATCGTTGAGATGCTGACAAGCTGGCTCAAAACTCTCGGCTATGAAGTCTACCGCGCGTATACTGCGGATCGCGCTAAAACAGAGTGGTTGGAACGCAAACCCGATCTGGTTATTCTCGATACTTCTCTTAAAGGGATAGATACATTAGCAATGTGTCGAGACCTACGTATCAAACATGATGCGCTCATTCTCGTTCTCACAGATAGCAAAGACGTACAGGATGAGGTCAGGTGTTTGGATGCAGGAGCTGATGATTATTTACGCAAACCCTTTTTCCCCTCTCAACTCCTTGCCCGCATCCGCGCAGTCAGCCGGAGAGCACGCTCCACTCTGGATCAACATCCCTCTTCAGTTGTCACTGTAGGACCAATACAGGTCGATTCACTCCATAACGAAGCAACCATTCACGGCAAAACAGCACGTCTGACACCAACTGAGAGCAAACTTCTTCACCTGCTTGCGGTAAATGCTAATGATGTGTGCACTGCAAACCAGATAGTAACGCACGTGTGGGGCTATGATACAGACGGGGATGCCAGCTTAATCAAGGCCCATGTCCGGCATTTGCGACAGAAGGTTGAGCCTGATCCAAGTAATCCTCACTATATCCTCACTATTCCAGGGGTAGGCTATACGCTGATCCGCCGCTCTTCAGAGGATGTAGAGGAATTGGCACCCCCCCTTCGTGTGGTCTCGTAGAAAACTAATTTTGTTTCTTAAAAGACATGCTTTTCTACCTCGTAAGGCGGACGCGGACCAACAAGAGTCATCTCGCCGCGTAGCACATGCAAAAATGGGGTAGTTCGTCTCGTCTTGTTTTGCGAATAAAACGTCCCACAGGCCTGATACGAGGGTCGCGAACATCTTCATAGGCAAGCATAGTATTGCCGTCAACATTAAGCTTCTCATTGATATATGCAAATAACAGGTTACAGCTTCTCTACTTGTTGAGATAAGCTTAACCTGTTTTTTACCTGTCTCGTTATAGCTCTTCTACTTAAAAGTGTTACCATGTGGGGACAGTATGAGGTTTTCCTATTGTTGTAGTTGAATAAGGAGCGGCAATGTGGCATCGAATGTAAAAGTGCCCCTTGTTGATTTACGAACACAGTATCTTGCGCTTAAACCAGAGATTATGAAAGCGTTTGAGGAAGTTCTTGAGGGTATGCATCTCTTCCTGGGTCCACAGGTACATGCATTTGAGCATTCTTTTGCGGCCTATTGCGGGTGCGAATTTGGTGTTGGGGTTTCGTCTGGTACTGATGCACTTGCTTTGGCACTACGGGCGTGTGATATTGGTCCTGGAGATGAGGTAGTTACTGTCTCAAATACCTTTATCGCAACTGCTGAAGCAATCGCGATGGTTGGTGCGACGCCAGTGTTTGTTGACATCGACCCACAAACATATTTAATGGACTGGCGTTTGCTGGAAGCGGCGATCACTCCGAAAACCCGCGTCATTATGCCTGTTCATCTTTATGGTCATGCCGTTGAGATGCAGCCGATTATGGATATTGCACGTGCATATAATTTACGGGTCATTGAGGATGCATCGCAAGCACATGGTTCTACCTATAAAGGGCAACGCGTTGGCAGCTTTGGCGATATTGGTTGTTTTAGCCTGTATTTTAGCAAAAATCTTGGTGCCCTTGGGGAATCTGGAATCTGTACTACAAGTGATGCTGAGCTAGCGACAAGAATGCGCATGTTCCGCGATCACGGTTCACATGTCAAATACCACCACGAAGTAATGGGCGTGAATGCGCGCCTCGATGAGATGCAGGCAGCAGTGCTTAACATCAAAATACCTCATCTGGAGCAGTGGAATGCCGCGCGTCAGGCACACGCACAAGCATATACAGAGCAATTGCGTGATGTTGTTGAGGCGGTTCCCGTTGAGAAACCGTGGGCGACGCATGTGTACTGCTACTACGTTATCCGTGTGCCTGATCGTGACGCTTTCCGTGCCGCAATGGAACAAGAGGGTATAGGAACAACTATTCACTACCCTATTCCCATTCACCTGCAGCCCGCCGCCGCTCAATATGGCTATTCTCGCGGGTTACTACCTCATACAGAAGCTTTAGCCGAACGCATCATCTCGCTTCCCATGTATCCCGAAATGACTGAGGAACAGCGACAACTTGTGATTAGTGCGGTGAAAAAACATGTCGCAGTGGGCGTCTCGGGCAGAAAGTAAACTGTACTATCTTGTTGATAGGAAAACTATGGAATAAAGGAACTTGTATATAATGATTAACACTCGTTTTGGCATTATTGGGTGGGGCTACTGGGGACCGAAAATCGCACGTAATGTGGAGAGCCTTGCTCATGCCGAAGTAGCAATGATCACTGATACAGATGAGCGTCGCCTCGCTTCCGCAAAGGGCATGGTTGGTGTGCAAGTAACAACGCAAGCACAGGATATGTTCGAGTCAAATAACGTTGATGCTATAGTAATTGCAACACCTGTACGCACTCACTATCGCCTTGCACGTGAGGCGCTGTTGCATAGCAAGCATGTGCTTGTAGAGAAACCTCTCACCGCTAGCGTCACGGAGGCCGAGGAGTTGATTGCTCTGGCGCGACAGCAGGAGCGTGTATTAATGGTTGGTCACACGTTTGAATACAGTCCTGCTGTCAATGAACTGCGCAAACTCGTGCAAAGCGGTGATTTAGGAAAAATTTATTGTGTTGAGACCGAGCGCGTCAACCTGGGATTATTTCGCAACGATATCAACGTTATCTGGGACCTTGCTCCGCACGATGTATCGATACTCTTATATCTTTTCAGCAAAACACCAGAGCTGATTAAAGTTCAGGCGAATGCGCATGTACAACGCAACATCCAGGATATCGCACACCTCGATTTGAGCTATGCCAATGGCATGAATGCACACATTCATGTGAGTTGGCTTCACCCTTGTAAAATCCGGCGCGTGACCATTATTGGTGATGCGCGCATGGTTGTGTATGATGATACCAATCCATCAGAGATGATTAAGATCTACAACAAAGGGGCCGATGTCGATGCTGACCCTGTGGTATCTTATCGTTATGGAGCTATTACTATTCCGCATATCGATTGGATTGAGCCTCTGCGTCTCGAATGCGAAGACTTTGTCTCTGCTATTCGCAACGGCACACAACCACGGGCAAATGGGAGTGTGGGGCTGGCCGTAGTTAATGTGCTGGCGGCAGCACAGGAAGCCCTGGAAAAGCAAGCACGCCTGCCTATTGCAGTCCCTGTGCACTAAAAGCTGTGGAGTGGAGATTGTGAACGAAGCCGGACTACTCATTAGTACTATTGTACTCGTAGCAACCTTTGCAAGTGTCCTGTTCGTCCTTTTAGTGCAGAGGCGCCGCGCAATAGTGCTTTCTGCACGCCAATTGACGTGGGAGAATGCGCAAAAACGCTCCCTACAAATTTGGAAAGTTCAACAAGAGAAACGCGTGATTGAGTTTGAGAAGGCGGCAAGTATTCGCACTAGGCAATTAGAGACGGCCTGGAAAGCATGGGAGGCTACTAATGCATCTCTTGTTGCAGATACAGCCCAAGAAGCTCATGATGCCCTCCTACGCGTAAAGCTTGAGCAAGAAATCGCGCGGATACCAAGAACGGATGATGTTCCGCTGTAATTAGTAGAGGACGTGGCAAGATGACGGACGAATCGTTTTATGTTCATCCAACTGCAGAAGTTTCACCTGATGCACAAGTCGGACAGGGGACGCGTATCTGGCGTCAGGCTCATGTGCGAGAGGGTGCATCTATTGGTGAGCATTGTAACGTTGGGAAGAGTGTTTACATTGATACACATGTGCGCATTGGTTCGCGTGTAAAGATTCAAAATAACGTATCAATTTTTGAAGGAGCAACGCTGGAGGACGGGGTTTTTGTGGGTCCTCATGTTTGCTTCACAAACGATTTGTATCCCAGAGCAATTACACCTGACGGCGCTTTGAAAAGTGCCGACGATTGGCAAATAACTCCTACTCTCGTCAAATATGGGGCATCGCTTGGTGCCGCTTCTGTTATCGTGTGTGGCGTGACGATAGGCTCGTTCGCGCTCATAGGTGCCGGTTCCGTAGTGACAAAGGATGTTGCTCCACACGCTCTTGTGTTTGGCAATCCAGCGCGGTTTCGAGGTTATGTCTGCTATTGCGCACACCAGTTGACGGATGTACATGAGGTAGAGGGAAAACTAGTGGGCTGGTGTGATGCTTGCTCCAAATTTTGCACGTTCTAAGAATGCGGGCCTAATGGCGAAAGAAAGCAATGTATTCTGTGCCCCAAACTAGTTCATTCGGACCTGCATGGCGCGGCTCTCTTCGCGAACTGGCATATGCGGTCTACCACATTAGACGTTCCAGAGCGTTCGGTCGCCTCTCGTTGCGCAATACCGAGCGTTTAAGCGTCGCTCATCTCTATTTCCGATCTGGCAGGTTGGTTCAGGTTATAGGCAATCGTGGCGACACGCGTGCTATCTTGCTCGAATTACAAGAATGGACAACTGCCTCCGCTCGTTTTGATCGCGGCGTGGCTCCACAACCACCCGTAACCGAACTTGGTGAGACCTACGAGCGGCTACTCGAGACTGTATTGCTCTCGCTGCATCAACGAGGTCTTGTCTCTATGCCAAGGCCTACGCAGGGCAGCACAACTATTATCGAAGGACAACTTACCACAACTTCCATGGTAAAACAACTGATCACACCTTTGGAGTGGCGTATCCTCATGGAAGGCACACGCCGTATCTCCTTTGCTGTGACGCAACTAGTTGGTCCAAAAGAAGCGTTCAGCGTCTTGAGCGATATCCTTGAAGATTGTGCATCCTCGTTTCCTGCTTTCGCCAGCCTGAAGATCGTCCCCTCTGGCTATCTTGAAGTCACTGACCGTTCGCAGCTAGATCGCATGTCCCGCGAAGAGCTGCTCGAAGGTTTTAGCGCATTATTCGCCATCTGCGAATATTTCTGTATTCCCCTCATAGGAGAACAAAACGCACATCGTCTGCTTGTGCAAGCTTTACGTGAGGTAGGTCCCGCGCTTGCAAGTCTTGGCGTGTTTCAGCTTGATAATCGTCTGCTCTCTAGGTAAAGAAATTTTTATGCTACACGTCGCATATCGTCTTCGCATATGTCCACGATAGTTTCCTCTCTTCAATGAGTAACTACGGTAGGTATGCATCAAAAGGTTCCCAAAAAAGAAAGAGGATATCTCATTACGAGATATCCCCTCTCTGATACAGCGACACAACACAGCTATCTTGTTAGAATGTGCGCATAAGATACATGACACTATTGACGTAGTTCCAGTTGAAGATGCCACGATGCATCACCGCCCAACCGCCTTCGTTGTAGGCACTTATAACTTGAGAGAGATTGCCGTGAAAGGTGTTCCAGAGCCAACTAAGATATGTTACACCCAGATTGAGATTATCCCATAATTTATAGGGATCGCGATGTATACCTGTGCTACTGTTAATACTCATCGCCGTGTAGGGCATGAGTTGCATGACGCCAATACCGCCATCGCGCGCAATGACATGCTGCGTCCAACCGCTCTCTTGCCACGCGATAGCAAGCACGAGATTCGCAGGTAGGCCATAATTGGCGGCAAGCTGTCTTAGTTGTGCTGCAACCTGACCGCGTGATGACCATTCTAACGCATTGTAGTTGTACCACGGCACATAACCATTGTTATAGATACCGCTAGGACTTCCGCCACTTCCTGTACTGCTCGAACCTCCACTTGTTGTGCCACCACCTGTTACCGTATAAGGCATACAGAGTTGACGACCCACAAATATCAGGTTGACGTTACCTATACCATTGACCTGTGCCAATGTCCAGATATTTGTATGATAACTCGCCGCTATATGCGCAAGTGTATCACCTAATCGAATCGTATACCAGGAACAGGCTTTTCCTGGCCC
>CAXTCR010000006.1:0-37954 GCA_964242555.1 uncultured Ktedonobacteraceae bacterium
ACCAGGAAACACCTGCGCCAACCTTACCCGAGAGCATTGTACAGTCCAATGGACATGGCAAAAAGAAGAAAAGCACAACAAACCCGGAGATTAGCTCACATCTCAGCGTTCTCGGCGATCCTCTGGCACGCATTGATGTAGGCAATGGACCACTCGTACTGGGAACATTGACCGAGCGCGAACGCTTTATTGCACGTCAGGTTCTAAAAGAGATTCGTGCACGCTTGCAATTCTTGCTCGACGTTGGTTTGGACTACCTGACGCTCAATCGCGCCGCCATGAGTCTTTCAGGCGGTGAGGCACAACGTATTCGCTTAGCAACACAGATAGGCTCAGGCTTGATGGGAGTGCTCTACATCCTGGACGAACCCAGTATTGGTCTGCACCAGCGCGACAATGAACGCCTAATCAAAACATTGACACGCCTACGCAATCTCGGTAACACGTTGCTCGTTGTCGAACACGACGAGGACACGATGCGCGCCGCCGACTATATCATCGACATTGGACCAGGCGCGGGTGAGCATGGTGGACACGTTGTCGCTGATGGTACCTATGAAGAGATCGTCGCCAACACAAATTCACTGACCGGCGACTATCTCTCACACCGTAAACGTATCGAGATACCGGTAGAGCGGCGTCAGGGTAATGGCAAATCTTTGAGCATCAAGGGTGCCCGCGAAAACAACCTGAAGGATGTCTCAGTCGATATCCCATTGGGCAAGTTTGTCGCCGTCACAGGCGTATCGGGTTCGGGCAAGAGTACGCTGATCACCGATATCCTGTATCGCAAATTGTCACATACCTTCTTCCGCTCTCACGAGAGGCCCGGCGAGCATGACGCCATTGAAGGCATGGATGCATTGGATAAGGTCATCGACATCGACCAGTCTCCGATCGGTCGCACGCCGCGCTCAAATCCAGCAACCTATACCAACGCCTTCACCGCCATTCGTGAAATCTTCGCCCAGGTCGCTGAGTCGCGCATTCGTGGCTATACCGCTGGACGCTTCTCATTTAACGTCAAAGGCGGACGATGTGAAGCATGTAGGGGCGAGGGCATCGTCAAGATCGAGATGAACTTCTTGCCCGATGTCTATGTGCCGTGTGAGGTTTGTCAGGGCAAACGCTACAACCGCGAGGCATTAGAGATTCACTACAAGGGCAAATCCATCGCCGACGTACTGGATATGACCATCGA
The DNA here is from genome assembly GCA_964242555.1 of uncultured Ktedonobacteraceae bacterium. GTDB lineage: Bacteria > Chloroflexota > Ktedonobacteria > Ktedonobacterales > Ktedonobacteraceae > JBBQVS01. The sequence continues at coordinate 1,202 of CAXTCR010000006.1, forward strand.
AGAGGCCACAACCTTCTTCGAGAACGTGCCCAACATCTACAACAAAATGAAGACGCTCAACGATGTCGGTCTCGGCTACATGCGTCTTGGACAACCAGCGACCACGCTCTCAGGTGGTGAGGCCCAACGAGTCAAGCTGGCAACCGAGCTATCAAAACGTGCCACGGGTCGTACCGTCTACATTCTCGACGAGCCAACCACAGGCCTACACTTCGCCGACGTACAACGTCTCTTGGAAGTGCTGCAGCGTCTGGTAGATGCAGGAAACTCGCTGATCGTCATTGAGCATAACCTCGATGTTATTAAAAGCGCCGATTGGCTCATCGACCTCGGTCCCGAAGGTGGTGACGCTGGTGGCACCATCGTCGCCACTGGCACACCCGAAGATGTCGCCGAGAACGAGGCGTCCTACACCGGCCACTTCCTCAAGCGTATGTTCATCGAAGAGGCGGCACACAGGTCAATGAGGGAAAAAGAAGTGAGTGTGGCTGCAGAGGGCTAGAGGAAAGTCTACAATGCACGATGCCCGGCTTCGACTCGTGCCGCTAACGCTTCGACCGGCGCCGACTTATCACACTCATTTCAGAGCGATTTGTACGCTCACAACTTTTGCCAAAGAGCCTGTAAGTGTTCTTTGATGAAAACATACGAGTATATAGTGTTTCAAGAGTGAAGTGAAGCAATGCTATACCACATTCAGTATACATTTTCTTGCTTCACTTTCTCGACACGAAACTCCGCTGGTGCTGTTGATTTTTCTTCTAAAGAAGTATCCTTCCCCCCCGTCCTCGGCTTGGGATCAGGCCCATCAAGCTTTATGCGTATACCACGTTTCCGCTGCCGGTAGTCCATCCAGATAATCAAGCCCGTTAGGGTTAAGGCTACTAACAATATGTCTAGCAGCTTATAAATGCGAGCACTGAGCAGGTCCAGCAAGCCGAAGAAAATAGTCAGTCCATACATAACACAACAGATTTGACGCACGCTCAATCCGGTGGCAAGGAAGCGGTGATGTAAGTGCGTTTTGTCGTAGTGCAAGGGATGTTGCCCGCGGCGGATACGGTTAATCGCTACCACCGCGACATCGAGAATGGGAATACCCAAAACCATCAACGCTAGTGCGATTTTGGCGCCGCCTATGATTGAAAGCACGGCGAGGCCGAGACCGAGAAATTGTGAACCCGTGTCGCCCATAAAAATCTTCGCCGGATTCCAGTTGTGCGGCAAGAAACCAAACGTTGCACCAGTAAAAATCGCGGAAAGAATCGCGATGCTTTGTTGTCCAAGCATCCAACTAATGATGGTGATGAAGACACCAGTAATTGCGACAACCCCTGTTGCAAGCCCGTCTAAGCCGTCAATGAAGTTCACCGTGTTCATCATCCCCACCATCCAGAACCACGTGAAAAGTACTGCGGGAATTGCTAGCCATGTGATTTCGGGCTGGTGAATAAAGAGCGTCAACTCCGGTTGCCTGAACCACGGCACACTACTATGCAGCGCTGTCGTCGCTCTAAAAGGATTGCTAAAGCCGAAGAGCAACACTCCATTGAACTTGCTATTAAAGGGTCCAAGAATGATGAGCACTGAAAGCGTTTGCGCAATTAATTTCGGAAGCGGCTTGAGTCCCTTCACATCATCATAAGCGTGCACGGCGACAATCAAAAACGAGGCAAGCAGGAAGAGCCAGTACGTCACAACCTCTCTCTGTTGCAAACCATAGGTGGTTACATATAAGGTCGCTGATGTAACAACAAAGGACAGGAATATAGCAACTCCACCGAGACGTGGTACAGGAATTTTATGTACACGCCGGTCGGCTGGCATATCGAGCCATCCCGCTCTACGACTGGTTGCAATAACTGCGAAAGTAAGGAGATATGCGAGTAGAAATGCACATGCCCCGCCGAGGAGCAGGACTGCGAACGGCGACAGACCAAATAAAGGCTGTAGTGATGATTGTTTTATAGAGACTCGCATTAAAGAAATATTTGCTGGCTCCAAGAGTACAGACAGACAAAACAATGGACGCCCCCATCTATTATCATAATTCCCGTCATACAAAAGTAGATATATAAACTTAGAAAAAATACAATGCTCTATTCTACATAAACGATCAAAGTACAACCTGTAACATACGGTCCCAACCGGCATAATCCTTTTGGAACGTTATCGTAGCATCGGGCCACATGCTCTTCAAAACTTTTGTAAGCACCTCGCGCTGGCGATAGCCAATCTCCAACAACAATACTCCATGCGGCTTTACCTTTTCGGGAGTACATACCTGCTCAAAGAAACGTCGCAGCAAGTCTAGCCCATTTGGACCACTAAAAAGGGCTAGGTGCGGCTCATAGTCGAGCACATCACGTGTCATCACATCCGCCTCGTCCGTCCCAACATATGGTAAGTTAGCCGTTACTATATCGACGGGTTCGGGGAGCGGGATGAGTAAATCCCCTTGCAACAAGCGCACACGCTCTTCAACTGCATGTAGTTGACAATTTTTTTGCGCGACAGCAAGCGCATCTTCAGAAATATCGACAGCATAGACATAGGGCAACCGAGGCTCTTCTACAGCAAGCGTAATGGGGATAGCGCCACTACCAGTGCCAATATCAGCAACAAGAGGATTTTGTCCAGCGTCAAGCCGGCTCCGTATCAGCCCTAGCACCGTCTCTACAAGCATCTCAGTTTCGGGTCGTGGAATGAGAACCCGTTTATCGACGAGAAATTCAAAGCCATAAAATTCTTCGTGCCCAACGAGGTAAGCAACCGGCTCCCCCTCTATACGACGCTCGATAAGCGCAAGAAACTGCCGTTCCTGCTCAGGGGTTACTTCGCGTTCAGGATGGGCATAGAGTGTTGCCCGATCAATACCCAAAACATGCTCTAACAACACCTGCGTATCCAGCCGATTCGAATCTTGCGCCCCTTGTGTCAACATCTGCCGACCTCGTATCAAAACATCGCGCAGGGTCGCCATTAGACCATCCTTCAAGAAAAACTACTAAGAGGTATCACTACAGGTAGTGTATCACGACTCGCTGTAATTGGATAGGTTGATATTGGAAAGGAAAGCATGCAGGAATTGACGTATGATATTCTGCTTCGACAATCGAAATCAGTTTTGGACAGGAACAATTTGGGGCCTATCACAACACGTGTTGTGATAGGCCCCAAATTGTTCCTGTCCAAACCAGGGGTATCGTCTGTATATTCCCACTATATTAAGGCGTTGCCGTCGCCCCAGCTGTACCAGATGTCGACGCGCCACCTAGATTGATGTTGCTATTGTCAAAGCTTTGCACATTGATCACGCTCTGTGTCGTGGGCGAGTACGTGATTTTAACCGTATCGCCTACCTGCGTCAAGGGCAGCTTTGCGGAGAGCGACAGGTTGGCGGTGAAAATGACCTTCTGACCAGCCAGCTGCAGGTAGTAAATCGTGTTCGACCCTTGCTGCACAGGCGAGATACGCAGCACCTTTGCTGTCACTGTTTGCGCTGTTGTGCCACCTCCACCCGTGCCTCCTCCTCCACCACTTCCCTGCTGAGTGAGCCACTGAGTGTAGTCATTGAGGGCAGCTGGAAGAGTAGCCTCAAATTGCACATTGTTACCATTCAACGATCGTGCATCAACAACACCCACCGCCTGGAAAATGTCACCGCTCGCTGTACTTTGTGAATAAATTGCTACCCACGTCGGCGCACCGTTAATTTGATAGAGCTGGGTGCTCGTAACATTATAGTTACGTATATTGGCACGCGTTGACTTGAATGTTGAGCTTACATTATCACCAATGCCGATACCTGAAAGCGGATAGAACTGAGCTTCATTCTTGTGCGTGTTGAACAAGAACACACCAGTACTTGAATTATCGTTTGAGGACGAAGAGGTCATAGGCACAAGCCATACTGGTTGCTCACCTCTATTATAGAGCAACTGTGGGTCGCCTGATGGAGCTTGTTGCCCTAAACCAGAGGGATTAAACCATGGTGCCGCATGATAAAGACCCCACCACTGCAAGTACTGAGACACAGTGGCGGCTGGAAACACGCGGTCCACCCATCCTGGGACCTGTGATGGCTGATACTTCTTGATTTCCCCGGTGTTCGCATCAACAATAAGCACCTCACTCAACGCATCACCTGTATAACCACGTGTTGGCTGCATGAGTGAGATTGTCCAATAAGGATGATTGTTATCATCGAGTTCCAGCGTGGGGTCCACAAGCCGACCATAGGTGTAGCCGTTGAGATACACATGGCGCAACAAGTCCTGATTAAGCAACGCGCCAGGGAGATAAGCGATCTTCGCGCTCTGTTCCGTATGCAACACTGGTACCTGTTGCGGATCCTCTGCATCCACAACTACAAATCCTGGTGTCGTACGATTAGAGAGATTCACAAAGATGTTGTTGTACGTTAGTGGCGCAACATAGTAGAGATGACGATTGATAGATTGCAATGTATAGCTTGCTGGGTCAAGATTGTAGGCAGAGCCAAGATTTTGCCCATTAGAACCAAGTATTTGTTGACCTTTATACGATGCAATACTTTGACTTACCAGCACAACATTATTTGGATCAGTTGGAGGTAATTGCGGTGATGGCATTACTTTCACGCTGGGAATGGCGGCAAGCACTTTCGCATTGACATCAAACCACGTCGTGAAAATGTTGATCAGAATCGAGGCCGCAATACCAAGCACACCGACAAAAACCAAGCCAAAGATGCCCGCCGCAATCACACCACGCGAAAAACGCGCAGGCATACTTATGGGCGCACTTCGCCTACCTGATGGACTGCGCCCCTGACTGATCGCAGCCGCTTCCTCCAAAACACCCATTGCCGGACGTGCAAAGGCAAACAAATTTGCGATACTGCTAAGTGTAAGTGGTACAAGTATCCACTGCCAACCACCAAATGGCCCCGTTAGCGCCGGTTGACTGAAGTAAAGGATCAACAAGCACAGCACGAAATTTATGACAAAGTAGATACCAAACCAGGTGAAGAATTTGCGACCATTAAACGGCTCGTTCCGCCCAAAGGCAAGGCGCCCAATGCTGAGAATTGCCATCACAGCTAGCGCCCCGATAAGTGCAAGTAGGAAGATAACCATTATAGGCTCCCCTTATCTGTTAGCAATACGCTTTTCTACAACAATAGAAAAGCGCACCACAGTGAAAAAGAAAGAAATTAATTTACTCTAATAGAGTAAACATATGACTTGTTTTTGTGTCAAGCAATCTCAAGGCATCTACTATCTTACTTGGACAAAATTTGGTTATTGCTTAACGCTATATGTAATATAACATATTGAAATATCACTTGCAAGCATGTGGTATAACCAGATATTGTGTATGACTTCCATCACGTACAAAACCAATATCTCCTCCTGTACCCCATACCTCCTTACCCAATAGTTCCTCTGGCCCCTCCACAACAATACCCGCAAAATCTCGCCCCGGTACACGTGGTAACGTGGTCTGGTGCATCGCCCCTTGCACATTCTTCACATCGCTAGGATTGATACTTGCCGCGTACACCTCTACCAACACCTCACCAGCCTGTATAGTTGGCTTGGGCACCTCGTGTATCTGCAAAACTTCGGGATCGCCGAATTCGGAAAATTGTACTATACGCACAAAAAACTCCTCTATACTTATGAGTATTTGCTAATCTGTACATCTGGTAAGTAACGCGGCACTTGTAAGGACCTTATTCATAATGCCCAAGCACGAACGAAGTAATGCGCGTATACCCTAAAGACTTACCAGATGCACCACTAGCAGGGTACTGGTTACAATTTTGATATACACAATCAGCATTACATTATACAATTTGTTGTATCATCTACCTCTGTATAATTACCTTAGCAACAAAATCATTGACACGTCATCAAATTTATGTTATATATCACACATCATCAATGATATATCATTGATGATGTGTAACGATAATCCTATGGAGTTATAAATATGTCACCTGCAGGAGAATTACGTTTGCTTGTGCTCGCTGCACAACGTGAAGGCAACCGTTTGCTTGCAGAAGCACTTCGCCCTCTCGGACTCACACCTTCACAGTCAGAAGTTATTCGCGTGCTGCACGAGTCACAACCACTTTCACTGATCGAACTTGGCGACCTACTAGTGTGTGAGACAGGCAGCCCCAGCCGCTTAGTAGATGGACTGGTAAAGGCCGGGATTGTCGAACGCCTTCCTTCAACAACCGATTCACGCAAAGTGGTGCTTTCGCTCACTGAACTCGGAAATAGGCTAAATGAACAGATGTGCAATATCGAAGCACAGTTCGAGTCTCTTTTTTCCCATATCGGAGACGAAGCCTCCCTTGCAAGCACATTAGAGACACTTTGGCAATTTGTGGAAGACAAGCCTGCAGGTATGGCCCTTGCGAGACGCTTAGGACGTAAATCTTCCTTACACGAAAAGTAAAAACAGCAGTCCTACTGGCACTAAGGAGTAAAACAATGCTATCCATTCACGCCATTCGTACAGGGTCAGTCGATATTAAGGCTAGTCAACGCGTAGGACATGGGAAAGGACGACTCGAACGCCAATTCCATATCCTGACGGACAAAGATTGGACGGGAGCACTTCCCATCTATGCCTGGGTTATAGAGCATCCAGAAGGCATTATTATCGTAGACACAGGCGAAACCGCAAGAACCGCTGACCGAGGCTACTTCCCTTCGTGGCATCCTTACTTTAAGTATGCAGTACATATGTCCGTTCAACCAGATGACGAAATAGGACAACAATTACGCGCTATTGGCATTAGTCCCAACGATGTACGTTGGGTAATACTCACACACATGCATACAGATCATGCTGGAGGACTTGCGCACTTCCCTAAAGCAGAAATACTTGTTGACCGGCGTGAATACGAGCAAGCACGTACACTACTTGGACGAGTCGAAGGCTTCTTGCCAACTCGCTGGCCCGACTGGTTCCGTCCTCACCTGCTGGATTTCGAACCACAAGCGTTCGGCACCTTCCCAGCCAGTATGACGCTCACAAAAGCCAATGATGTCTTCTTAGTCCCAACACATGGACATACAGCAAATCACGTTTCAGTCATCGTGCAAGACGAAGGCAAGTCAATCTTCCTCGCTGGCGACACCTCCTATACCCAGGAACTCATGCTCAATGAAGTCATAGACGGTGTATCACCCAGCGCAAACATCGCACAACAAACCTTAAAACGTATCCACGATTATATACAAGCAACCCCTACAGTATACTTACCCACCCATGATCCTAATTCTGCAAAGCGGTTAACTGCTCGGCAGGTAGCTGTAGTATAGTAAGTAAAAGAATGGAGCGGTAATGTTGCATCATAGTTCACAAATACCAGCCCGAAAGCTGCAAATAGCACCGCTCCTCACTAAAATCATCAGCCCTCCACCATCGAGAAAGAGAGACGCGCAACGAGAACCAAAATCATCAAACAGAGTAGGTTGTTTGTCTTTTATGAATTGCTCATTGATCGCCTGCTGCTCTTTGATTTCGCCATTCTCATCGATATGCGCCACAGCAACGCCCCGTCCCACAAGCTCTTCTCTATCGCGTTTCATAGAACATGCTAGGAATGCTATGCGTATAATGAGGAAGAGGAGCATGTTGTAAATCTCCACTCTCTACGTCCATAATACTGTAAGAGCTATTTATGCTAATTCCTATGTACTTATAAATCGTGCTTCATTCTTGGTATTGTGTCTCTATAGAATAGGAGAAACACATCTATGGGCCTTTTCTCACGACTCGCGACCTTTCTACGCATCCGTGCTAATTCGGCACTCGATAAGGCAGAGGACCCCGGTCAGGTTATGGACTACTCATATGCGAAACAGCTGGAGCAACTGCAGGAGTTGCGCCGCTCTATCGCTGATGTGGTCACAAACGAGAAGCGACTAGAGCTACAGGAAACAGGGCTTCAGCAACAATTTGATAAGTTGGGTCAGCAGGCGCGCATGGCACTCCAGGCATCTCGCGAGGACCTCGCACGCATGGCCCTACAACGTCGCGAGACACTGCAAACACAGCTCGCAAGCTATCGTCAACAGATCGAGCAATTGCGTGGACAGGAGCAAAAATTAATTGAGATGGAGCGCACCGTCTCGGCCCGCGTCGAAACCTTCCGCACCCAGAAAGAAATGGTCAAGGCGCAATATAACGCTGCACAAGCGCAGGTGAAGATTAACGAGGTCGCCACAGGCATCTCTGAAGAAATGAGCGAGATGAATCTGGCAATGCAGCGTGCCCAGGACAAGGTGCTCACGATGCAAGCGCGTGCGAACGCAATGGAGACGCTAATCGAACAGGGAACGCTTGGCGAACAGGGCTTGCTTGGCACAAGCACCGGCGATACCCTGAACCGTGAACTCGAAAAACTCTCGTCCGAACAAAATGTCGAGGCCCAGCTGCAAGCCATGAAACAACAACTGCAAATAGAGGGACCAGAAGAGAAATAAAGACATTGGTGCCCGTTGCGCGAACGCACAACAGGCACCAATGTCTTTATTTCTCTAGCGAGGTTTTTGTGTTTCTCTCGCCATCGTAGGTCATGAGAATACGTTTGCCCTCGTAGATGGTTTCGAGATGCACAGGTCGGCCCCACAGCGTGTAGACATGCTGCAGCGTCTTCTCGGCATAATTTGTATCAAGCTCCTGACCCTCAAACATGTGCTTGATGTAGAGTTCGCGATTGCCCCGGTAGTCGCCATTGTCAACCACGAGATAGGGGTAGCCGAAGTTCGTCATGCTGGCAACGATACCATCGCGCACGCGTTCCCATTGCTTTTCGGAAACCACCCACTCGTCGCCCTCTTTCTTAAACATATAGAGGTCGAGGTCTTTGATCAGGTCTTCCGTGAGGTAGTTGCGCAGGAACGACACATCATTATCGAGTTCACGCACCTCAAAGATTTTCTGTCGCCCCATACCGGGCTTACGTCCCAGCCGCTCCTGCTCCTCCTTCGTCGGATTGTCCCAGCGTTTCTCAATCGCCTCGAACATCTTGTAACCTAGATAGTACGGGTTGAGCGAGGTTCTCGATGGCGAGAGCACACCCGAATGCAGTTGCGCAAACTCGACGGTATCCGAGTCCGAGATGATGCCTTGATCGCCAAGCTCGCGCATGATGCGCGAGTGCCATATGCTGGCCCAACCCTCATTTAGTACCTTTGTCTGCATTTGCGGCACAAAGTACAGGAATTCGTTACGCACAATTTCGATGATGTCGCGCTGCCACGGTTCCAAGCTGGGAGCGTGACGCGACAGGAACAGCAGGATGTCTTTCTCTGGCTTCTCTGGAAATTTGGGCGATTTACCCATTGGATACCGGTCGCGCTCTTCTTCTGCTAGCTTCTCTTTTTTGTCCAGACCCCACAGATCGTCGTATTCACTCGTACGCTCCACTGGCTTTTCATCCTGCTTTACATCATCAGAGCGTAGGAAGAGATTGTAGTCAATATGCTCCTGGATGGAGAGCGCGGCATCCAGGAAACGCTCGACCTCAAGTTTGCCGTGGTCAAACTCGTATTGCACAATGCGGTCGGCATGAATGCTGACCTTGTCGATCATACGGCGCGAGGTGTGCTGGAAGTAGACATTATTCTTGAAGAAATCGGTATGCCCAAAGACGTGCGCCACCACAAAGGTGTTCTGCAGCAGACTGTTCATATCCATCAGGAAGGCATAGCTCGGATTGGTGTTGACCACCATCTCGTAAATCTTGCTCAACCCAAAGTCATACTGCATCTTCTGACGATGATACGCTTTACCATGCGACCAGTGACTAAAGCGACCTGGAAGACTATAAGAAGCAAATTCGTACATGATGGAGGCGGGCACCATTTCAAAATGCGTAGGAAACGGATCAAGCCCAAATTTGCGTGCCTGCTCCCACGCAATATCTATGTTATCGCGCAGACGCTCAAGATCGTCGCTGCCTTCTCTCACTGTCATAGAATGTCTCCTCTATCGAATAAAGGACGCAATACACATTCTGCGGGATTCAATCTATTACACCCTCTTGCCAATTCAGTACTAGCAAGAGGGTGTAGTGGATTAGACCCCTACAGGGTCCTTTTGAGCAAAGAACTTACGGAGGGCCGGATACACCTCTTTTTTGTCGGAGATGGTGACTGCTGTAAACTTCTTATCGGTGATCTTGTTGTAGGCGGACATGAGCGTGCTGGGTGAGCGATAGTGTCCCTCACGAATCTCGCCATAACCAAAGATGTTGCACAATTCCATCAGCTTGTTGACCAGTTGCACACAACGGTCATTGTCCCACGGCAGGTTATCCCCGTCGGAGAAGTGGAAGGGATAGATATTCCAGTCATCAGGCTTGTAGCGCTCCTTGATGATCTCTAACGCGAGTTCATACGCTGAAGACACCTGTGTACCACCGCTCTCGCCCTTGTGGAAGAACTCTTCTTCCGTGACCTCTTTCGCCTCTGTATGATGACTGATAAAGACAATATGCACATTGTTATACTTCGTGCGTAAGAAACGAACCATCCAGAAGTAAAAACTGCGTGCGATGTACTTCTCAAATTCACCCATACTGCCCGAAACATCCATCATCGCCAGAACTACCGCATTTGATGAATACTTAATCGTTGGCTCCCACACCTTAAATCGCAGGTCCTCAGACTTGATATCCTGGAATTTAGCCTCACCCTTTGCCGCGTTACGCTTCATGTTTTCCATAATAGTGCGCTTCTTGTCGAGGTTTGCCATCGGCCCCTTCTTACGCACATCGGTGAAGCGTACGGCCTCGGTCTCCATCTCTTGTTGGCGTTTTTGTTCAAGATTGGGCAAGCCGAGGTCCTCAAAAATCAGGGCCGCCAATTCCTCCATCGAGATATCGGCCTCATAATAGTCCTGTCCCGCCTCTTTCCCTGCCTCGCCGCGTCTCCCCTTGCCAGGACGTGGATCTTGCGCGACTACATCGCCAACCTTGCTCTTGCCATTGCCCTGTCCTGCATGTTCCTGCTTGCCAAAGTCATAGCGGAAACGATACTCGTCAAGCGACCGAATCGGCACACGTACCGTCTTCTGCCCATCGGAAAGAATAATGTTCTCCTCGCTGACGATCTCACCAAGATTCTTCTTTACCGCCTCGCGAATCTTCTCTTTATGACGCTCCTGGTCGATCTGCCCCTTACGATGCAACGACCAATCATGCTGCGAGATGGACATAGCCATGCTCCTTTTAGAAAAACTTCCTTGCACCAATCGTAGGGACCGATGTATCACGTCCTACTCGGCAATCGAAACGCCAGCAAGGACGTGATACATCGGTCCCTACAAGCCAATTACCTATTTAAGAGACTGCCCGTGTAGCGCAGCAATTCGTTCGCGCTCTCAGGCGTATAGCCATGTTCGGCAACGAGACGGTTGATCACTTCGTTGATCTTGCGCAACTGGTCTTTGTCAGGCGTACGTGTTGAAGTCGTGATCTTGACCACATCGCGCAGGTCGGCGAACAGCTTTTTCTCAATCGCTTCCTTGAGCCGCTCATGACTTGTGTAGTCAAACGTCAAGCCTTTACGAGCAAGCGACGAGATACGGATCAGAATCTCCTCGCGGAAAGAGCGTTTCGAATTCTCCGAGACTCCTATCTGCTCTTCAATCGAGCGCATCAGGTGCTCGTCCGCGTCCATATCCTCATCGGTAATGGGATCGCGCATCTTCGTCTTGTTGCTGTACGCCTCGATATTATCCAGGTAGTTGTTCAGCAATGTGCGCGCCGACTCCTCGTATGAGTAGACAAAGGCACGCTGTACCTCTTTCTGCGCGATCTGATCGTACTCTTTGCGCGCCTCGCTGATAAAGTTCAGGTAGCGTTCGCGCTCTTCACGTGTGATGCTGGTGTGCTGGTCGAGCCCATCGCGCAGTGCACGGAGCGCATCAATCGGCGTGATAAAGGTCACACCCTGCTTGATAAGCGCATTCGAGAGCCGGTTGATGACGTAGCGCGGCGAGATACCATCCATGCCCTCGCGTACCGCCTCCTCCTGCAACTCGCGCACATCCTTCTGCTTGAAGTCCTCCATGTCTTCACCATCATACAGGCGAAGCTTCTTCATCAGGCTCATACCCGCCTTCTTCGATGGCTCAAGACGTGTTAGCACAGCGAAGATGCTGGCAATACGCAGCGTGTACGGCGCGATATGCACATTCTGCAGCGCACTCTGTTTCAGCAATTTCTCGTAGATCTTCACCTCGTCCGAGACACGTAGGTTATACGGCACCTTCACCAGAATGATGCGGTCTTGCAACGCCTCCGACTTCTTGTTGCCCACAAACGACTGGTACTCATGCTCGTTCGTATGACTGGCAACTACCTCGTCGGCATAGATCATGCTGAAGCGGCCCGTTTTGATGTTCTGTTCCTGGCTGAGCGTCAATAGTACATAAAGAAACTTCTCGTCCGTCTTCAGCATTTCTACAAATTCCATCAGACCGCGGTTAGCAATATTTAGCTCGCCATCAAATCTATATGCTCTTGGGTCGCTCTCAACACCCACCTCACCAATAGTAGATAGGTCTATACCTCCGACTAACTCACTGATATCCTGGCTTTTGGGGTCCGACGGCGTGAATGTTCCCACTCCCACTCGATATTTTTCGCTAAAAGTAATTCTTTTAACCGGAACTTCCTCAATACGTCCACGATACTGATTATCAATCATATAGCGGCAGTGCGGACACAGGTCGCCTTCGATGTAGATGCCAAACTCTTTCTCAACATCAGCGCGCAGGTCGTTGGGAATCAAGTGCAATGGCTCTTCATGCATTGGACAATCTTTAATCGCGTAGACCGCGCCTTCAGGAGTGCGCGTGTACGCTTCGAGACCGCGTTTCAGCAGGGCAACAGCAGTAGATTTACCACCACCAACCGGTCCCATGAGCAAGAGTATACGCTTGCGTACCTCAAGTCGTTGCGCGCCAGAGTGGAAGTAGTCAACAATCTGCTGAAGTGGCTTCTCAATGCCAAAGATTTCATGATCGAAGAATTTATAGTGTGGTTCGCCAGTGCGCAGTGTCTCGACACCAGCATCCATAATCATATCGTAGATACGCTCATGAGAAAGTCGGCCCACCTTTGGATTTTTGCTAGCAATCTCAAAGTACTGTGCGAATGTCCCTTCCCACTGTAACTCCCGCTCACGATCTCGATATTCTTCTAACCGCTTTACCAAATCCATAAATGTTTGTCACCCTCTCTTCGTTGTATAGAAGACTGCGTAGTGTAAGAAGACGTTATGAGACAAAAAAGGCCAGTTTCTTACTCGACAACATGCGAGAGAACCAGCCCGTTCCTACGTAACAGAGGATTTGCGAGTGAATTCGCGTTATGACCTTCGCTCCTATCAAGAAGCGAGGGGATGATGTTGAGCGATGCATCAAAGCGATGCTCCTGCAATGTTTCAATCTACCCTTTCTTATTTCTAGCTAACTAGGTAAGTGAGAGACGAAGGATGAGAAAACAGCTCTGCGAGTCGTCGTCACACCTCTAAACACTGCTGGTAATCGTTCACGATAAAGGGTATATTTCCATTATACCATATTTCTGTGCTTGAAACAATTCCAATTGGAACATTTTTTTGAAATTCGACAACAAGAAAAGCGTGGCTCACAAACGAGCCACGCTTTTGTATAAGCAAAGATTATCCTTGCCAGCTTGTCCGCACTTCCCGCAATTGCTCCGGCGTAATCATTCGAAACAGGATCAGCAAGCTCTCCAGATCGTATTCCAGCCCTATCGCATGGAGTTCCTGCCGGATGCGGCCAAGTGCACTGATCTGCTGCGTCGAAATCATACCATAACTCACCAGACTCGCAGCCAACAATTGGTCGGGCGTCAACAATTTAAACATGAGTAAAATCTCGCCAAGTTGATAGTTCAAGTCCACCCCACTTAACATGCGCTGAATATTCTGCGCAACCTCTAAACGACTCTCTGGCACCAGATGCCCCTCCAGTAATACACTTCCAAGCGTACGCATCGTTCTTCCACTTATCGTCTGCACATCAGGCTGCGGCGGTGGCGATGGCATAAGGGGCAAACTTTGCACGATATCTAATAACATGGCATTGTTTGGCGTCATTCGGTTAACAACGATATCCTGTTGTCGCTCTTGCTCCAGCACCTGTTCCTGCTGCTCCTTTGCTGCCACAGAAAGATTCATCTCCTCACGCTCCTCTCCATACACAGCCTGTTGCTCTCGGGCTATAAGGTCGTCCGTTCGCGTTTGGACATCGGTCCGCTCTTCGGTGACTACAGGCGTTTCTTGCTGCTCTGCATATTGCTCCCGCTGCTGCACAACCTGCGTCACACCAGTCGAACGCTGTTCTTGCACGGTCGGTCTTACAACGGGTTGTGGTGAGGTTACTGCCGCCATAGGCATTGTAGCCTTTGCGGTCATGGGAGGAGTATCGGGTACCGATGTGGTATGTATCCCAGAAATAGATGCTAAAGGAGTCGCCTGCGTCGCCATTCCTGCCTGCGCAGCAGTATTTGTACTCCCTGCATACTGGCTGTACGTTGTTCGTCCATCAGCGCGTCGCCCACTATCACTTATAGCACCACCATTTGTGGCTCGCTCAAGCGGCAAATCTTCAATAGGAGATGCTCGCAGTGCTTGCGTTTCCACAGTGTCAGCAGTCTGCATTTGCTGGGGGGCAGGAGCATAGCTTATAGCTGCACTCTGCCGCGGAGTATCAGTTATAGAAGATACATACTGGCTTTCCCCGTCTGCACCATCAGGAATAGTCTCATCGACCACACTTCGCTCTTGCAGCATCCTTGATAACTGGTCAAGGCCAGACTCCTGTTCCCTCGCAGACTGACCATACGCAAGGCGCTGCAGTGCGGTTGCTTCCGTACCGTAAGACTGCGCAATTTGGCTCGTCGGCACCGCTTGCTCTACTCGCACAGTATTCTGTGCGGGAGGATATACGTATGTCACAGGTGTCTCTCCCTGCTGGGGCGTCTGTATCGTCTCTGCCTGTATATTCGTTGGACGTTGTGTTGGATAGAGTACAGCTCGAATTTTCTCTGAATATGATTGCTGTACGGGTGGATTCTGCGTTGCAACAGTAGCAGTGATCGTCGCAGCATGCGAGGTATCAGAAGCACCACTCCTGTATGCTGTACCACTTGCATTCGTTGCCGGTTGGGAAGAAACAGGCGATGGTGTTGAAGGCGGAGTGGCTCGCGGTAAGCGCACTTGAGTGGGGTTCAGGCTCGCAGAAGACATCCCCGGCACACGTTCACGAACAGTGTCAACAAGATTCATCAGGCCAAGCATTCCATCAATTTCGATATCTGGCAGTTGCCCCTGTGAGCGGTCATCTGGATCGCGTGGACCATAGCCCGCTAGACTTGAACACAGGTAGGTAAGCACCTGCACTCCACGGCCACGGCGCTGCGTATCTAACGCCACCCAAAACTCCCGCCGCCCGGCAGCCGCTTGTGCGAGATTGACCAACAAAATGCGAACAGGAAAGCGCGCGATGGTGTCAAATACTTCTACAGCAGTACGGGCAGCATGACATTCGTAGCCCGCTAGCTGAAACTGACTTGTCAATAACGCGGTCAATTGTGGGTCACGTTCAAAGAAAAGAATATGCGGTCCTCCAGCGCTCACGTTCATACCTGCCTTCTCCCCCTCACCTCATCTATCATTGCTTGATCTCTAAAGGACACCATGTTTTTATCCAATCTATCGTTGCTCACCATGCATAGTCTTACAACATGTTTCTTGGGCGCATCGCTTGCTTCATTGCGTCCATCGCGTCGCTCTTATCTACCCATAATGGCAAAAGTATAGCATACCTCTCTACAAAAGGCATAGAAACCATGACTTATGAGGCATATGTCCTATGCGTGTATAATAGAAACGAAACAACGTACACATGTTCTTTCTGCCACCGAATAGTTCAGCAATATCCATCTAGGAGTATCAACGTATCATGAGCCAATCTTCTCGCTTCTCAACGCCTACTACAAGACCAGTTATCACATTTATGACAGATTTTGGTGCTGGCGATGGTGATGTCGGCGTCCTAAAGGGTGTCGCTCTCGGTATCGTGCCCGATGCTCAGCTTGTTGATATCACACACACCGTCGCCCCGCAAAATGTGGAGTCGGGTGCGTGGATACTATCAGCGAGCTATAAGTATTTCCCCCGTGGTACCGTCTTTGTTTGCGTGGTCGATCCCGGTGTTGGCAGTAGCCGTAGACCTATTGCAGTTTCCGCTGGCGATTGGTATTTTGTGGGACCCGACAACGGTCTCTTTAGCTACATTTTCGCCGAACAAACCGTACATGCCGTAGCCGAGCTTACCAACCCCGCCTACCACCTCAAGCAGGTAAGTTCCACCTTTCATGGACGGGATATCTTCACACCTGTTGCCGCTCATATCGCGAGCGGCATTGCCCTACAAGAGCTAGGTTCCACGATTGACCCCATCACGTTACAACGTCTCGATTTAAGGCTAGCAACACGGCAAGGAAACGAAGTATTCGATGCCCGCATCCTACACGTAGATCACTTCGGCAACCTCGTTACTAATATCCCACTAGAGCTTGTACCCGATCTGTTCACTAGCTCACACGTTGAAGCGGTATTGACGAACGGCACGGTCAGCATTTCGGAGCGCCGACGCTTCTTCGCGGATAGCACACAGTCACAAGAGAAACAACCTTTTCTCTACGGTGATAGCTCCGGCTATGTTGGTATCGCGATCCGCAATGGCAATGCCTTCCGCACCTTGCATGTAGGTTACGGCGATACCATGACTTTCGTCATAACCCCCTAGACACATATATAGGCCGTTCTGCACTCACCAGGAAGTTGCAGGTATGCTATTCTTTCTGAAGAAAGCAGAATGTGCCTATTGTTTGTATAGAGGAAGAAAGCATCTATTAAGCCTATGGAGGCATACACAACTTCAATCAGTTCAGAACTCCAGGAAAAACGGCCCCACAACCTGCGTAAATGGTCAATAGGGTGGCTGCTTGTTACTATTGTTCTGACTATATCAACAAACTATAATGTTTTTCATGCGAGACCTTCCTTACTACAGGGTTGGCAGTGTCCTATAATTCTTCTGCTCTCTCTCCTCATAATAGCCATATATTGGTTCAGCCTCACGCGAAGGAGCAGTCAGTGGCCGCCTCCTTTGCTTTCATCACTCGCGATCTTTGCCAGCCTCTACGGTGCGGTAGTTCTACTTGTCCTAATCGATGACAGGTTTGTCTGGGATTTCTATATTGTGCTGGGCGCGTTGCTGGGACGGTTTACAGGTCATCATTTGCTACTCCTTGTAGCCGTACTCTTCCTTTCACTTTGCCTCTTTGCAGGCCTGATTACTTGGCCTTTTGATTGGAGTCAGACAAGTGGTGTCCTGGGTATAGGTATCAGTTTCTTTGGCAGCGCCGCTTCAGCAATGGTCATTCAAGCCATGGTTTCAGAGCGCTACAAACGTAACAGGCTTTTAGAGGAGCTAACACAGGCACACAACGAACTCGCAGCAGCCCATCAACAGCTTGCGCGCACAGCAGCACAAGAGCAAGAACTCGCGGTCCTCCGCGAACGTAACCGCCTCGCACGCGAGATGCATGACACACTTGGACACGCGCTAGTGCTCGTCACAGTCAAGCTAGAAATTGCGCGCCGCATACGCGAACGAGACCCCGAACGCAGCAGTGCTGAGCTTGCCGCAACACAACAAATCGTCCGTGACAGCATGAACGAGCTGCGCGCCTCCATCGCCGACCTTCGCTCTCCCACCCTCGAACACGAGTCAGTTGCTCAAGCCCTCAGTAACTTCACACACGAAATGGCACAACGTACAGGCGTCCACGTCACCTACGACCTACAACCCGACACTACAGGCTTACCTGAACAAATCGAAGAGACACTCTGGAAAGTGGGCCAGGAAGCAATCACCAACATCGAAAAACATGCCCACGCCACCAACGTCCTCCTCCACCTAAGTCGCTGTGACGGCGGAATACACCTGCGCATCGAAGACGACGGCGTCGGTCTACCACAAACATGTAGCAGAGCAAAACTGGATGGTCAAACAACCTATACCAGCCCCACCGGACACTATGGCTTAAACGGCATGTACGAACGCGTCGAACGCATCGGCGGCACCCTCACCCTAAAACCCGGTTCCGAACGCGGAACGGTAATCGAGGTCACGCTTCCACTTGTGGAGGTGCCAGCTACTCCTTCTTCAACCACTCATCCCTCAACAACCCAAAATAGTGCTCATCCTCATACTGTCCACGAAAATAATAGCGCTCCCGCAAGTTACCCTCAAATGTAAAGCCCAGCTTGAGCAGGAGATTTTTAGAGCGAACATTATCTGGAGCAACATCAGCCTCAATACGATGCAAACCAAGCTCGGCAAAACCATACGTGAGCACCGCTGACATCGCCTCACTTGCAATGCCTTTTCCCCAATAGTCACGATGCAGTTCGTAGCCTGTTTCAGCGTAGTGGAAGTCAAAGTTGAACGAAAAGAGCGTACACGAACCTATAACCGTATCTTCTCCCTTAAGCGTAGTACACCAGAATAAAGAGTCACGCCGCTCATAATAGATCTGCAACCGTTGTATCAACTTGTGCGTCTCTTCGATACTCTGATGTGGCTCCTGCCCAAAAAACTCCATACCCACTGGATCAGACCGCAACGCAAATAACGCCTCTGCGTCAGTTGAACGGAGCTGACGCAGAACTAAACGGTCTGTAGTAAGCGTAGGAAAATGCGTGAAGGCATCTTCAATGCTCATAAAAATTCTCCTGTGTTAGGAAGGAAAATTCGCAAGTACAATCTTTCCTACCATCTTACCACTTTCAACCCTCTTGTGAGCCTCGCGCAAATTAGCCGCATTAATGGGTTCAAGCTTCTCGGTTAGCGTGCTCTGTATCTTGCCCTCGTCTATCAACTGAGCTAAGCGGTCCAGGATATTGTGCTGCTCAATCATATCAGGTGTCTGGTACCTTGCGCGCGTGAACATCAACTCCCACGCGAAAGTAACACTCTTGTCCATCAACGCCGACAGATTCACTGGCCCGCTCGCTCCTACAATCGCTGCAATCTTACCCTCTGGCGCGATGACCTCAACCATATCATCCCAATGCTTGTCCGTACTATTCAAACAGAAAATGTAGTCCACATTCTCAAACCCCAACCCCTTAAGCTGAGGCGCAAATGCCTTGTGATGGTCAATGGTATAGCCTGCACCATGATCCTTTGCCCATTGCACCGTCTCCCGTCGTGACGCTGTACCAATAACAGTCAAACCCGCATAGTGAGCCAGCTGGGTAGCTATCGAGCCAACACCTCCTGCCGCGCCAATAATGAGAATACGCTTTTGTTTGTTGTCGCTCGGGTCCAACGAAATGCCAAGCCGCTGGAACATAGCCTCCCATGCTGTAAGCGCAGTTAAAGGCAACGCCGCCGCCTGCGCAAAATCGAGGCTCTTCGGCTTGTTGCCAACAATCCGCTCATCCACCAGATGAAATTCGCTATTCCCACCTGGGCGCGTGATAGAGCCTGCATAATAAACCTCATCCCCGACCTTGAACATCGTGCAGTCAGGCCCAACCTGCTCGACAACGCCAGCAACATCCCAACCAAGTATACGGGCTTCCGTCTCAACCTGCTCTTTCGGTGCACGTCTTTTCACATCCACAGGATTAACCGAAATGGCCTTGACACGAACCAGCAAGTCTCGCCCACTCGCAGTAGGTTTTGCAATCTCCACGTCCACAAGACTCTCTGGATTGTCGATTGACAGGTAACGATATAAACCAATAGCTTTCATTTATCACTCTCTTTCATGATTGAAGAACAAAATCAGGACTACTCTTGGAAGCAACATTCTATAGTTGTTATAAAATAAAGTACCCACTTTCACAAGTATGCACAAAAATGTGCTATAGTATCAAAAAAGATACTATGAGAGGATAAAAAGAATGAAAAAGCGTCCCTCTGACTACAAATATGGATGTTCAGTCGAGGCTACACTAGATGTGATTGGTGGCAAATGGAAGGGTGTCCTTCTGTTCCATTTATTAAGCGGCACAAAACGTTTTGGAGAATTGCGTCGCCTGCTTCCCAATGTGACGCAGCGCATGTTAACACTACAATTACGCGAACTAGAGGAAGCAGGCATCGTACATCGCGAGATCTACAGAGAAGTGCCACCTAAGGTTGAATATTCGCTTACGCTCTTCGGACAAAGCTTGGAACCAGTTCTGCTCTTGATGCGCGATTGGGGCGATCAATACCAGGAAACGTTGGTGAATCGTAGGGCTACGATAGCCTCTTAGAACAGTGCAACAATTCGTTGACTAAAGTCTCCCACGTACGCATCTCAACTCTAAGCAAGACAAGCCAATTTGTTCGTGTCGTGTACATCGCTGTTCTCCTAAGAGCTTATTCGGGAACAAGATGCCCATATAGAGTAGGGTAGTCCCCGAGCTGCATTTGGGGAATGATCAAGACCGTGAGCGTCCGTTCGGTTTTTCAATAATCTCCGTAATAAGCTCTCAAAACAAACTCGCAAGTGCCCCAACACCAAACACCAGAATAATGCATCCCGACACTCTATTAATCCACAACAGCCACACGTCCGTAAACCGTGTGCGTAAAAAACTTACAACGCTTGTCAGGATAATCCACCACAACACTGAACCAACAAAAACGCCCAGCACAACAATACTCGCTGAAGCATAACTTTTGCTCGCACCACCAACCCCAATGCCCGCGAAAATCGCCACAAATGAGAGAATCGTCGTTGGATTAGTCAGCGTGAGCAACAGAGTCGAAACATAAGCACTGGCAAAACCACTCGCCTTCGCGCTTGCCGCACGTTCCGCCGGCTTACTTAAGAGTGTCCTGATACCAAGATAGACCAAGAACAACCCGCCAAGTAACCGTATCCAGAATTGTTGACTGACCAGGAAATTCGAGATCAATGTCAGACCAAAGGCGGCAATACCCCCATACAGCGCATCAGCCGTTGCAATGCCTATGCCCGAAACCAAACCATACCGTTGTCCCCTATGCAGCGTACGCTGAATACACAAAATGCTCATAGGACCAACCGCCGCCGCAATAGAAAGACCAATCAGAAGGCCACGCAGAAAGAAACTTCCATCCATAAAATTCTCCTTTTGCTTTGAGCAAAGAACATAAAAAAAGTCGCCAGACCTATTCAAAAGGGTCTGGCGACTTGCGGCGACTACTTGTAGCTAATCAGAAACACGCGAAGGGAGCCAAACCCACAGAGGCTGGCGTTGCTGCTGATTATTGCTTGTCATGAAAATGCAGTCGTGCATATACAATCTCTTTGCTTGTCGAATATTCCTTATCATAACAAAATGTTTCCGAAAATGGAACTGCTTAAAAAATTGGCACCTAAACCCCTTGAGCATGACGTTACGTCATCCCTTATACTGCATAACAGAAAGGAGGAACACGTGGATCACCATTATTATCATACAAGTGAGTTCGCACAAAAAGCATCGGTTTCGGTGCGCACCCTGCGCTACTACGATAAAGTCGGGTTGTTGTCACCATCCGCCTACACTGAGGGCGGCTATCGACTCTACACCGATACAGACCTTCTGCGCCTACAACAAATCCTGGCCTTGAAGTTCCTCGGCTTCTCGCTGGGAGAAATTGGGCAATTCTTGAACGCTGAACCACTTCAGCTAAAAGAGTCGTTGGCCCAGCAAAAGGCTATGATGAAAGAGCGCAGGACGCAGCTTAACACAGTCATTGGAGCCATTACCGAAACAGAAGAATTGCTACAGGCGAACAAACTTACATGGGAGTCTATTGTACGGGTGATCCAGGTGATTCAAATGACACAAAACAACGAATGGCAGGAGAAGTACTTCACACCTGCACAGCGTCAAACAATGAGTGAGCTATCCAAAAAGTCTTATACCGAGGAGGCCGCTCAAAAGCTTAAAGCCTATCATCCCAATGAATGGACTGAAGAAGATCAAAAGCGTGTGGATGAGCAATACCACTTCGTTAAACAAGAATTAGGAAGACTTGTTGCATTGGGAGCAGACCCAGCTTCTCCTGAAGCGCAACATATGGCGCAGATTCGACATGAACTTGCTTTTAGCTTCTCACACGACGATCCCGACATAGAGGAAAGCTTAGGGAAATGGTGGCAAGCATTTTCTGAATTACCACAGGAGCAGAAACCATTTGATATGTCAGTCTACACTTACACAAAAGAGGAACAGGACTTCCTGGACAAAGCACTCGACATCTATAAGCAAAGTCATACTGTTGGGGAATAAAAAACGTTCCCGTTGTAGGGACCGATTTATCGCGTCCTTGTTGGCAACTCAATTGCCAACAAGGACGCGATAAATCGGTCCCTACAATTATCTATTCTCTCGTTCAAGACGATAGCTAGGTCCGTATCAACTCCGCCACAATCTTGCCCGACAACATTACAAGCGGCACGCCGCCCCCCGGATGCGTACTTCCCCCCACGAAGTACAGATTGCGTATCTTCGACATATTGCTAGGGCGCGTGAAAGGCGCCATGCGCGAGTTCGAGGACAGGCCATAGATTG
The DNA here is from genome assembly GCA_964242555.1 of uncultured Ktedonobacteraceae bacterium. Taxonomy (GTDB): domain Bacteria; phylum Chloroflexota; class Ktedonobacteria; order Ktedonobacterales; family Ktedonobacteraceae; genus JBBQVS01. Next base: position 23,866 of record CAXTCR010000006.1, read on the forward strand.
AACCAGCATTCGCTCCATACTTCTGGTAAAAATCTTGTGGCGTCAGTATCGCCTCACACACGATATGCTCCCGGATATCGCTCAAATCTACCTGCTTATAGCTCGCGAGGATATCGAGTATACGCTCTTTATATGCTGGAGCCTCTCGTTGCCAATCACTCTTTGCCGTAAGATAGGGCGCGTTAACCAGCACAAACAGATTTTCATGTCCCGCCGGTGCCTGCGTTGGATCACTACGAGAAGTATCACAAATATAAATCGTCGGATTGCTCAATGGAACATGGCGATCGAACAGGTCGTCGAACTCCCTATGATAGTCGTCAGAGAAAAAGATGTTGTGGTGTGCTAGCTGCGGGTACTCCTTATCAAGTCCGAGCAGCAACACAAAACCAGAGCAGGACGGCTCCAATCCCTCCAATCGATGCACATATCTCTGGTTGCGCACTGCTGGCGACAAGAGTTCGCGATGCGTCGTCACTACATCGCTATTCGCAATCACAATATCGCTCCGCACCACACGTCCATCCTCTAGCACCACACCACGCGCCTCGTTTTGCTCCACCAGAATCCGCCGCACATCACACCCCGCCTCGATCCTCACCCCCAACTCACGTGCCACCCTCTCCAAGGCCCGCGCCACTGCATAAATTCCTCCCCTCGGATACCATCCTCCATCCGCCATCTCGACATACGGAATAATCGAATACACCGACGCCACCTGATACGGCGACGACCCATTATACGTTGCATAACGATCGAACAACTGTCGCAAATGCTCATCCTCAAAATACCCCCTCACACTCCCATCCAACGTCTGCGGCGACAGCGCCATCAACACCGCCTTCAAACGCGTAAGGACCGTAGACCGTGCGCAGTCATGTATGGGAGGGGCATCCCCTTGCGGGTGCCCTGGTCCTTTTGCCTTCAAACGCGCAAGGACCGTAGACCGTGAGGAGTCGTGTATGGGAGGGGCATCCCCTTGCGGGTGCCCTGGTCCTTCCGCCTCTATTATTTCCCCATCAACATTAGGGTGTCCCCACAACACATACCTCACAAACGTCCTCAACACCTCAAGTGGACTCCCCAGACTATGATACAAAAACGGGTCCGCCGCCGCTTGAAAGATATTGCGTGCAGCGTCAAGAAAACGCAAGAGCGCCGGACCATCGTGCGGATTGATCTGCGCAAACTCCTGCGCGAGCTTCTCACGATCGCGCCACGCATTCAATATCAGCCCATCGCGATAAAAGTAACGGCACGTTATATCCAGCGGCTGTAAGTCCAGATAGTCCCTAATATTCCTCTGAGCCGCAAGAAACAAATCTTCGAGCACATAGGGCATAGTGATCAGCGACGGGCCAGTATCAAAGCTAAAGCCATCCATTTCGATGCGATTAAGCTTTCCGCCCACCTGCGCCTGTCGCTCAAAAATCGTCACATCATACCCCTGCGCCGCCAGCCGAATAGCCGCAGAAAGCCCACCTATACCCGCCCCCACGACAATAATACTCTTATGTTGAGAAGTAGACACGTTATTAATCCCTCATTGTTTTCATTGCTCTATAGATGTTATCATAGGGGACAAACGGGTATGGGTCTGATTCATCACACCCCGCTAACAACTCTTTTAGGAATATGTATATGATACCTGCACGCAAATTTCCGCTCGGCGAATATTTCGTTGAGGGCTTAATAGATGGCTCGTTCCGCAAATATTTTGACCGCATCCACTATCGCCAACAAAAACCTTACACCGACGAGCAACGCGCCCTGCCAATGATCATCTGCGCCAATCACTCTACATGGTGGGATGGCTACGTTGCGTTACTAGTCGCACGCCAGCTTCATGTCGATGCCTATCTGATGATGGAGGAGGCACAACTTCGTCGCTATTTCTTCTTTAGCTGGATTGGGTGCTTCTCAGTCGACCGCCAGGATGCCCGTTCTGCCATGCGGTCCCTCCAATATGCCGCAGGTATCCTCAAAGAAAAACCGGGCCGCATGGTCTGGCTCTTTCCACAAGGAGTAATCACGCCAAACGACCATCGCCCACTAGAATTCTTCACAGGTGCCGCCCACCTCGCACGCCTGACCGCAACCAGTCTCGTCTACCCGCTTGCCATCCGCATTGAATATCTCGCAGAACAACGTCCCGACCTCTTCATCAGCCTCGGCGAACCCCTCTGCGTAGATGAAGAAATGACACGCGTCCCAGGTTTCCTCAAATCCTGCACCCATCAGCTAGAAGGCATGGTGACAGCCGAACTCGACCAGTTGCGTCATGACATTATAGCCGGCGATCACTCCTCATTCAAACTACTCATGCACGGCACATCCTCAACCAATCGCATCTTCGATTCGCTTCTATTACGCAAACAGATTGGCAGACAATAGGCATGGTTATATTTTCCAGAGAAGATATTTGTAGGGGTCTAATTCATTCCACCTTGTTGGCGCTTCACCTTGCTGGAGGGATTGTGCAACGTTTCGACACATCCTCCATCATGATATACCGCCGGGGAGGGTGGAATAAATTAGACCCCTACAGTTTCGTCTTCACATCCATTGTATCTTTTCTCAAGAAACCTTCTGTTGAAAGCATCTCGTTGCAATTACCCTTGTTCAATACTGTCCTACAAGTTTTAACGACCTGTGTATTATCCATCCTCTGCATCCTCTTCATCATCCTCATCATCAACCTCTTCACCTTCTACCGTCTAAAACCTCACCTTGAAACACAAACGTCAACGCAACCCCTCATCTCCGTTCTCATACCAGCCCGTGACGAAGAGCAATCAATAGAGCGCTGCGTTCGCTCATTGGTAACACAAACATACGAACGCCTTGAAATACTTGTACTGGACGATCACAGTAGCGACGCAACCCCCACCATAGTGCAAGGCATCATTGACGAACTGCCAATCGAACAAAAAAACAGACTACGACTGCTGCACGGTGCCGAGTTACCAGCCGGATGGGGCGGCAAAAATTTTGCTTGTCACCAATTATCACAACAAGCTTCCGGCGATTACCTATTCTTTACCGATGCCGACACAACCCACGATCCTAAAATGGTCTCCTCGGTACTTACGAACATGCAAAATCACAATGTATCCCTACTCACGGCACATCCTGACTACGAACTCGCTAGCCTGGGCGAACGACTCATCGTTCCCCTACTCACCTTCACGATCATGACCCTCTTGCCCGTTGCCCTCATTCCCAGACGACCAGAACCAAGCCTTGCTACCGGCAATGGACAACTCCTATGTTTCGAACGCTTAGCATACAAAGCTATCGGCGGTCATGCATCCGTCAAGAACCGTATCCTCGAAGATGTGCTCCTTGCTCGTGCAGTCAAAACAGCAGGTTATCGCATGCTATACGTCGACGCACAGGACCTCGTGCGCTGCCGCATGTACCACTCGTTCAACGAGGTCTGGTCTGGCTTCTCCAAAAACCTGTTCGCCCTCTACAGCTACGCCCTGCCTTTTGCGCTCATTGCCCTGCTTCTAAACATCCTTCTCTTCATCGCGCCTCCATTGCTCGTCACAGCAGCACTATTGTTCCCCCTACCTGCTGCTGTCCTATTGCTAGCACTAGCCTCATACAGCCTCGCAGTCCTCATGCGCCTCTTGCTAACTCTACGCTTCGTACATACCCAAAGAGGCTTAATGCTCCTACTCTGCTTTCTCCATCCCATCTCAATTGCGCTCGAATGCCTGATCCTGCTCAACTCCATACGCTGGCACTACCGCAAAAAGGGCACAGTGTGGAAGGGACGGCAATATTCAACATCTCAGCAATAGATATTTCCGTCCCGCCATCTATAAGGAACTGGTCCTGTCGACACACGAGGAAGAAGGTGTGTTGAGAGGCGAAAGAGAAAGAAAAACTTATACCCTCTACCAATAGATATCTGTTTCAACCATTTTGTACCTCATGTTAAAAGGTAATCATCAACAGTCTTACCATTTTGACGCGTCTTCTCTTGGCTCTGTTTGTGGTATGTAAAGTTGTTATAGAAGTAGAGTTGTGGCCCATGGTAAAGCAGTATAATTTGAGTATCGCCTCAACCAATGGCAAGCTTTCAATTGAGCGAGGTCTCAATAGGCGTGAACATCATCTCCAGCTTGAGCACCAGATGCGCGCCGCTATCCAGCAAGCGTCACAATGGAGACTGTAGAGAAAGAGCAGCAAAAATTCTGTCTCCTCCTGCCACCGTATCCAACGCCTGTGTATGCCTGAACCCACTACTCTTTTGCATATCCTCACCGTGCAGTAATGTCTGTACCCCTAATCCTCACTCGTACACCACAATGCCCACGCAATAAACACAATCTGAAACGGCAAGCGGCCCCACAAGTATATCTGTGAATTCATAAAGCCACCCAACCTGACATTTGCCACAGCTTGATACACATTAGCCGGAAATATAGCAACCAGCAAGGCGGTCAATCCCCACGAAGACGCACGTTGTACCTTGCGATTAGGCACAAGCAGACCAACACCACCAAGAAACTCTAGCATCCCTGTAATATACACCGCCTCACGTCGTAGCGGCAGGAACGGCGGAATAATTTTTACCTCAGCATCATGAGCCATAAAGTGCAAGCTTGAAGCAAGGATAAACAAAAGACCCATCGCAACACGCGCAACTATTTTCCAAAACCCTTGAGAAGCCACGTTACGCATATCTCCTTCTCCCTCCAAAAAGAAACAATCCCCATAAAACCAACCCGGCAATTATACCAAGCAGAGCCGCCACATAATACCCATGTGTAACATCAACAAGCCCAAACATAAAAAGACTCGCCCCAAACAGAATACGTGGCGCTAACACCACAACTACCAATGGCACCCGCAAAAGGACACCCTTCTTATACGCTTTCCCATAAAACACATCATCGTATATGGGAGGGGCATCCCCTTGCGGGTGCCCTGGCCCACCCACGGCTCCTTTCCCCTGCTCGCGTCCTGGTACTCTCACCGCTCCTTCCCCCTGCTCACGTCCTGGCCCACCCACGACTCCTTCCCCTTGCTGTTGCCCTGCTTCTCCAACGACTCCTTCCCCTTGGAACGTGTTCGGAAACCGGACGCTCGTATATAGTAGGGTAGTCCCCTTGTGGGCGTCCGTTTGGGTTTTAATAAGTTGCCCGTTACGCTCCTGCCGTAGCCCCTTCCCCAATAGCACCCTATCAACCAGCAAAAGCAGCACAAAAGCAACAACGAACCACGCCACAAAATTTGCCAGCGGCACTCCATAATAATTAATAGCTCCCGGCACAAGCCATTCCCAGTAGTGCTCAAGGTGCGCGGCAACAGGCTCAATCTCTAAATCCAAAAGCGTTGCAAGTGCGGCACCCACTAACGCGCCAATGATACCAATAGGTCGCTTCTCCACATGCACCCACCCGTATGCCCCAAACACGATCAGCACCCACGCGAACATCACCGGCAGTGGTACCCCTCCAGGTAAGTGCGGCAAGAGCACCCCTGTATAGCGATACACCCCAAAGGGAAAACCTGTTCCCACACCAACAGCTTCAATCAGATAAGAAAGCACAATCACGATCAGCCCGGCACACACGCCCCGCAAAAAGCCATAGCGCAAGCTTGCCGCCACAATAAGCAATAGCCCCTCAAGAAAGAGCAAAGCACTGGCCGCCCAAGCCAGCGAAAAAGGGGGCCGTACATCGAATGCTACCCCTGTTACCGCGATTGGATAAGCAATGCAGAAAATGCCACAAAGGAGCAGAAAGAGGCGTTGACCCCATAAAAGAGCAGTTTGTTCTTGGAACTTCATGCGTCGCCACCCTGCACAACCGCAAGTACACGCGCATAGGTCGTCGTCTTTACAATTGTCGCGACCGAGCCGTTGCTCGTGTTCAATGCGTAGAGCGTCCCATCCGAGTAGAACGTGAGACTGGTATTGTCTATCCACGCCCCCAACTCAACAAAAAGATCAGTTGAGTTAGCAAGCAACTGCGGCGTCCCAACGGAAGACTTTCCGCCCGTATTCGTCGTGTGCACCATATACAGGGCACTATGCCGGTCGAACGGCGTCTGCGCGTCGCTCGAAAACACAATGTAGAGCAGCGTGTGTCCATCGGGCGAAAAGGTTGGTGTCGTTATCCAATGATACGCCGCGTTATTGCTCAGATCATGCTGTTCCGGCAAGAGAACACGTGTGCTTTGTAATAGGAGATCACTATCATTGTTGCTGGCAGAAACACCTATATGCGCTAACGAAAGACTGTTGGCATAGTTCAACGCAGCGATATCAATTGGCACACTTAAATCATCCGTGGTAGGCACAACATCCTGCTTGGTTGAGTATAACAGCGTTGTGCCATCGGGAGAGAGCGCAAGCGGCCCCTGTGATGCGTCCCCCGGTAGCAGGGGCTGAGGGTCTTCGAGCGGTGTTTCTGAAACGTTCAGGCTCCACAGACCATAATGTACCGCACGGTGATCGCCCCGGTCATTCGTCAATAACAGTGTCGAGTTTGCCTTTAATCCTTGCCTCTGCAGAAATGCAAAGAAACGATAGCAAGGACATTCCGCCGCATCATTCTGGTAAACAGGCACCGATTTCTCTAACGGACCAACATACAACGTATTGTTGCCAACGCCATTCGCTGGTTCTGTACTCCATGCAATTGTTGTGCCGTCACTACTCAACAGCATCGAAGTCACTACCTGCCCCTTAGGAATCGCTGCGATCTGTCTGGGCATCCCACTAAAGACATCGGTAATCCACAAACCATCGCCGCTATATATCAACTGTCCCGCAGCCATGACGATTGGTGGAACCGCAAGGTTATAAACGTACCCCGGCGTAGTCAATGTCGCTGCCAGCCCTCCAGTAAGCGGCACAAGTGAAATATTTTTTTGCTGCTGATATACCACATACTTGCCCGTAGGTAGTGTCAATAGCGGAGCTTCGGACTGTCCCGGTGGCAGCAAAGGCCCAACATCTCTATTGGACGTAGCCCTTGGTGTCGGACGCGGCAAAGCTCCGGTGTTTTGCGCCACTACGTTCGACAAGCTCCAGAACAGTTGCCCCGTAAAGAGCAAAAACAGTACTCCCACAAGCACAAGCAGCACCAAAACTCCCTTTTTCGAAGACGATCTTGCCTGCTTCGGCACCTGTTGCGACACCTGTCGTACTGAGGGGGAAGGCTTCTCTACCTGCTGTGTCACGCTCTATCTACTCTCTTCATATCTCTACACATCGTCTTATCACGCCGTCGAATCCGCTTGCCTCGCTCGTTGTAGCCGCTCAACATGCTCTTGCACAAAGGCAATCGTCTTGGCAAACACCTCTTCTCGGTCATGATCCTTCATAATAACATGGTACGATCGGTGGAGCATCACCAGGTGTTTCTCCTTCGAACCGAGCAAGTGATATATCTCGCGTCCATCGCGTGCTGGTACCACATGGTCATGTAATGAGGCCATAACGAGCGCCGGCGCTGTAATTTGCCGCACTTCTTTGCGCAATTCTGGCAAGAAGCGCAGCATACTTTCAACCGGAGCCATCGGCGTCCAGCGATAGACATCACGTGTATAGCGCCGCCGTGCCTCCGGGTCACGCACATCTTCTCGTATGGTCGGCAACAGGGGCGTCATGCGTTTAGCAAGCCCAATAATAGGCATCATCCACGGGTGCATAGTAATCGGCGCACACATCGTCACAATCCCCGCAACCTCTTCGTGCGCAGCTGCATGCAGACAGAGCGCACCACCTAGTGAGTGCCCAATAATAAAAACAACGTCGCAGCGCCGCTTGAGTGCATGCAATTCCTGCCGTACAGCCTCCGCCCATTCGGGCCAGCCAAGCGGCAACATGTCCCGCACATGAGAGCCATGTCCCGGCAGCAGAATATTTTCCGTCACCATTCCTTGCGCGTAGAACAGGTCACTAAGCTCCTCCATATCATGCCTACTGCCATTCAAACCATGCACAAGCATGACACCAACCTGCAATTTCGTTCGGCCTGTACTCTGTGAATTTTCGTGTTGTAATGGGGATGTGTTGCCCATCAAATGTTCCCTTGTGTCAATGTAAAATCATCCTGCATATAGCATATCATAATTAGAGAATACCCCGCCGTATGTATTTGCTTCCTCACGCTTCGCTTATCATCCCGCTGGTACGGGTCTGCTTCATTCCACCCCTCATCACACATCGTCCACGACATCCCTCCTCAGCTAATGATTCATTCGCGTCAGGAATAATCTGGCATACATTTTTGGTTACATAAGTGTGAACATCAGTACCTGTTTGTTGTACATTCCCTGACACGATGGTATATTTCTCGCATCTCGTAAGGACCGTGTTGTCACGTCCTTATACTATATAGAAAATAGAAGGACGCGCCACCTCGGTCCTTTATACGCGCCCTTTTTTAAGGAGTTTGTTATGAAGTTTTCAACTAAAGCTATTCACGCAGGTCAACAGCCAGACCCGACGACGGGCGCGATTATGACCCCTATCTACCAAACCTCTACGTATGCCCAAACAGGTATGGGCGAACATAAAGGCTTCGAATATGCTCGCACCGGCAACCCTACACGTAGCGCGCTTGAGGCATGCATCGCCTCGCTCGAAAACGGCACACATGGCCTCGCCTTCGCCAGTGGTATGGCCGCGGAAAGTGCGATTTTGAGCCTGCTTAGTTCGGGCGATGGCATGATTGCCTGCGATGACCTGTACGGTGGCTCATATCGCATCTTTGAGCGCATCATGCGCCGCTACAACGTCGACACAAGCTATGTCACCGCCGGCAATATCGCCGACTACGAAAAGGCTATTCGCCCCAATACCAAGCTTATCTGGCTAGAAACGCCAACCAATCCTCTACTCCGTCTGGTCGATATTCGTGCTGTCGCTGAGATAGCCCATCGTCACAACCTGTTACTCGTCGTGGATAATACGTTCTCCAGCCCATACTTCCAGCAGCCGCTTGAACTGGGCGCGGACATCGTCCTGCACAGCACAACAAAGTACATTAATGGCCATAGCGACGTTATTGGCGGTGCCGTGGTGACAAACAATGAAGAGGTGTACGAAGCATTGAAGTTCCACCAGAATGCTGCCGGTGCGGTCCCTGGTCCCTTCGATGTATGGTTAACGCTGCGTGGCATCAAAACGCTTGCCGTCCGTATGCGACAGCATGAGGAAAACGCTCACTCGGTAGCACGCTTCCTTACAGAACATAAGCGCGTAGAGAACGTCTACTACCCCGGTCTCTCATCACATCCAGATCACGAATTGGCGAAGCGCCAGATGAGCGGCTTCGGTGGCATGGTTTCTTTCCAGTTTAAAGGAACACTCGCCGATGTAGAGGAGGTCGTTCGTCGTTTGAAGGTCTTCACCTTCGCCGAAAGTCTCGGCGGCATAGAATCCCTTGCATGCCATCCCGCAACGATGACCCATGGCTCCATTCCCCGCGAGATTCGCGAGGCACGCGGCGTCGGCGATACCTTGCTCCGCCTCTCCGTAGGTATCGAAGATATCGAGGATATCCTGGCCGATCTCGAACAAGCCCTGGCATAACCAGATATTCCTGCCAAAAATCGCTAGCGGCAACGTTCTATATGTAGAACGCTGCCGCTAGCGATTTTTGGTGTAATCCGTTACCATTTACTAGACAGAACGATGTATAATACAAGAGAAATTTATGCTTAACTCTATACAATACGCTTCTATCTCTAACTATCTAATTGACGCATTATATTCTAATGAGAGGCCCTTCTTACGATGAGATACCCTGCCTTCCCCAATACAAAGCGCGTGCATAAGTGGATACCTATAGCGCTTGCATCCTTGCTGCTGGCACTAACCCTGAGCGCCTGCGGTGGCAACCCGCAATTGCAGCAGCAAGCGAACACAAATAAATCGACACTTGATGCGGCACTTGCGCATGCTAGAGATATCGGTGTGCCAGACACGATGTTACAACCAGTTGTAACTCAAGAGGCGCAGTTGAGCGCGACGAATGCACCAGTCACCCTATTCAGCGATTCGCCTTCCACCGACTACTACACGCACCTCGCGCAACGCTACCATATGCTCGCCATTCAGGTAAACGGCTTGATGACGCAGGCAACACAACAATTCGATTTTCAATCAACGCTCGATCTGCAAGCATTCGAGAGCGTTCTGGCACAGCGTCAGGGACAGGGGTTTGTCGAGGCAAAGGTATTCGCCGATCAACTGACACAGGACCAGAAGCTACAGGCAAAGGCACAGTATCCAAAAGATTTTCTTACTGTTAGCACAAACGCGAAACGCTCCACACAGGCCCTTCGCTTGATGGGTCCCGCGTATGATAAGCTCACAACACTACAAAACACGGTCAAACAACTGCAATCTTCACATCTCGATGTCACAGCTCTGAGTCAGGAGTACAATTTCGACGTTCAACAATTCCGTTCCGCCACAGGACCAGATGATTTCACCAGCATCATCGATCAGCTAAACGCGCAGTTGCAGTCAACTACCACCTTCTCAACACAGGCCATTCCTTACGTCGGCGCAGCGAAGCTTAAACAGTTTAGCTCTGACATCGATCAAATGAAGGGATACGGCTTGGATGTCAGCAACTATCAGAAAATGCTGACAACGGATCAGACAAATTTACACACCGCAAAGTCGCTCAGCGACTATCTGAACGTTTCAGCCCAGATTGACAAAGATGTCGCCTCCATTGGGATACCCCTGATTAAGGGACAGGCAACCTACTTGCTCAACCAGTTCCATCAAGAGGTCACTACATGGGGCAACGCCCACATGTACCACAACGCCTACGACGGCAAAAACTACACCCAGGACTACGAGTACGATCAGGCCGAGGGCTTCGGTTCAGATGCCGACGTAGCCGTCCAATCCGCCCAGACGCCCGACGACTATCAGGCTGCGATTGACCTTATCAATAACGACATGATGCATCTCAAGGCGATGGAAGCCGACTTTGCCGACCCCACATCCTGGACACAGGTACACGCTACCGACACCCAGTTGATGAATCACTACGGCGTCATGACAGGTCAAACGGCTGTGATTTCGCTCATTGAGCAAACCCTGCGCTTCTACCAAGATGGAAAACTTGTAAAGGCTTATCAAATCACATCCGGTCAGTTCGATAAGCCATCGCCTCCGGGCTTCTGGCACGTGTTTGATCGCGAGTCGCCAACAAAATTCACATCAGGAGAGCCAAAGGGGTCAGCATTCTGGTATCCCGATACAAAGATCAACTATGCAATGGGGTATCACGCTGGTGGCTACTTCCTGCACGATAGCTGGTGGCGTGTGAACTACGGCGTCGGCACTAACTACCCGCACTACGATACAGGCGGCGATGAGTCGTTCGCTGGTACGGGTAGCCACGGCTGCATCAATATGCAAGAAGACCAGATTGCATGGCTCTACGCGCACACCGGTTATGGCATGGCCGTCGTCATCTATTAATAGAGAGCAAGAGAGTACAATTTGCTCCACTGCAATGGAGCAAATTGTACTCTCTTGCTCTTTTGATTTGACATCTTTAACGCCTTTTGCTATAATCGTTTGGCACTCAAGCAAGACCGACAGCATGTCGGCATTTTTATACACACAAGAATCCAGAGACGTTTCGGGGAGGATTGAAACTACATGCCCAATAATGCATCTGCAGAGAAGCGCATGCGCCAGGAACAAAAACGCCGCGCCCATAATCGCAGTGTCAAAACAATTGTAAAAACTCAGATCGGTAAGGCTCGTACCGCCATCACTGCACAAGCGGTGAACGCACAAGATGCCGAGGCCGCTGTACGCGCGGCTGTAAGCGAACTCGATCGCGCCGCAAAAAAAGGTGTTATTCATAAAAATAATGCTGCTCGCCGCAAATCGCGCTTGATGAAGCAGCTTAACGCAAAATAGGGTTTTGCGTCCATTGCTCTCCGGCTTATTCTTTGTTCGCCGAGCACTGAGCGCATTAGGAGGATTTTAGGGATGGCTGATAAAGCTGACAATAAGGTTATCACGAAGCCAGCAGGTCACGCGTTGATCGCTGCTGTCGAAAGCGCTCAGTTACGCAAAGATGTCCCAGAGCTTCGTTCCGGTGATACTGTACGCCTGCAAATTAAGGTTGTTGAGGGCAATCGCGAACGCCTCCAGCCGTTTGAGGGCGTGGTTATGCGTCTTCGCGGCGGTGGCATGAGCCAGAATTTTACCGTTCGCCGCATCACAAATGGCGTTGGTGTTGAACGCACATTTCTCATTAACTCTCCCCGTATCGAGAAAATCGAAGTCTTGCGCCACGCACGCGTACGTCGCCAGCAGCTCTACTACCTGCGCGGCTTGACCGGTAAAGCGGCTCGCTTAAAAGAACTGCGCCCGATGACCGCGAAACAGGTCGCGGCTAAAGAAGCTGCCAAGGCCGCTCGAACTACACCTGCGCCAATTACTTCGACGCCCGTAGTAACAACACCTGAAACAGTTTCAACGCCAGTTGTATCCACACCAGTCAATACAACACCAACAACTGCTCCAATTGTACCAACACCTGAGGCTACCTCAACTGTAGTTAATACAACACCCACAGCAGGAGTTTCAACACCTGAGACTACCCCAACCACCGTTGATACAACATCAACGACCGCAGAGGTAGGGGCACCAGAGACTACAACTCCTTCTGCCGGAGTAGCGACATCGTCGAATACTGACACAACGAATGCTGCCGAATAAAGAATACTCGCCAACACTAGACGAAGAAATGGCCCTGTTAGCACAGGGCCATTCTTATATCGCAGGACTCGACGAGGTGGGCCGTGGCTGCCTCGCGGGTCCCGTAGTCGCTGCCGCCGTCATCCTCCCCCTCTCCCCAGACACACCTACACTCCTCACAGGCGTCAATGACTCAAAACAACTGACAGCTCAGAAACGCGAACACCTCTTTGACGTTATTTACCAGCACGCCCTCGCCATTGGCATCGGCTTTGGCTCCGTCGAACTCATCGACGAACGCAACATCCTGCAAGCCACAAAACAGGCTATGCGCTACGCCCTAACACAACTCTCCATCCCCCCCCAAGCCCTCCTGCTCGACGCCCTCCTGTTAAAAGACATCCCCCTCCCCCAGCGCTCACTCATTAAAGGCGACTCACGTAGCCTCTCCATCGCCGCCGCCTCCATCATCGCTAAAGTCACCCGCGACCGCCACATGCTCGAACTCCACCAACAATACCCCGCCTACGGCTTCGCCCAACACAAAGGCTACGGCACCCCCCTCCACCTCTCCGCCCTCCGCGAACACGGCATCACCCCTCACCACCGCCTCACCTTCGCTCCCGTCCGCGAACGTGCCCAACAACTAAACCTATTCGACCCCTCGTAAAATCCACAATAACTAACCACGTTCGACCCCTCGTAGGGACCACGTTCACGGCGTCCGAAGCCAATTCATTGGCTATCCCTTCATCCGCCTGTCATGTGAGAGATGCTCCATCATCTCCAACGTGGGTCCTGCGAAAACGGTTCCTACGAAGATGGGCGAACTCGTAGGGACCACCTTCAGGGCGTCCGCCTATAACGCCGATGTATCGCGTATATCCTCATTACAAGAAAGAGCATCGAAACAAGCTAATCTGACTCGTAGAAACCACATTCACCACACTGTAAGGACCGCATGTATCACGTCCGTTGCCCCAACCACCACCTTCAGACAAAAGAGAACCGTCTGTACGGGCCTGCATTCTATCACGCCCTCGCGCCCCATCACTCCCACTTCCTCTACATTAAAAAACACCCAAATGAAGATGGTCCAAGTAGTAAGCACCGCATAGATCACATCCATTGCCCTCATACACCATCTATCAAAACACAACCCCATCCCCATCGGGCGTCCTCAGCCATTTAGACTATGTACTGGTTTACTGACATTAACAGTAATAATGTTTGGTTTCAATCCCCATCGGGCGTCCTCAGCCATTTAGACCAGAAGAACTAAGAATATTAGTTGTGTATGGAATTAGTTTCAATCCCCATCGGGAGGGTCGCAAGTAATTCATTCCTAGAAATTTGGCTCTTGCCCATACCAGTACT
>CAXTCR010000007.1:0-37036 GCA_964242555.1 uncultured Ktedonobacteraceae bacterium
GGGGATCAAGCGCATAGCGAACACCTGTTGCACCACAGGCCGCGAGTTGCATGCTGTAGAGGGGCCACGCGGGATCGGGCAGCAACACTTCATCACCCTCTTGTACTGTCGCGGTAAAGGCCGCCTGTAACACCCCTGTACCGCCCATACCTATCGCGATGTGTTCAGGAGTCACACTATAGCCGTTGACGCGCCTTATCTTGTCGGCGATCAATTCGCGTAACCACGGCCAACCAGCGGCAGGCCCATACGTAATTGGCTCGGTCTTAATGGCACGCGCCGCAGCCTGTCGGATGTGTTCGGGTGTGCGGAAACTTGGTTCGCCAATGTGGAGGAGGATCTGAGGTGGCAACTGGACCCCACGCTCCTGGGCCTCTGCCTGAACCTTGCGCGCATATTCGCCAAGCGTCGTAATGTCGTTGACCGGTAAATCGTGAATGCGCTGTATGCCGTATTTCATAATGTCGTGTCCCTTATATCCCTTTTAAAGAATTATTCGCCAATCTTGCGCACAAGCCCCATTAATAGCGCGATACGCGTAGGCAAGTAATCAAGCTCGATGTATTCATCAGGATTGTGTGCGAGTCCACCACCTGCACCAAGTCCATCAATCGTGGGGACTCCCATGCCGGATGTCGTATTGGCATCAGAGGCACCGCCACTGCCGAGGTCCTCAATCTTGATGCCAAGCTCTTTGCCCGCCTCTTTTGCCTTGTGTACAAGGCGTGCATTTTGTTGCGAACGTTCGAAGGGCAGACATCGCATCTCACCACTGAATGTCGTCGCGGTGCCCTCAATAGTCGTCTTCGCGGCAACTTTTCGCATCGCATCCTCGATTGCGCGAATGCCATCCATGTCGCTTGCGCGTACATCCATCTCGCAGTACGCGAAGTCGGGCACTACGTTCGTGCGCTCTCCTCCGTGAATGACACCGACGCTTAAGGTGGTGCCTGGAATAGTGCCGTTGAGCGCTTGCATTGCCTGTACCTTGTAGGTCAGTTCATAAATGGCATTGCGCCCCTTCTGCGGTTCAACACCGGCGTGGGCCGAGACTCCGTGTACCTCGACGCGATATTGACCTGAACTGCGGCGCGATGAGACTACATTACCAATTGCACGTCCCGGCTCCAGAACGATCACGGCATCCGATTGACGCGCTATCTCCTGGATTAGTGGCTTGCTGGCAGGCGAACCAATCTCCTCGTCACTGTTACAGATAAAGGTGAGGCTCTGGTAGTTGTCCTTATGCTCTTCGATCAAGAGATGGACGCCGTACATACCGATGAGCACACCCGACTTCATATCGAGGACGCCGGGTCCCTTCGCGATATGCATACCATTCCGTTCACTAAGTGCAAAGGGACGTTTTTCCGCCTCGCCAGCAGGAAAAACCGTGTCGATATGCCCTACCAGCAAGATACGCGGTCCCTTGGGTGCGTTACCTTTGTGGGTCGCGACCAGATTATTGCCGTATTCTTGCTGTGTCTCAAACGTGGTAGAAAAGCCAAAGTCTGTGAAGCGGTCTGCAAGATGCGCTCCTACACGGTCAACACCAGCTTTTGTAAAGGTGCCTGAATCGATATTGACAATTGTCTTAAGATCGTCCATGTAAGGTTGCATAATCTTCTGGGCGCGCTCGACAGCAGCATACGTTCGCTTCATGGTTTAAATCGCTCCCTGCGCCTGAAATTGTTCGATCTCGTCGTCGCTATAGCCAAAGCTGTGTAGTATCTCGTGTGTGTGTTGGCCCAACGTTGGCGGAGCATGATGCTGCTCCTCATCGACACCGGAGATACGTGGGAAACTCGGCAATGTGCGTATCTCCGCGTCTCCATCGCCGCTACTGACGGTGATACCACGAGCCTGTGCATGCGGATCGTTGAGGGCCTCGTCGATGCTGTAGACTGGACCAACACAGGTGTCGATATCGGCAAGTTCTGCAACCCATTCGTCGCGTGTCTTTGTCTTGAAAATCGTGCGCAGCATATTCATCGCCTCTTCACGCTCTGTAGGTCCATGCGGTAAATGAAATGGGAGCAGTTCGAGGTGTCCAATGCGTGTACAAAACGTGTGCCAGAATTTTTGCTCAAGCGCCGCCAGCGTGACGTGCTTGCCATCCTTTGTTTCGTAGATGTTGTAGCATGGTAGGCCGCCGTCAAGCGAGGAATGCCCAGGCTTTGGAACCTTGTGCGTATTGAGGTATACAGTTGTCACAAGGGGTAAGAGCGACATAACGCCTTCGGTCATGGAGACATCAACCATGCGCCCCTCGCCAGTTTGTGCTCGCCCAACAAGCGCGGTGAGTATGCCAATTACCGCCATGTAGCTGCCACCAGCAAGATCGCCAAGCTGTGTTGGCGGCATCGCTGGCTCTCCATTGGGTCCCCGGTTATAGTCCAATAAGCCTGCATAGCCTGCATAATTCAGGTCGTGTCCTGCACGCAGACGGGCAGGACCACCCTGTCCATATCCACTGATAGCGCAATAAATAATGCCGGGGTTGGCCTCTTTTAGTTGTTCATAGCCCAGTCCCAGACGTTCAAGTACCCCCGGTCGGAAACTCTCCAGCACCACATCGGCCTGCTTGACCATGTTCAGAAATATCTCACGTCCCTGCGGCGATTTCAGGTTGAGCGTTGTGCTCCGTTTGTTGCGGTTGATCGCCAGAAATGTGAGGCTCATGCCGCCCGGACCCAGTGGGGGCATAGAGCGGCCATAATCCCCGCTCCCCGGCTCCTCTACCTTCATCACATCTGCCCCAAAATCTGCCAGCATTTGCGAGGCGTAAGCACCGGGGAGCAGGCGCGACAGGTCAAGCACACGTATGCCGCTTAGAGGTTGACTCATACACAAAATCTCCTTGCAGTTTAGACTCCTACAATTGGTCGTCCTCTTCTATTGTCTCGCTCTCCCGCATCTTTTCCCACAACCCCTTGACGGTGTGTGTGGTGACGCTGAAGCCGAAGCCACGGCGTTGCAGGAAGGAGCCGAGGCGTGTGCGAAAGGTTTTGTAGTCCATATCGGGCTGGCGCAACAGAGAGGCAGCTTTTTTACGACCCGCAATTAGTGCGCGTTCCTCGTCTTGTTCGTTGCTGACCAACTCATCAACAACATCACGATCTATACCCTTTTGGCGCAACTCGTTTTTGAGCGCGTTGGAGCCACGCGGGTTAAACTGTTCGCGTGACTCAATCCAGAAGGTGGCGAAGGCGCGATCATTGACGAAATCGAGTCGGTCCAAACGTTCCAACACGGTATCTATCAATTCGGGCGGCGTCTCTTTCTTCTTGAGGTAACGCTTAACCTCCTCGCGACTACGAGGGCGAAACGAGAGGTAGTTTAGAGCGCGATCAACCGCCTGTTGCAGCAACTCTTCGCTGCGTAACTGAGTAAGCTGTTCCGGCGTAAGGGTCTGCCCGACTTTTAAACCCATTTGCAGCACGATGAGCGCATTAGCTCCCATCAGGAAGCGATTGTCAACAAAGATGCTGATGCGCTCTTTGTCGGTTGTTTGAGTTTGTAGTGAGGTGATACGCATAGCAACAGTATATCATGTACATGTTGTTAGCGTTTCCCCTGCAGCACGTACTCCACTAACCCCTTGAGCAGGGGGGCATCCTTGATGCTATGCATTGGGAAGGTTTCCCACGCTTCCTCGCCCCAGACCGAACTCGGCCTCTTGATCATCACCTCTTGTTCACCAACGCCAATGCCACCTATTTCGCTCCATGCAAACACGTTTTTGCCAAACTCGACACCGCTCCGGCTCAGGGTGATGCTGCCAAAGTGTTGTGGAAAACCAGCATTGTACGCGGCGATCATCCGTTGTAGCGGACCTCTGTCATGCTCTTTGCGCGCATAAGCAATCAGACCCTTAAGGACCACGATATTGGGGACGCTGGCAACAGACAGTGTTGCCCAGTCCCAGTATTCCCCCTTCTTATAAATACTTATGACTGTCGCGTCCATACCAATATGCTCGACCTCATCCCAGAACAAGGGGGTGTCCTTGTGCTTCACACGAATGCCGCGCTTATCAATTGCGAGCTGATCAAAGACGACAAACGTTCCCGTATCGTAGTTCTCAATTGCCTGTGGAAGCAGGTGTTGCCTTACTTCACGCTCGATCAATTGTCCTAGCCGCTCAACCGCGCTCATCTCTTGCGTAAACACAAACGTTGCGTCTTTGGCTTGCACCCTGTAGGTATGAAGTCTACGTCCTTTCGCGTCCGTTTGTATATCTTTCCAGAAGCTTGTGATGGTATTCCACGGAATTGCCTCTGCCTTTTGCTGTACATAAATCAGCCCTTTAGGACAAACGGCGACTCGTACACGTCTATTGAGTCGAGGAGAAAGCAGAAACCAGAGGCCAGCAAGAATCCAGGTACCCCCCACAAAGGGGATAAAATCCGCCTGCCACCAAAACCACCACGTATAGAGGATTTGTGAAAAGAGCAAAAATGCCGCGATAATGAGCACCCCCACGAGGATACACACTGGACCAAGCGCACGAATAAATAGAGGCTCTTTTGTAGGTAGAAATAGTTCGCTCGGCGTCCCCAGCTTCTCCACAAGTGAATGTACGCCGCGTACACCGCGCAGTGCTCTTGGTAGTTGTTGTGAAGATGTTACCTGCTGCATGAGATGCCCTGTAATGTATAGGCCAAATTGTCTCCGTATGGCATTGTATCTAATTGTATCTATATATACGATACCACATGGAAGCATTTTCACATATGTATTGAGGTTTGTAGTGGGCCTAGGGCACCCGTAAAGGGAATGCCCCTCCCATAACGATACCTCGTCATATGGAAGGGGCATTCCCTTTACGGGTGCCCTGGTCTTCTTAGCTCAACGCTCTTTAATAAATCACAATTTGCGTGTCGAAATCGGTGTTACTGTAGACCCAACCTGCCTCGTCAAGCTGCATGTTGATGCAGCCATGACTGCCATTGGATGCACTATTGTTACCCGTCGCGTCTATGTGCGGGAACTGTGTACCGGTGCCATAATCCGCACGCCACCAGGAGTCGTGCACAAAGTAGCCACCCCAGTGATACTGGATCGCGTAGTGTATCGGCGTTGGGTCATAGTAGTAGGGCGATCCCTTTGGATAAGGTGACTTAAATGTCGTTGGCGAAAGACGATTGAGCACGGGCCATACACCCGGCACAATGGGCAGTTCGACGCGACCAAGGGTGACAGTAAATGACTTTACGAGCTTGCCATCTTTGTACATGCGCAGAGCCGATTCTGGCTGCGACACCATAAGCACGGTCCCTTTTTGCAACTTGTAGTGGTCGAGCACCTGCATGTCTGTCGAATGAGCTTGATTATTGGGCGTCTTGTCTTTGTAGTCCGCCTCCATCATATGCAGGTTGAAGAACTGGTCGTTTACCTGATCGACTACACCTTGGAAGTCGTCCGGCGTTACAGCATAGTACAAGGCATTATCCAAATCATCACCAACTCCTGGCTGTAGATAGCCAGCGTCGAGCGGGTACCTCTGTCCATCATTCTTATTAAGATAGGAATTTGCCTTGCCCCATGACTCGGCCTCCTGATGGAACTGCTTAACGAGATAGGTTGCTTCGCCCTTCACATAATCGCCATGCATTGAGGCGATATCGCCATCTATTTGCTTCGAGAAGGCTTCATAATCCCCAATGGTCTTCGTCTTGCCCATCATTGCCTTGTCCGCGTCAAGCCGCTTCTGATATTGGGTAGCATCGACGCCAAAGGTTTTCAATTGGTTGACCTGAACTTCAAACGTGTTGATTTTCGCATTTGTGATAAACGGGAGGGCTTGAATGGAGTTTACTACCGCCTGCTGGTACTGCCCATTGACGATTACGCTGATGTGCTGGAAGTCAGCTGGCGACTGCGCGGCTACCAACGCGTTTTGATCGTCCTGGTATTGCAGGTTCATGGCTGTTACGTCTATGTTGGCTGACTGCATTTGGCCAATCGTCTTTTTCAACGTAGAAAGTTGGGTGGAAACGGATTGTAAGAGATTGAGTGATTGAATTCCTATTGTGGCATTCTTTGTAACGGCGGCATAGTCATTGGGATACTTCGCGTTCGAGAGCAATTGCTGATCCTGTGCAAACTGGTGCGCAAGGTTTTGTACGGGCAATCCTTGGGCGCGTCGCTGTGTAAGTCCAGTACCGAAATTTTGCATTGTTCGCGTTGCCAGTGTCTGTGCTTGTTCGGTGCTGGCTGCGATGACTCCATGTGTCTGTACATTGAGCTGGGCATAACGCGCCGAGATATTCGTGTAGTAGCTCGTATCTGCTGTATCATTGAAGGGCGAAAACGGCGCGCTGGTCTTGCTTAGCTGCTGCTCTTGTTTCTGAATAGGGGCGAGGGAGGATGCTGCGACGCCAATCTTCTGCGCATGCTGCAGCGAGGCGTCGAGCGTGGCTTTATTTTGTGTCGCCTGTTGCTGCGCATGTGGATCACCACCACATGCGCTCAGCAGGACCATAGGAACGAGCAGGAATAGCACGAGCATGCTACGTGTGGAAGTACTGCGTGCGCCCTGTTTACGACAGCCCATAAAACGTAAATCTTGCATAAGAGATTATCTCCTTCTGCTTTTTTCTCTCTGTTTACGTTTCGCTTTACGAGCAGCCTTGCCTGTCTTCTTGCCTCCGCTAGACTTTGTATTGCTAGGCATCGCCAGTCCGTTCGCCCCTCCCATATCTGGCATACCTGGCATACCCGGCATGCCATTTCCACCGCCGTTGGCCATGAACTGTTTCGCCATCTGCGCCCACGGTCCCTTGCCTGTGGTGATCTGACGCATCATGGTGCGCATCTCGACAAATTGTTTGAGCAACTGGTTCAGGTCTGGTACTGTTGTGCCGCTGCCCTTCGAGATACGCCTGCGTCGACTCGCGTCAATAATGTCGGGGTTGCGCCGTTCCTCTGGCGTCATCGAGAGAATCATGGCCTCGATATATTTGAGTTGATCGCCTTCGAGGGCCTCCTCCATCTCGGGCATAGACGCCAGTTTGTTGAAGCCCGGCATCATTTCCATTACGCCGCGCAATGGTCCCATACGTCTGAGTTGGCGCATCGCGTTGAGGAAGTCTTCCAGGTCAAACTTGCCCTGCTTGAGCTTTTCCTGTGTCTTGAGCGCCTCTTCCTCGCTGATATTCTCCTGCGCTTGCTCGATCAGCGAGACCACGTCGCCCATACCTAGTATACGCGAGGCCAGACGTTCGGGATAGAAGGGTTGCAGCGCGTCAATCTTCTCGCCCGTCGCCATGAACTTGATCGACACACCTGTTACCGAACGAATCGAGAGCGCGGCGCCGCCACGAGCGTCGCCATCCATCTTGGTCAGGATCATGCCCGAAAGCACGACCGCTTTGTTGAAGTCGTCGGCGACACGCACGGCTTCCTGACCAGTCATAGCATCGGCGATCAACAGTGTTTCGCGTGGGTAGACGCTATTCTTGATGTTGACGACCTCTTGCATCATCTGCTGATCGATGTTCAAACGACCGGCAGTGTCAAGAATTACGACGGTACATGCCTGTTCGCGTGCGTAATCAATCGAGTGCTTACAGATATCAACGGGGTTCGAGCCAGCAGGTTCCGAGTAGACTGGTATACCAATTTGCTTGCCCAGCGTCTTGAGCTGGTTCACGGCGGCGGGTCGATACATGTCTGCCGCGACCAGTAGTGGACGCTGACCCTGTTTATTAAGATAGTTGGCGAGTTTTGCTGCCGTCGTCGTCTTACCAGAGCCTTGTAGACCGACCAGCATAATGATCGCTGGCTGCGGTCCCTCTAAATGAAGCTGGTTATTGTTGCCGGTGCCGCCGAGCATCTCGATCAACTCTTCGTTGACGATGCCGAGCACCTGTTGCGCTGGTGACAGACTTCCCATCACATCAGCGCCAATCGCCTTCTCGCGCACACGGTCAACAAAGCCACGCGCCACTCGCAGGTTTACGTCTGCCTCGATGAGAGCGATACGCACCTCTTTAAGCGCGGCGTTTACGTCTTCCTCGGTCAGCTTGCCTTGCCCACTTAAATTGTCGAATATACCATCAAGCCGTTTTGTTAAGCTATCAAACATTGCCATATAAGTGCGTTTTCCTCTCCGCCAAATCCGTATATAATGGCCCCTATTATATCATTACGCTTTTCTGCTGTCTGTAGTTCTACGGCGAATTCAGGGCTTTCCAATTCTAATAAACAGAACACTGCCCGGTCAGCAGTAGATCGAGTGCTTGCTCAGGGTGAGCATCAAAGTAGCGGATTTGCCGAGCCACATTGCGAACCTCCAGGCGATCCATCAAACTCAAGACTACGCTGTTGAGTTGGGCAAGTCGGCTGGAAGCAGGTCCTGTGCGCGTTTGACACCATCTTCGCCCAGCACCACATCTCGACGCCAATGTAAGCGGTTTTTAATGGTTCAATGCTCGCGCACCAAGGCTAACATTCTTGCAGCCGATGCTTGTCGCGCCGACAAGCTACTGAGTCCGTAGACGACCTCATGACGAACCTCCCCGCTTTTGAGCAGACGCACCGTGCTCTCGATGCGAAAGACTTGCTCGATCCCTTGCCAGGCCTTGACAAACCACTCATTCAAATCAGGGCTACACACGATTTGACGATGTTCCAGACGCCCATGTCCCTTGTCCCACATCTGGGCAGACCGCCATTGGCGACAGTTGGGGCGCGGGTCTTCAAAGAAATCAGCGATATCTTCTCTCAGTGTCGGCTGATTGTCCTTGGCAATCAGCACATAGTCTCCTTGCAACTCACAGACCCGACGACACAACTCGCGCTGGGTATGCAGAGCATCCAAGCTCAGAATACGTCCTTTGACGGTTTCGGTCGTCAACCACGCCTTGAGTTCGCTGATCTCATTGTGCTTCTCTCGCACGTTACAATGCCACAGCACGCGCCCTGTTGTCACCTCATAACACCTCTCGTTGATGCATGGGAAGCTCTTGCTTGCTGGTCGCACGAAGAGCTTTGCCCAGAGTGGCAAGATGCGAATGATCAGCATGGCCCTGCGGGGTCAACAACCGACTAGGTTCTTCTCGCGCCTCGGCGGATGTCGCCTCCCACCTCTCAAAAAAGGCGGAGAGGAGCTTGTCCAGTTGCACCCCATCGACCTGTGCTAAGACGTTGCAATAGGTCATGTGACACGGTAGGCGTCGGCGACGTACGCCAAACCGGTGGATCAAAGCGGTTGTACGATGGTGCACCCACTCAGTGGCTCCGCTTAAGCTCGTTTGTCCTGCCAGTTTCGCTAGAACGATCAAACACAGAACCAGTGCAAGCGAGTAGCGTTTGCGCTTCCGCGCGTCGGGCAAAAGGCGCGCTCTTGTAGCACTTGGTAGAGAGACGTTATTGGAAGCTGCTCTTCCTCAACCACTCCTGCTGTAGGGATGGGCATGTTGTAGAGTCCATGGGAGAGATTTCCTTGTCAGATGGTAATTTTTTATATTCTACAAGAAAATCTCTTCTTGTTCACCTCCTCTTAGAGTACTCTTCAATTTATTAGAATTGGAAAGCCGTGTTCCTTGACTCAATAAGTTGCGTTTTTTGACGATATGAATTATAGTTAGGTCAAGTGACTTTAGTTGAGAAAGAGCATATGCTGATGAGCGAAGCAGAGCAAGAAGAGAAACACGAAATAACTCTTTCTGTCGATTGGCGTATTCCAGAGAACATTCAAGCACAGTATGCGAATAACATACTTATTCAAGCTGG
Organism: uncultured Ktedonobacteraceae bacterium; assembly: GCA_964242555.1. GTDB lineage: Bacteria > Chloroflexota > Ktedonobacteria > Ktedonobacterales > Ktedonobacteraceae > JBBQVS01. The sequence goes on from CAXTCR010000007.1 coordinate 9,742, forward strand.
TCAATTTGAGTTCAATGTCTTTTTCTTTGAAATGCAACAGCCAATTCTCTCAGGTTCACCAGAAGAAAATAAAGCAAAACTTGAGGCAATGGGGTCAATTCAAGCTCGTTGTGTAAGCAAAGTTGTTCTCTCACCTGAACTTATACCAGGGCTTATTGATGCTCTGCAAACTGAGTATGTAAAATACCAATCTCAGAAGTCAAATCAGTAGAGGAGCATAGCGATGGATCAATTTACTATAAACCCTAATGCTAAGGTGTCTAGTGTTACCGCTTCCGAATTCTCTTTTTCCTTCGCACCAAATGCAAAATTAGCTTATGAACCATCTATGCCTTCTATGCCTCTTCCTCTGGCTTCTTACAAAATTACTAATTTACCTAAAGGACGATTACTTACACATCCATTAGAAGTAAGAATTGCCTATGATGACGGGGAGGTTATAGTAAGCGAGCCACATTTTCATATACATGCTGCTGGTACAACGCTAACTGAAGCATTAGCAGAATTTAAGCTTACTCTCATAGAGGAGCTAGATGAGCTTACAACTGATGAGCACGAATTGGGACCACGTTTACAGGCGGAACTTCGATATCTTCGTGGTCTTATTAGAACGGCGTAAGTGGAATGGCTGGACTGGAATCGAATAAAGTGGAGAAGGCACTTCTCGGAAAGATGCAAGCCGAGCGGCGAGAAGGTAGGGATTGGCAGTACATCATTTACAATGATCAAAAAAAGCAAGTAGCTAGAACGCGTCTTTCTAAAGGTGCTAAGCACTCATTAGGTCCTAACCGTGTGAGTGAAATGGCCCATCAATTAGGATTAGAAACTTCTCAGCAATTTCAAGAGTTAGTTCGCTGTACTCTCAGCCGTGAGCAGGCTCTGGAAATTATAGAGCGAAACTCATAACAAGATGAATGACGTGTTTAAGCGGTCATAGATTTTTATAAGAGATATGCTAAGCTTAATATAATCAATATTCAAGTCCAGCATACCTTTGTTTAATTTCTATCTTCTAGGTATTTTGCGAATTCGCTGTCTCGTTTCATTCTTACTTTTTCGTTTTCTAAGCTTATTCGATTCCTCGCTCTTTCGATAAGTTCGATAGCCAATTCTACAACCTCTTTACGTGTTGCAGAATTGGCTATGCTATTGCCTTCGTAGACTGAGGTTATGGTGAAAGCAACGTTAAATATGTCAGAGGGTGTTACTATATCCGATTTGGAACCAAGACGTATAAATCGAGCAACAATTTCTGCTAAGTCTTCCCTAGCTTCTTCATTCAGTTTTGCTACAGGTATCTTTCTATCTGACAATTTCACCCTCGCTATCTTGTTGCTTCTAATTTGTCTTTTACAATCTCAACGATGTCAGTTGCTGCCACCACCATTTGTATTTGGTCTCCCTCATATTGAGAAGCGAGGTAAAAAGCAATGTCATATGCTTTTAGATATAAAGATTGCTTCTGCATATTATATTGTTGTGTTATTTGAGCACCGATGGGATTGTTTATTATGTCTGACATATAAGAGGGTATTTCGAGAGACGGTATAATACGGATAAGTCTTATAATGTGGTCAGCAAGCTCTTTTTTTACGTTGCTATTCAAATATACTATGTCTTTTGTTTGCATTTTTGCTGCTCCTTATTAATGTCTTTATCTGTATCTCTTTTGACCAATCCGAAAAGATGTCTTACTAACAGTATATTTATTGGTACAAGCAAGCAGACACTAAAATTAAAGAAGGAACTGCTGTCGAAAGTACGTTCTCCTAGATGATATGAGGTGAGGTAGAAATGTAGGCATAGATTGGATTGAAGAATAGTATATTTGAAAGAAGTGGTGCTTGCTCTTACAATCCTACTTATCTATAATACTCTTTTTAGTTCTTCAATGCTTAAAAGTATGTTTATACACTAAATCCTCAATTGATGTTAATAGTTTTTCATGTGTTTTACGGAAATCTTCGGACGCTTTTGTTATCATGCCTGAGAACGTAGAATTGCCAATCAGTTCTATTTCATCGTCTAGACTATTATAGTCGTCTGCTATATACCAAAATCTTTCTAAAGACGGTTTGTACTTCATGTACGTTATTGCTATGCTTTTTGGCAATTTCTTTTAGCGAAGCTGTATAAAATACGGTAAGTGATACTACTTCATCTATAGGGCATGATAGCATTTCTTCGTTTGTAGAATCTAAGTGTTCTATAGGCATGTTGTATAAATCCCATAGTCTCTCAAGTTTTTTGTCTACAGATTTTTTTACTTTAATAGATAAAGTATACAGTTCTTCACATTTTTCAAGGAATAGCTTCTCTTTTTCCGCTTTCTTTGAGATGTGATTAGGCAATATTGACGTTATTACTGTACTGCCTATTCCTACTATAAACCCGCCTATCGTTGTGAAAAAGGTTATCGCAGTTTGATCTAGCATGTTTCCCTCTCATAAATTGCTATTCGTTTTAGGCAATTCACAATTCAACTAATAACTATAACGGTTGTGGAGGAGATTTCTCCAATAGGGGTTGTGGAGGAAATTGCTGTCAGTTTTAATGTCAAGAATATGTTTTTATTGGAGCAATGAATATATATACAAGGTGAGAAGCGGGATGAAGGGTGTTACTATCAATGATAGTAATGCTAGCCCCTATTATATCATTACGCTTTTGCGCTGGCTGTAGTTCTTGTTATTAAATTCGTATCTGTACCCAAGTTTGGCGATGAGCATTCATTATTTATGACGTTCGTATGTGCTTGTTCGTTGCTCTGCTGTCGAAGGAGTAGATACAAAAAAGCTAGAAGTATTCGCTTCTAGCTTTTTTATTGGCTTAAACATTATACCCTTGATTTGTGGTTATTTAAGACGGTTTTAGCAGCATGAGTATCTGACGGAGTTGTTCTTCCATAGTTGTCAGCCGCCCTTTCACCTCATCCATATCTCGTCTCAGTTCTTGCGTAATGACAGTTTGCTCAACAATTAAGCCCTTTACCATTGTCAATTCATAGGAGATATCTTTTAAGACTGGTTTATATTCTTTCGTGGTGTGTTCCAGTAGTGTAATGCGCTCTTCTTGTGTGGGCATACAAGTTCTCCCTTTCATGAAACACTGCTATTTGCTAGGAGAATTATACCATTAAAATTAGGCTCTTGCCTATAGATTTTAATCTGGTTTCTAAAATTAAGAAAGATATGTTAAGCTTCTTCTTGCCTTCGATGTCTTGTTACGCAGCTACATGCGGCGCGGGAATGATCCAATGTAACTCTCTCGCAACACCGAGCCATCCCTCAATAGCCTCTTTGCCTTGCTGTACAGCCTCTTCATACGTTTTTCCATGAGTCATACAACCTGGAAGCTCTGGTACTGTCACAACAAAGATTTTATCGTCTTCGTCCCACTGAATAAGCATAGAATAATGTATATCGTTCATGACAACTTCCTCAGTGCTCTAAGAGCTTCTTGGACCTGTTTTATCTGATGCTTTTCTGCGTCGATTCCATCCTTCCCTGCAATGATGACGGCTACTCCGGGCAGTGCTGAATGTGTCCAAAACGTATGACTTCCTTATTCTCAGTGTTGGATTCGGGGAATGACGAAGGCAATGGACGCCCCTGGTCCATACAGTCACGATCAATCTCGTCCCTAAAAACCCTCATACGGCAGCGTCAAACTGAACGTTGTTCCCGTAGAGCGTATCTCCCCCGTCTCGTCGGCATCCTTATTCATCACATACGGTTCCAGGCGCAGTTCCCCACCGTGCGCTGTAATGATAGAGCGGGCGATAAAGAGGCCGAGACCCGATCCCCTCCGTGAAGCCGCGGCTTGCAGGCGGACAAAGGGTTGGAAGAGGTTGTTGATTTCGTCTTCGGGGATGTCGCGCCCGATATTGTGGATGCTAATGTGAAGCTTCTGCGCTGAGGTCCAGACACGCAGGGTGATGTAGGTCTCCTCGTAGGAGTATTTGATGGCATTGTCGAGCAGGTTGCCAAGAGCTTGTTGGAGCCGTTCATCGTCGTAGTTGCTCTTGAGCGGTCCCTCTGGCACCTCTACAATAAACTTATGGCGTGGAGCAACTGGTTTCATTTGTTCGACAAGCTCTTCCACCAGCGCGATGACATCACATGGCTCGCGGAAAAGCGTGAATGTGCCTGCCGAGATGCGAGACATGTCCAGCAGATCACCGACGAGCCGGGTCATACGTTGCGCTTGACTGATGATAATACTGGCATTGCGGCGCAGAGATACGTTTGGCTGCCCACCTTGTTGCCGGATAATCATTTTCGCGTAGTTAATAATGGGGGTCAGAGGTCCACGGAGATCATGAGCGATCATTGCAGTAAACTGCTCTTTAGTTGCTAATTGCTCTTTCAATAACATATTTTCTGCCGTCAATTGGGCTATTTGACGGTGAAGCTCTTCGTTGTTCTCATTCTCATTCTGCGTTTGCACTTCTCGCACCTGCATACCCGCTATCTCTCCCTATTTCTGAACCGCAATGTTCTTCATTGAACGCTGGTATACTAAGTATACACCCTTCACAGAAAAGAGTTATGGTAAATAGCTACGAATAGGAGTTTTTGGTAGTTTTGGTTGCATGCAGATTTCGAGATAGCGATTTTTCTATATTCTTAATACAATCTTAACACCTCTTAGTTCGAGGGCGGTAAGATGTTCAGTTCTTCCAACTCCTCTTTCGCCATATCACTGAAGCGAGTGATATCAAGCGTGTGGTCCGCGTGCGCGATCAGGTGACGAATACGCTCGACAATGGAGATGCGCATGTAGTGATCCGAAGTGAGCAACAGTTCGCCAACAGCGATCTCGATCTGCTGACGCTGGATTGCAGCCAACATGGATTCTTCTTGCATGAGAATTTCTCCTTCGTAGCATTGGTCAGAATACGAACTACACCTGCCAAAATTGACTACTTTGACAGGTGTAGTTCGTATTCTAACGAAATGTACTAGTTACGCCGCACCAGTCGTTGCCGCAGGTTTGCTGTCGCTTGCCGTTGTTGTGCTACTGGTGCTGCTCCCGCTTTCAGTAGACTTGCTACCAGTGCTCTCGCTAGCTGTGGGCGCAGCTTCAGTCTTGTTGCCATCAGTTGCGGTCTTTTTTTCATCCTTCGCGCTCGACTCACCATTAGAGGAGTCGCGATGGTCTGTCTTGTAGAAGCCCGAGCCTTTAAAGACGACGCCAGCAGGGAAGAGAACGCGGCGAATTTGGGCGCCGCAGCTGGGGCAAGTGGTGAGCGGCTCGTCAGTCATTTTCTGCCATGTCTCGAACCGGTGCCCACATGTTTTACATAGATATTCATAGGTTGGCATAGTACCAATCACCCCTTGTATGTATTTGTGATTACCTCTATAGGTAGTATAATATACGTATACAATAAGCAACACGCTTCAGAAGCGGGTTTATTCCAGTTTCCCAATATATTCCTTAACCTTCTCGGCGGCGTCGCGAGTCATGCCATCGAGGGCCGCAAGATCGTCGATGTTGGCCGCACTTATGGCTTTGACGGAACCAAAGTGCTTGAGCAGAGCCTGTTTGCGCTTGGGACCAATGCCGGGAATTTCGTCGAGCACGGATTTGAAGGTGCGGTCGGAGCGCAGTTTGCGATGGTAGGTGATACCGAAACGGTGGGCCTCGTCGCGGATACGCTGCACCATGTACAATCCTTGTGACGAACGCGGTAGGATAATTGGGTCAGGCGAGCCAGGAATGTATATCTCCTCCTGGTAACTGCTCTGTGTATGATCCTCTTTCGCCACACCCACGGTTGGAATATCTAAGTGTAGATCGTTCATGACCTCCATCACGGCGCTCAACTGACCCTTGCCACCATCGAGAATCACTAGGTCGGGTAAGGCCCAATCGTGATGCTGCTGTGTCTTGCCATCAGGCTCTTCGTCCGTGTTCTCGATATGCCCAACGCTGTCCAGACTCCCCCCCTTAGCTGCCTGTTCGCTTACATCAATCTCCTCAACCGCAAGGGTTTCTTCGGCGTCGAGCGTTTGCGCCTGGGCCGATGCTGCTTTACGGAAGCGACGCCGGATGACTTCCTGCAAGCTTGCGAAGTCGTTGGCCCCCTCGACACTCTTGATCTTGAAACGCCGGTACTCGCTATTTTTTGGCCGCCCACCTTCGAACACGACCATCGCGCCTACCGAGTTTGTGCCCTGCGTGTTCGAGATGTCATAACACTCGATGCGCTGTGGGGGCGAGGAGAGATTCAACGCTTCCTGCAACTCCTCAAGAGCAAGCTGTGTCTTCTGTGTATCGGTCAACCACTTAATACGCTGCTGCTCCAGCACCTCTTTCGCGTTGTTCTTGACCATCTCAACAAGCCGTACCTTGTCGCCTCGCTTCGGAGCATTGATTGACACATTCGCGTTTTTTGCGCCACTTGTGTTTTTACGCTTCTCTCGTAACCATGTTTGGATTACCGCAAGGTCATCTGGCTCGGTCTCGACGATAATCTCAGCGGGAATATGCGGTGAGGTCTCATAAAATTGTTGCAGGAACGAGGTCATGACCTCCCCTGGACTACTGTCACGCGTACCCTGCAGGATAAAGAATTCGCGCCCAACGAGCTTACCATTGCGAAAGAAAAAGACTTGCGCGCAGGTTTCGTCGTCGCCGCTTGCCAGTGCGATAACGTCCTGGTCGTCCTGCCCCTCGGTATTGATGATGCGCTGCTTTTCCAGTACCCGTGAAACCGCCGCGATACGGTCGCGAATGCGTGCGGCCTCCTCAAAATTCAGGTCTTCCGCCGCCTGCTCCATGCGCTGTTCAAGACTCTCGATCACTTCATCATGCTTGCCTTCGAGAAAGAGTATGACCTGTTGAATGATGGCGTCATATTCCTCACGTGAGGCATAAGCAACACAGGGCGCGACACAGCGATGGATGTAGTATTGCGTGCAGGGACGTGTCAGCAACTTCTGCTTCCAACCAGCAGGAGGCTCACCTTTGCGCGGTGGTGCCCACACACTAGCATCATAGCGACAGGTGCGGAACGAGAACAGCTTGTTGAGTAGGTCGAGCGTGGCATCGACCGCTCCCGAATTAGTATAGGGGCCAAAGTAGCGATTGCCATCACGCTGAAAACTGCGCACACGATAGACGCGCGGGAAATCCTCTGTCAGCGAAACTTTGATATAGGGATAGCTTTTATCGTCGCGCAAGAGCACGTTATATTTAGGCCGGTGCTGCTTGATAAAGTTGCTTTCCAACACAAGCGCCTCGACCTCGTTTTTGACGACGATAAACTCGATGTCGTCAATTTTCGCTACCATGCTGCGGTTCTTCGGACTCAGGTCGGTCGACTCCTGAAAATACGAGCGTACACGGCTATGCAGCGAAATAGCTTTACCGACATAAAGAATAACGCCATCCACGTCCCTCATTAGGTAAATTCCGGGCTTGTGTGGAAGCGAGTTCAGGACGGACTGTATTTTTTCGTTCATGATTGTATATGGCCTTGGGCAGCAAGAATAATGGGTGCATGTTTTGTGTATCCCATTATACACGAAAAAGGAATTTTTGACACAAACAGCATGCCCATGTAAACGCCTCGCAACGTTTACATGGGCATGCTGTTTGTGCTTGTGGCTCAATGCTAATCGCGGTGCGCAACCAATCCAGGTACTGGTTCGGTGAAGGGACCAGCATCATAGAATTCGTCACGATTCCACAACATTTGGGCGGTAGCGGCAGTGGAGGCAACCGTTAACCAGACTAAAAGTGTAGTGAGCGAAAGGGCTACCTTAGTATCTTTGAGACGGAAGATAGCGACACACGCGCTGGCAACCGTCAGAGCTGCGTAGATGAGGGTGAGCACAAAGGCGTTGATGGGCGAACGCAGACTGAAATAGGCCGCGTTAAAAATGACGAAATCGAGCCATGTCGCACCCTGTAAGGCAAGGTATGCATCGCGGCCCGGTGTACCCTTCGGCTTATTGAGCACAGCTAACGCACCCCAGATGCAGAAGAAATTGTTGATGCTCCACGCTGGACCAAAGACCCACGATGGAGGCGTGAAAATGGACTGTTTCAATGAACTGAAATACGACACATCACCAAATATCTTGTCGCGTAACGTCTTGCCCTGATTGCCATTTACAGCACTCGTCAGTGCCGCGAAGCCAAAGGTCAGGAGTTGCACCACAGTATAGAAGGCGAGGCCATGATACCAACGCCACTTGGCCGGTTCACCCGTAATGGTACGCGTAATAGTCTCTCTTATTTTTGTCGTGGTCGATGCCATGCTATTGCTCCTTATTATTTGGTTTATACATAAAGGGTTGCAAAACGATTGGCGTGTAAGACTCTAATTTTATTACATCCTCGTCAACAATTGCTTCTGTTTAAGAATTGATAAAACGTTGCGCATGTCCCTCTAGCATAGTCATTTGCTAGCAAGGGGTAATAGCATTAAATCCCTACAGGCTATTCTAATAGATGCTTTTTAAAGCACAAGATTTTGCACGGTCTCAATTGTATCACATCAATCTGAGAATACACGCACCCAAAATTTGACAAAGCGCAAAGGATATAGTACAATACAAAAGTTGACGCGGGATAGAGCAGTGGTTAGCTCGTCGGGCTCATAACCCGGAGGTCGCAGGTTCGAATCCTGTTCCCGCTACTGACCCTTCTCGAAGAGTATCCTTGTTCATACTGAAGAGTGTGCAACAGGGATATTTTTTTGCCTCAAATATCTCCCATATACCCCGAAAAAAGCAAGTATATGTGTGCAAGATTGGTTGTACAAATTGCTCCACGATAAAATACCCCTTGCGAACGTTATTGCAGTAGGAAGCTATGAAATGCTGTAGTTCATGCTTCTGCAGTGATGTCAAACGAGAAAAATTGTTCTCTTCTACAGCTTTTCTAAGAAAGAGGGTCCTATGTGGAGCAACCTGAAGGCAAAAACAGCACTAGTAACGGCCATTTGTTTTCTTATCGTGGGAGCAGTATTCTTTGGAACTCTTGTAAGTAGTCACACTGCTAATGCAGCACCAGTTGCCGCATCTCACGCACACTCAATCCTCTCAACCGACTCGATCAAAACAAATGCAGCACCATTTAGAGTCACAAGTATTAGCATGTCCGCCACTCCGTCAACCACCTCCCTATGGAAGTGCGGCTCCTATATCCAGGTCGTCTACACCGCCGTGTTTCACGTCATATCGGGTCCAACGGGAGGAACGATAGTCTTCTACTACACCATCAATAATGGTCGCGGCCAAACCTCTGCGAAACTCACCATCCTCCCCGGTCAGAAGCAGTCAGACTTTGTGTTCACATGGCAAGGAAGTCTGCCAAGCGATCATTTCTACCCAGAGCCAGGAGGCGTACAGGTTACAAGTCCGAACGTTATCGTCTCACCACTGGTCGGCCCTTCGGGTCAATGCCGCTAACAAAAAGAGAGGTTTCGAGCGTTCCTGCCAAAAACGCTCTTCCGTAACTTTGACAAACACTTGACACGGTATGATACTATATTCTCTGTAAGCAATAAATGGTGGCGTAGCTCAGTCGGTAGAGCAAGAGACTCATAAGCTCTGTGTCACAGGTTCGATTCCTGTCGCCACTACTCAAAAGCCACAAGAAAAGCTCCATCCGGTTTGGATGGAGCTTTTCTTGTGGCTCAGTTAATATTTGTCCGCCTGCTCAGCAACCCTTTTGAGCTTCTTGGCCTTGATCTCGGCCAGCTCTTTGGTGTAAGTCTCCTGGCTCACTTTCTCAAAGAGATCACAGGTTTCGATGCCGAGCGCGTCCGCAATCTTTTCTAGCGTCGAGAGATTCACGTCCTTGTAGGGGTTGTGATATATCTGCTGAATCGTGTCGTATGAGACATCCGAGAGTCTCGATAGTTTGGACATACTCACCGTCTTGGCACTTGCTTTCTCTCGCACTTTTAGTCGCAGCATCGCTTGTCTCCCCCCCGAAGTTTGGTAAAAGCATTGTAACAGGGATTGTTCAGGTTCGTAACTGATAACAGGACCTCTATAGCTTTACCTATATACTATAATATTATGTTAAGTTGTGGTAGTGCGTTCTTAGAGCTAGCACAGAAGCGACTGCAAGGCCAATAAAGACAACTCCAAAGGTGAAGGTATAGTAGAGCAACCAGTTTTGGACCGATTCATATTGCTTGATACCTGGTATATAACTTGTGACGCAGGTAAAGGTAAAATACCATACGCTACAAATCGCTAGCATCTTCGCGCTAAAACCCTGTTTTGTCCACAATGGTCCAATAGCCAGTGCAATCCATGGCAACAGCGCAGGAACGTACCATGCAAAGATATGCGCGTAGATCGTAAGTATCACGCCAGTCAACAGCAGGACGCCAATCTCCGTACTCATCGTTTTTCGCATCCGTCCACGTATTACGACAAACAGTGTTGTGCCAATTGCACAAATTTCAATTAGCCGCACAAGTATTTGTGTGAAAACACTATTGATATGAAGCCGGTATCCCTCGATAAAGAGAACATTCTGAATAACGCCTATATGCGACTCCCGTTGTCCCACAATCGCGGTAATGGGACTCCCATTTAATAGAGTTCCATGTCCAAGCACAAAGAAGGGTACATAGCCAAGCACAATTGTGACGCCACACGCCAGCAGTAGACCCCAATCGCGCCTTCGTATTATCACCAACAACAGCACAATTGGATAGAGCTTTGTGAGTGTTGCCAATCCTAGAAACACCCCTGCTAGTATCCGCAGCGAATGGCGAGGACTAGTCGCGCATAACACGGCCAACACTGTACAGCAAATTGTCAACGCATCAATATGCCCCTGTATCGCGAACTCGACAATCGGCAGCGGACACCATGCATAGAAAAGGGCGTAGCGTAAGTCTTTCCCCTTCTGATGTAATAATGCTATTAACGCTCCACTGGTCACAATATCACATAGCGCGAAAAGTACCTTGAGTCCTAGCAGACTCGTTGGCGTCAGCAGATAGCCAAGTACATAGAACAACTCGGCTCCGGGAGGATATTTTGTTGGAAGCTCACGATAGGGCGTCTCGCCAAAGACACTATTCCTCAACGGTTGTAATGCCTTGTCTAATGGTGCGAATTGATACGGATTAAAGCCGTGGGCAATAATTCTCCCATCCCAGAGATAACGCCACGCATCACGTGACAAGCCTAGTGGCAGGTGCACGAGCATCACGCGAAAAACTACTGCACCTACGAAAATAATTCCTGCCTCAATCCACTGCCAACGTCTCGTTGATGGGGCACTTGAAAACACCCAGAGACATGCAGCAAGATAGCAGAGAAAACATCCGCCCCAGACGAGCATAAAGGGACCGATGAGACCATCTAACTGTGGTGCAACAACCGAAAGTACAACATAGCACCCGAGGGATGCAAACAACAAAAGCAGAAGCAATGCTATTCGTCTTCTCGGGTAATGAGTATGAGCGGTTATAGATTCTTGTGCAACACTTTGCGATTGTAAAAGAAATGCCATAAATACTCCTGAGTTAGCCTGTTAAACGTGTCAGGAGTTAAACGAATGCGAATGGGAGAAAGTAGCATGAACGGAAAAGGGAATGAAAAGTTATCCACATATTTGTAGGAAGATGTGGATAACCCGATGAAAATGTGGATAAACGCGCTTCTGGACGGTCTTAACCTATCCTTCTAGCAAGGGTTGTTGGAACGAGCAAGGATGCACCATTATCCAGACGGAGGCGGAGTGCGCGACTTCGAATGCCAGATGGAAAGACTTGCTCATAAGAAAAAATATACTCTATCGTGCCGATTGCTCCCTCATGTTCACCATTCTCCACACGTACCCGCGCTCCCAATGAGAGCGAAAGGTCCTGTTGTACTGGTTGCCAGGAACGTTGTATCTCTTCTGGAGAGAACGAAAGTAGAAGTTCGGGCACAATACCTCGCCTTGGCGAAGTCACGCCCGAAAGTAAGACGATTGTTCCTTGCCTCGCTTGTAATAGACGTAGTGTCTCCTGAGTCATAGATGCCGTTCCCAGCCCTTCGGTAAATAAAACCGTCATTGCAGGCAATGTTGCTTGGGCCTGCTCAATGTCGATGTCCTGGAGTAACTCAAGAATGTCTGTTCGCAAGAAACCCTCAAGGTCTCGTAACGCAATGCTACCCGCAACAATACCTGAAACTCCAGCAAGCAGTGCCTGACGTAACATGACAAAATTAACTGAGCTAGTCACCACAAGTATTGCACCTGCGGGTAACGGAGCATCTAACATGTCGCCTTGCACCACGTGAAGTACCCCCGCGACCTGATTGCCAGCGCCAATTTTGCCGCGCACTATCGCTGCTTGCGTCTCGATAACGACTCCCCCGCGCCATGTGACATCAACCACCTGCCCATAAAGACCCGCCGGAACAACCTCATCCTGCACAATCCTTCCCATTACAGTGCGATGCTCCATGCGTAGCACTGGCTGGTCGGGCTGCACCTCTTGTCCTTTGTAGACTAACGGCACACTACGTGCTAAAACATTTTCTCTGTACCCACCAGGCCAGCGCTCCCATCTCACACCCGTCTGCGGGACCACAGACCACCCAGGCTGATAGGCCATCCCTATGTGCTCCTTTACCAATATTTTTTATCCTATACGGGTCTAATTGGTCACACCCCGCACACGCTCAGCGTGTGCGGGGTGTGACCAATTAGACCCGTATATATATGTTTTACGCGCCTATTGCTTGCATCCATTGCATAATTTGCGCCTGTCGCTCGGCCTCGTGCGTGGGGAGGATGAGCGGGCGGCCTCGTGCGTCGATAATCAGCCCGACAAGGCCGCCATCGATCTCTTCAGCGGCACGGGCACGTTCTCCAGGTCCAAGTCCAACATCGACTCCTGGGGCCGGGAACAAAGTAAGCAGTGCTTGCTCATTTGGACGCAAAGCAATGACCTCAATTGTGCCTGCCATCACCTCGACCTTGATTTGCCGCCCGTTCGTGTATTCAACCCCAACAGTGAGAGCTACCTGTCCCGGCTGTAGTTGTCCAAAAGGCACAACACAGGTCCCTAAACGGTGCGTCACCGCGTCGTTTTCATTGACCTGGACCGCGGTAATTGGTGCGACGGTCGCGACTGCACCCAGCTGCGAGATAAGCATGGTTTTGTCTATCACAAGCGAGGTGACGCCTCGCGGTTGCAATGCGTCCAGCAGCATTAAGGCTGCCTGTCCATATGTTGGAGCATGGGCCAGTACGCCACCTGTCGCAAGGATAAGGTCGGCATCAGGCCAGTTTCTCGTGTTCTTCCTCGCCATCTCGACTGTCAGGACCATTGCCTCACGTGCGATAGCGTGAGTGATCTGTAAGTCTCTATTATTGGTGGGCAATACATGGGGATGCTGTATAAGGTTGAGCACAAACTGGCGCAGCTCCTCCTCGGAAAGCGCGAATGGCAACCATCTCGTAATCCGTTGCGCACCAACCTGCTGCAAAACTGCCCCCATGCCTGACGCTACACCAATCCCAGCGTTGACATTTGGCACAAATTCACCTTGCTCGCCCGAAAGCATCACGGTGGTCGTCGCACCACCAACATCAACCGCCGTTACATTCATGGCATAATGTTGCGCCAGGAAGCGGACAAGGCTACTTAATGAGGTTGCAGTTGCCACTGGTGCTGTACTTGCCCACGCATGAACACGCTGATAACCTGGTAGGTGTTGTAAAATGTTTCGTTCATGTAGTGCAGCCACTGCAATGCTGATTGAACCTAACTGCTCCTGGGAGACCAGCGTGTTTACTCGCGTTACATCTGCAACTCCGTAGAGCATATTTCGCACAGCATCATTATACTGCTCTGCGCCCGCGTATAGTACAGCTGTTTGCGCTGTATGCTCGTTTGTACCCGAAGCCCGGCGCCCTTCACGATCCTGCGCGAAATTGATCAACAACTGACAAGCCTCTTGCAGGTATGCAGCATCTGCCTGTTTCTCAACCTCGCCCACGATCAGCGCGACATGTGGATTGATCTCACGCATTTGCGCTAGCTGCCGTTCCCACTCCAGCGATAGTCGCTCTTGTGTCCAGTCTGCTGAATTTTGTGTCGAAGCGTTCGCATTGGCGACAACAAATGATGGTGAAGGTATTGCGTGTATTTCGGCATACAATCCAGACACAGCTTGCTCTGCAAGGGCCTCCATCGTGCGGGTGACTGCGCCTAACACAACGAGTTGTAGTGGACCTCCAGCACTGATCGTTGTGATAAAGGCATCAACGCCATCGCCAGTCTCCTCTTCAGGCGTAATGAGCTGCCCCTGTGACAGAAATTGCCGACCAGTTATTCCCTCGATGATATGCACAGCCCCAATAATGCCCTGTGTAATATCGTTTTGTGGCGGAAGCAGGGTTGTTGGTGCTTCCCCGCGCGCCATGAGACGATATTGACCTTCAACAAGTCCAAACAGGGAGACCTTAGTAAAGACGGTACCACAATCTGCAACCAGTAGTGAATTAGCAGATGCTGTATTCTGACTTTGCACTGGTCTTCCTTGTTGCGCTTGTTGTTGCTCCTCAAATTGAGGTTGCGTATACATCTTCACTATCCTTCTGTTTTCTTACTAGGGAAAAAGAAATTGCGAATAGCCTCGAAGAGACCAGCCTTCTTTGCAGGCCTCTCGTTTTGCTGAGGTACTTGCGACATATTCTGCTGGAGGTAGCCTCCCTGCCCCTGCTGCGGATAGCCATAATTCTGTTGTACAGGCATCTGTGGCGCGTATCCTTGCGGATTATATGCCTGTGGATATTGCATTCCTTGTTGTGGGGGGACCATATTCCCCATAGCTTGTCCACCCGGCATCGTATAGTTACCCTGTTGTGGTGGAGCCATATTCCCCATGGCTTGTCCACCCGGCATCGCATAGTTGCCCTGTTGTGGTTGCTGTGGCTGTAGTGGATACTGTGGAGCGTTTGAGGCAACGCCCAGCATCGATGAAAAGACATTTGCCGCAACCTCGCTGTCCTCGTTTACCCCTGCCTCATTGCGCGGACGACTTGGGACACGCATGTTCTCCTGCCGGGGCGGAAAGGCATAATTGGGAGACGCGTTAGGGCCTGAATAGCGATTCGCGTCAATCTGCCCTGGTTGACTTTGTGGCATATCGGATGAAGCGCGCAACCACTCTGGCAGCGAGTTCACGTCGATTAACGATCCCATTGAAAGCGTTCCGCCTTGACTTTGACCAGTTGGTGGAACAGGAGGCTGAGAACGTTGTGGCTGCTCATACTGGTACTGAAATGCTTGCGGCTGCTCATACTGGTACTGAAATGCCTGTGGTTGTTGCTGTGACTGCACTGACCCACGCTGCTCTTGAGGCGCCTGCTCGCCCTCGCGCATCCATGTGGGCAGTGCGTTCATGTCTAACAATGAAGAGGCTGCAAAACCCTGCTGACCTGTTGACCCACTGCCTGGTAGATTGGAAGATGGCGTTTGTATCGAAGGCGAGGGCGAAGAAACATTTTGTCCTCCATCAGGCTGCATCCAGCTCGGTAACGACTGGGGGTCAATTAATTGCTGGGCCGAGAACCCTTGAGCCGGTAGTGGCGGTTGCTGTGCGGGAGCTTGTTGCGGCTGACCCGAAGGCTGCATTGTCTTCATCCAATCAGGCATAAACTCTGGTTGGACAAGGCTCGACGCCGAAATGTTTTGTGGCGGTGTTTGGGGATTTTCCGGCTGCATCCATGAAGGCAATGCATTCGCGTCGATCAGCGAATTTGCGGAAATATTCCTCTGCTGCAAATAGCTCTCATCTGTATTAGGGGCAGGTGATGCTGCTGGACGCACCGATGGAAAACTGTTAGAGACTCTCTCCTCTTGCCCACGATTGGGCTGCATCCAACTCGGTACCATGCCCTCTTCACGCATATCCTCTTGCGAGAAGCTTTTTGGCGTGACTGCAGGACGATCTCCAGCACGGAGTGACTCTAACCACGCTGGCAGTGCCGTTTGCTCCTTATTGCGCACACCACCTCCACTTTCACCCCTGCCCACATATGTAGGTAAAGGCGCATTACAATTCTGACAGTTTGATAGAGTTTCAGGATTCGTCTTCCCACAGTTACTGCACGTAATCACGTTTGCTCCTCGCTTTCGCTGTTCCTCGACTTACAGCAAGTGATCCCTAGGGCTGTAAGGGCCAATCGCCCGAGTAGAGAATATATTTCCTCTTATAATAATTTACAGTTTGCTAACAATGTCATGTACACGATAAAACATGTTGATATGATACAATATGCGTATCGCAATCCTACCTAAAAGTACTATTTATCAGGAGTTCTCTATGAGCGAGCAGGGCACGAATGCCTCGCAGAACAGGGCCGTCAAAAAGTCGCTACCTTCTTTGCGCCTCACACTTCCACTTCCTCCCAGCATCAACGAGCAATATGCAACCGTTGATGGGCACCGTGTGAGCACGGTCGTTGCGCGCCGCTTCAAAAGTCAGGTACGCGAAATATTGCGCACGCTTGAACGACAAGGACACATACAGGATGAATTACTCCATACCTTGCGTGAGGGCTATCTCGCTCTCTTCCTCGATTTCTTTTTCGCTACACCTCTCAAACGTGACCTTGATGGCGGCCTCAAAATCACGCAGGACGCTTTGTGCGAGGGTTTGGGCCTCAACGATAACCGTGTCGTTGATATTCATTTGAGCAAGCATATCGACCCGTTGCATCCCCACCTCTACGTCGAAATCGAGGCTATCAGCGATTGGCAGTTTGATAAAGAATACATTCTCCTCTAAGATAGAACTGATATTGTCCGCGTTCTGTAACAAAAAAACCTCGATTCCTAACAAGGTGTCACATTATGTCACATTATCTCAATAAACTTCTACAACGTACATTTCTAGGCCTACTCTTCAGTACTGGTGTTGCCGTCCTTGCCTACCGCCGGCACTCGCTCACACGCAGTGGTGTGACGGGAGCGATTATCACGGGCACAACAACGGTGGGACTTGGTGGCTGGCCATGGGGCCTTTCACTGATCTTCTTTTTTGTGTCATCCAGTCTGCTCTCGCACTTCCGTGAGCGTGAGAAGGCTGCGCTTGCCGAGGATAAATTTAGCAAGGGTGGCGAGCGCGATATCCTGCAAGTCGCGGCCAATGGTGGTGTCGCAACCCTACTGGCACTTATGTACGGACTAAGCTCTTTTCGTGATAAAAATACTATAAGATGGCTCAGCGAGGCGGGCTACATCGGTGCATTTGCCACCGCCACCGCCGATACATGGGCGACTGAGCTTGGAACACTCAGCACAGGGACGCCACGCTCAATTCTCACCGGCCAGCATGTTCCCACCGGAACCTCTGGTGGCATTACAGCTTTAGGCACGAGCGTTGCTGCAGCCGGCGCAACCGCTCTGGGACTATGCTATGCGCTGCTGCAGAGGCAACGCTATCTCGTGTTCTCCTCAATCGGGCTTATAAGTGGATTGGCCGGGAGCCTCTTTGATAGTGTCCTGGGCGCAACCGTTCAAGCCATGTACTATTGTCCCGCCTGTCACAAGGAGACTGAGAGGCGCATGCATAACTGTGGCACACCCACGCGTCCCCTGCGTGGCATTTCGTGGATGAATAACGACATGGTCAATTTTTTAGCAACTGCCTTTGGCGCACTCGTCGCAATGGTCATGCGCGCATATACAAAATAATAGAGACAACACACTGCCCCGAATAGAGCCGTAACTCTATTTGGGGCAGTGTGTTGTCTCCCTCTACATTACTTTTGGTATGGTCACTTCCCGAATTTTGACGTGCTACGTTTTCTTTAGTAGATTAACCAATACGAAAATGATTGTCTCTTGTAGTGTAGTTATGAGGTAGATTCATGTCACAATTCCGTCCACTTCCTTCGATTGACGGCAGTGTTGCTGGTTCGCAGGAAGGGTCAGAAGCAAGCAGTGCTTCTCAAGCACCCGTTACATCATCACTTGTACATGCTCGATACGGAGGACAGTCACAGCAATATTCCAATGCATATCAATTCTCTCCAGTTTCGCAATCGTTACATGATGTTCCTACAACACAATCATTGATACAGGCATTGCAAACTGCCACATTTTCGCCGCGTAAAACGGATCAGCTACTAGTTATTCCAGCTGAAAGCAGGCGCACACGCCTGTTACCAGAGTCACAGGCACCACAAACGCCTCCACGCCGTATGCGTCGTCGTGTCCGGCACGGTATCGCCCTCGGCACTATTGCATTCGTACTACTTTTGACTATGCTCACGCTTGCACCCCTTGATGGTGGTCAAAGCACATTTCATATTTTTAGTGGTGTTGCTCAATGGGCTAATGGTCAACAGCAGAATTGGAATATTCTCGCCCACACTGACGCCTCGAATATGCCAACAGTTCCGCCTATTGCAACCGTCGCAGGCAATCCTCCCTCGATCACGCTTCCCACAAGTCAGTATGTCGCCATCGCCCGTCAAGATGCGATCAATGCGGGTATCCCACCCGACTATTTTGTACGTCAGATCTATGCCGAAAGTGGCTTTGATCCTAATGCCGCCTCTCCAGCTGGTGCTGTCGGCATCGCCCAGTTTGAACCCGCTACCGCCGCAGGTCTGGGTATCAATCCCTATGACCCGATACAGGCGTTAAGCGGTGCCGCACGGCTCATGGCCTCCTATGCCATTCAATATAACGGCGACTACGCCAAAGCACTCGCCGCCTATAATGCTGGTGGCGGCAATCTGGATTATGCTGTAAGTACATGTGGTGCGAACTGGCTTAGTTGCGTCCCCGCCGAAACACAAAACTACATCTACAAAATTATGGGCATCTAAAAAATTTCTGTAGGGGTCGAATTCATTACACCCTCGTGCCGCCTCTCATGCCAAATGATGGTGTAATGAATTCGACCCCTACTTGACTTTTGGCACACCATAACGTACAATTTTCATATCTCCATATAGAGATATGAAAATTGTACGTTGTATCGAGGTAGAACGGATTAAGCCCCAACAGTTTGAGGTGCAACGAGTATGGCTACACCTACACTTCAGAGCGAAGAGGCTCTGTTAACACGTATTCATAAGCAACAACTCATCGAGTCGCTCGAGCATATGAGTCCCATCTATCTCGAGGGCATTAAGAGAATTCTTACGGTTTCAGCTGATACAGAATTAATTAGCGCACCTGCATACTACAATGCCGCCACACACGCCCCTTCATTGAACGCATTTGGTTCAGCCATCTCAATTATCCAGGACGAGATGGGCCACGCACACATCGCGTACCGGCTCATGCGTGACCTCGGCGTAGATACCGAGAAATTAATCTTCGAGCGCGACCCACACAATTTTAAATATCCCTACGCCTTCGATGTGCCCCTCGATAACTGGGTTGAATTGATCGTTGCCAATGCATTCTACGACCGCGCTGGCTATACGCTGCTCGGTGATATCTACCAGAGCACTACCTTCGGTCCCTGGAAGCGCGCCCTTGTGAAGGTTGATAAGGAAGAAACGTTTCACCTGCGACATGGTGAGCAGGGTATGCGTAAACTGAACAAGACACGTGAAGGTCATGAAGCCCTTCAGCAAGCAGTGAATTGGATGTTCTTGCTCACCGTTGAATGGTTTGGTCTACCCGACGATCAAAAGAAACACAGCGAGCAACTCGACTACGGCTTTAAGGGTCATAGTAACGATGAGCTGCGTCAAATCTGGCTCTCGACCGCAGTACCACTGTGCAACGAACTACAACTCCATGTACCGGCTCACTATGACGAGGAGCAGAAAAAATACGTCATCGAATGCGCATTCCCTGCACACTTTAATGCAAAGGCTAAACGCTGGGAGGATGCCTGCACGTGGGCTGATGTGATGAAGCGTTGGAAGGCACGCGGCCCTAAGAACGAAGAGTTTGTCGCCATGATTCAGCGCGGCAAAAAAGACATGCTGCGTCAACTGGAGGAAGAGGACTAGTCCCATGACCGCCACTTATCCTTCTCTACAGACCCATGCGCAAGAAGATAGCGCATGTCCAGCACTCTGGGACGCTTTACGTGACGTAATGGACCCGGAACTCCCGATCAGCGTGGTAGATATGGGCCTGATCGTCGCGCTTGCGCAAAGGGATGGAGTTGTTCATCTCAAGCTTACCTTTACCGCGATGGGCTGTCCCGCAATGGAGTTTATCACCGATGACATTCGCGATCGCCTGTTACAGGAACTGGGTGTGCGCGACGTGCTCATAGACATCGTATGGGAGCCTGTGTGGACAAAGGCGCGATTAAGCGAGGAGGGCATCGACATTATGCGCTCCTGGGGAGTGTCAGCATGAGCGAACCCATAGGGACCGATGCATCACGCGCCCAATCCTCGACCAACTCTGTAGGGACCGCTTCAGCACGTCCTCCCGCCCCATCGGATGTCGTCTGGCAGGTCTACGCCCGCCGCAAATATGACGAGCCACTACACGAGATCGGCAACGTCATGGCAGATGATGTTGAGCTGGCAAAGGTCTACGCCCGCAGCATCTACGATGAGTTTAGCTGGGTTGAGATGGTGATTATTCCACGCGATAGCATCGTTACCGTGATTCGCTCGTAAGGATGGAGTATGTTATGAACACTTCTTCGCGCACACGCGTTGACAATCCTGCCCTCTTCGCTATCCTGTCCTCGCTTGCCGACAATAAGCAAGCGGTGGGTAGGCGCTATGCCTACTGGTGTAATGGTGCTCCAGCACTTGAAGCAGCTGTGGCTGCCGCCGCCATGACACAGGACGAACTAGGTCACGCACGCACGCTCTATCCTCTACTTGATGATTTTGTTCAGGCTGAAGCGGACCCGGTACAGGTAGAGCCTGAAACGCGTACGCTCCACTACTCGCTCGCATTTCTTGACCACGATTTCGCCGGCTGGTCCGACTTTGTCGCCACAAACTTTCTCTTCGATACCGCCCTGAGCACCTTTTTTGAGGCCGCGCAGAACTCGACCTACGAGCCATTGCGTCAGCGTGCCCGCAAAATTCTGCAGGAGGAGCGCATCCACCTCATGCATGGTGAGGGCTGGGTACGTCGCCTTGCTAAGGCCGGTGGTGCCGTAAAAAGAACGCTTGCCGCCTCGCTTGATGCCCTCTGGTACGAAACGCTCTGCTGGTTCGGTCCCAACGATGACCCTGTAATGGCGCAACTCGCACAAGAAGGTATCATTGACGCCTTGCCCGATGAGCTAAGACGCCGCTATTTGCAGAAGGTTATACCAACACTCCAGCAGATGGGTTTTGAAGTTCCTGCGCTATTTGACCAGACGCTTCAACAATGGGAACTACGCGAGGAACTGCCGTGGGAACGATGGGACAGCGTGGGGAGAAGACTCCATGCCATATAATGCGGACGAACGGGAAACGCTGGGAGCGCAAGTACAATGTCCCTACTGCGGCTCACATGACACAGAACTCTTTTCGCTGTTCGGCCAGCAACTTCTGACCGTGCAGTATTATTGTAACGACTGTCATACGCCATTTGAACGTATCAAGGATGATGATGTCCTAGACGACTATGCAGCACGAAAGGAAAGCTAAGCATGACCACAACAACCGAGCGGACACTGGTCAACTACACTGTGACCGAAGGTGTCGCGGTAATCGAACTCACCAATCCACCCGCCAATACGTATAGCTATGAGATGATGCAGCAACTTGATCGCGCCATTCTTGAGGCCCGCTTTAATGAGAGCGTGCATGTGCTGGTCATCCGCGGCGAGGGCGAAAAGTTCTTCTGCGCTGGCGCGGAGATTAGTATGCTCAACAAGGTCTCCCCGTCCTTCAAATACTATTTTTGCTTGCATGCAAACGAGACGCTCACACGCCTTGAGCAGACGCCCAAACTGGTAATTGCCGCGCTCAATGGTCATACTGTCGGAGGTGGACTGGAGATCGCGCTGGCCTGCGATATTCGTATCGCTCGACGTGGTGCTGGCAAGGTTGGTCTGCCGGAGGTCAATCTGGGTGTCATGGCTGGCACAGGTGGCACACAACGTATGGCGCGCGCGTTGCCAAAGAACAAGGCAATTGAACTGATGACCGAGGGACGCTTGTTCAGCTTTGAAGACGCGCTCGAACTTGACTTGATTAACTACATCTACGAGCCTGAAAACTACTGGGAACAGGTCATGACATACGCCAAAACCTTCTGCCCGCCAAACCGTGCCTCTAAAACCGTCGGACGTATCAAACGCTCCGTCCAGTCCGGCTCTGAAATGGCTTTCTCTGAATCACTGGCCCTTGAGCGTGAACTGCAGCAGCTCTGTTTCCAGAGCGAGGATGCCAAAGAGGGTATCGCTGCCTCTGTTGAGAAACGTAAAGGCGCATTCGCAGGAAAATAACGCCGAGCCACAAAAAGGTGTGTTCTGCAATTGTAGAACACACCTTTTTCGTAGTACGCTTCCCTAGGCACCAGCCTGTAACATTTGGGATGCACCTAGCGTGTTTATGATGAATTGCTTAGTCAACGAATATGAGTATGTACTGCTATGATAGAAAAAGAGCTAGAGAGCCAGAAAAGAATGTCTCGATCGGCATTCTGGACAGGCATATTGCTAGGTATCGGCATTGCAGCCTTCTTAGATGAAACGCTGCTGCACCAGTTGTTACAATGGCATACGTTCTACTGGAATACAGACCAGCATGGGCGTCTCCTCAGCGATGGCATATTTCACGCCTTTAGCACACTGCTATTGCTGTATGGAGCTTTCCGCCTCTGGCGTTGGCGCGAAAGTTGGTCCCAGCCTTACCGTACCGCGATTATCGCCGCTATTTTTATTGGAGCTGGCGCCTTCAATCTTTATGATGGCGTCATCCAACATGCCATTCTGCATCTGCATATCGTGAATGAACATGTCTGTGCTTCGCCCGCGAGTCAGCAGCAAACATTCCTAGGTATGTGTTACAATGATTTGCCCTACGAAGCTGTATTTGATGGTGTTGCTATTGTGCTGCTTGCGATAGGTATAACGTGGTGGCGTCGGATACGTAGAAGCTCTACCACGTATAGTTTAGAGAAAGCGTAACTTGTCTTTAGAGACGCCTACACCCAACAACGGCAAAGACAACGCCAAGGCAGAGAAAGCCAAGGCTTCCCAGTAGTACACAAAGGTATGCAAGAAGTTCAACAGGAGCCTTCTTTGGCATACGTAAACGTCCTATGCTCCAAAAGCCTCCCAAAAGACTCCCACTAAAATATGTTCCGCTTGAGAGAAAAAAGAGGAGCGGAGGCTGCGCAATGCCAAAGTAGGTATAAAGACTGCTGAGCAGCATGCTGAGCGGCATACCTGCGAAAAACCAGATGCTTAGAATTGGTTGCAGAAAGGCTACAAAGCGCGTATACCGTCCAATCATGTTATCACTTTCCTGCTTAGGGTAGATACTATTTTCTCGATGATGCCCCACATATCCCTTGACTCCACCATATTTGCTAGAGCATACACGTTCATGCAGTATAAGAAGGTGACGACAATTAGAGGGAACTTTTTCTCAACAAAAAGCGTCATTGACAAGGAATGGAGTTTCCAATGCAAACACACTAAAGGAGTATACATAATGCGTAGTCTTTCTACTATAGCAAATCCTAAACGGTTCTCATTTCTTCTCCCTCTCATGCTTCTTGCTCTCATGAGTATCATTGCTGCGTGTGGTACAAACTCAACTTCTGGCACAAGCACTGGCGGCACAGGGAGCAGTAATACCCCTACAGTAAATCCCTCTCCAACGGCTGTTAAGGGGTATGGTACTGCTCAGGGCTGTCCAAGCGATATGGTTGTAAGCACTGCTCCCTCAACTGCAAATGTGCTCGTGAAGCCAAACCAGACGAACAGCACGATTACGGCAAAGGTTGGCGATGTGGTGGAGATTCGTCTCCCCTTTGGTCAGAAGTGGTCTGGCCCGACAGCCTCAGAGGGAAATCTTGAGATACAGCAGCCAGCAGGCTATGCATGGAAGGCCGATAACGTCTGCGTATGGCGTTTTACCGCCAAATCCGCCGGCACAACCACCCTTGAATTCCGTATGCAAGCCCTGTGCAAACCCGGCCAACTCTGCCCCATGTACATCGCGGAAGTCCCCTTCGTCATCTCCGTGAAATAACTGCTCACGGAAACAACGTCAACGAGAGGGCCTGAGAAGCGAACCGCTTCTCAGGCCC
Organism: uncultured Ktedonobacteraceae bacterium; assembly: GCA_964242555.1. GTDB lineage: Bacteria > Chloroflexota > Ktedonobacteria > Ktedonobacterales > Ktedonobacteraceae > JBBQVS01. Next base: position 33,932 of record CAXTCR010000007.1, read on the forward strand.
TCTCGTTGACGTTGTTTCTCTGATATGATACCCTTTAGGCATGAGAAAGAAACGCCTAAATATTATTGGCACCATTTCCAAAGAGTTCGTTACAGTGAGCCAACTGCAAATGGCTGACCAGGCCACGTAAGCGCATACGCCGAGCTTACGTGGTTTCAAATAGGCATCGACGTATGTCGCACAGCACGCCCTTCTCCAGTGCTGACCGATGTACGTGGCCTTTTCTGCGCTTCGTCCACCCCATCTGTCTCCCCTCCTAAAAAGTGCGTGTCTGCCAATCCATATGTACAGTTTTCTTTTCGAGGCGCAGATACGGAGCAATCTTTCCTATGGCAACACTACAAAAGCGTTCACTCTGGCACAACCGTGATTTTGTGCTCTTGTGGAGTGGGCAAGCAATTTCAACGGTTGGTTCGCAGGTCTCGCTGTTGGCCTTCCCGTGGCTCATCCTCTCCATCACGCATTCACCGTTTCTAGCAGGTCTCATTGCCGCGATACGCTCTGTCCCCTCCCTGCTCTTTGGACTAGTGGCAGGCGCACTGGTTGATCGCTGGAATCGCAGATATGTCATGATTATTTGTGATGCTGGACGTGCTCTTGCACTTGGCAGCATCCCTGTCGCTTATGCATTCGGTTTGCTAACAGGAGTACAACTTTTTGTCGTTGCGTTTCTTGAGGGTTCGTTGTTTATCTTTTTCAATAGTGCCGAGACAGCATGTTTGCCACATGTTGTGTCACAAGACCAGCTTTCAGACGCGCTGGGACAATCTATGATGATAGAATCGCTAGGAAGCTTTATTGGACCATCGTTAAGCGGCGTTTTCTACACGATAGGCAACATCGTTCCTTTCCTTGCGGATGCGGTTTCGTATACCGTCTCGGTCGCTTCGTTGCTCTTCATTGGCAAGCAATTCCAGGAGGAGCGTGTGGTGCCGAGACAGAATTTATGGACCGAAATCATGGAGGGTACAAGTTGGCTCTGGCATCACACTATTATACGCTTTCTTACTGTCATGAATAGTGTGCTCATCTTCTGTTGTATTGGCTACACACTCGTTTTGCTCGTCTTCGCGCAGCAGCAGCACGCCTCGAAGATCGCCATTGGCCTGATCTTTGCTGCGGGCGGCCTTGGTAGTATTGTTGGCGCATTGTTGATTGGACCTCTGACACGTCGCTACAGCTTCAAGCAACGCCTGATCTGGGCAACATGGATCTGGGTCGTTACATGGCTCTGCTTTCTTATCGCACCCAATCCACTGGTCCTTGGTATCGTGACGGCTGTAAGCTTCATCATCGTGCCCATCCACAACGCCACCCAATACAGCTATCGTCTCACCCACACGCCCGACTACCTGCAAGGCCGCGTCAATAGCGTCAACCGCATAGCCATCTTAACCAGCCAGTTATTGGGACTGCTGGCAACGGGCCTCTTATTACAACTCGTGGGTCCCATCTATACCGTACTCATTCTGTTTGTACCACAGGTGATCATGGCGGTCATCACGCAGGTCAATCCCCACTTCAGAACGTCAAGCTTGAGCAAATCATGACGCTTTCGTAACGAATCGTCCATGTTTGTGGGCTACACTGAGGATGTCAGAGAAATAGAAATCTATATGTCATGATGTTTTTTTCGTAGGGACCACGTTGACGGCGTCCAAGGCCAATTCATTGGCTATAGGTCGCTAATCAAACAAATCATAGACGATAAATCGACTTGGACGCCGTCAACGTGGTCCCTATGAAAGAATAAAATCTATTATAATTTACATCGTTTGGGCAAGTGCCACATTGAGACGCTTGTAGCGACCTGCGAACATTTCGCCGATGCCAATCGCGAGCAATCCTATCAAGAGATGAAGTATCTTGACGATAGTACTGGGGTCCTGTCCAATTTGTGAACCACCCACGCCTATGACAAGCAGGCCCCATGCAAAGGCAAGTAACGCGAAGCGCCAGTTCCCACCTCTTGACCGACCAAATAGAAAGCCAAGCACCCAGAGCGATAGTGTTACAAGAATGCCCAGAGTTATATGTACGGGAATGAGCGCATCCGGTGCGTTCCCTGTCCAGAACAAAATGCCGAGAATAAGTGCGAGTAGCGCGCTGACACGCAAGACCCATTGTGTAATAGTAACGACCATAAAATCCTCCTAAGAACGAAGAGACACAACGGGTACTTGTCCCGTTGTGTCCTATTTTTACAAAAGACACATCAATATGCATTATAGGAGGCGAATGCATAACCCGCAAGGGCCATCAGGACAGGCCAGCGTCTCTAGCGCGAATAATTGCCTCTGCCCTCCTGTTTGATTGTTTACTACTTCTACTCGTAAACAGCAGTCCAGAATTGATTAATTGCAACTTCCCAACCAGGAAACAATTCTGGAATAGTTAAGACATCATCATTTTGCAGCGTTGTTTTTTGTAGGACGATATCTCCATCATCACCAGTAACGCCAGCACTGCGATATATCGAGACAACCTTTTTATCAGGATCAATGAGAATGCCGACCTGAACGCCTTGTTTTAGAAAGAGGGCGATTTTCTCTTCTATTGTACGAACGCGATCACTACGCGACTTAATCTCGACGATAAGTTCAGGAACTACTGAAGGAAACGAGCGAGTGCTTCGCTTGACTCGTGCCCGTGACACAAACGCAACATCGGGAGAAAGCAAATCTCCATTTGGAAACCGAAAACCGGCACTTGAGTCCAGAACTCTCCCCAAATTATGACTATACACCCAAATGGCTAAGAGCGAACTAAAGCGCACACCTACCTCAGCTGAGCTATCATCTGCTGGACTCATAACAATCAGCTTACCTTCTCTCAATTCAATTTGATTTTCGGGATAAAGGGCTTGTAATTTCTCGACATCATGAAAGTCAATAGACATAGCTGCTACCTTCTTTCTGCATATGCAATAGGATTTGTCTCCGATTTTGTGCAACTATATATTATAAGCATTATACCGTTTAGCTTGCCATTGTCAATGTTGAACTAGCATGAACCAAAAATAATACATTGCAGGCTGCTTGTGGGCTTAGCCCACAAGCAGCCTGCAATGTATTATTTTTGGTTCATTGTTTCCTTCACAACCGC